>NZ_JBVKAE010000040.1:80664-82277 GCF_055598845.1 Amycolatopsis sp. NPDC039088 | reverse complement strand
AAGCTCACCAAAAGAGCCCGCCACACTCAGACGCGACACAACGCCGCCCCACAGCTCACGCTGCGCCGAAGCCCGCTCCTAACTTAACGGCATTGGGGTCGAGATAAGCAGGCGGGGTGAATTCGGGGAGTCCGTCTTGGGCGATGGCGACTTTCCATTCGCTGTGGTGGATCAGCCGGTGATGCCGGGTGCACAGGAGCACGAGATTGTCGATCTTTGTTTCGCCGTGGTGTCGCCAGAAGACGATGTGGTGTGCGGTGCAGCGGGGTACCGGCATGTCGCAGCCTGGGAAGGCGCAGCCGCCGTCGCGGATGGTCAACGCGTACTTCTGGGCTAGTGACACTGTCCGTTTGGATCGGCCGATGTCCAGCGGTTCGCCCGCGGTCCCGAGAACACCGGGCCGGACACGAGCATCACAGGCCAGGATCCGCGCGTCGGTGGCGCTGATCGGCCCGACCAGATCCAGATGTGCCTCACCGATGTCCCGCATCAGATCCTCGTAGGACATGGTCACGAGGATGTGCGTCGCCTCCCCGGCCTGGCCGGGAAGATTGCGACTGGTGGTCTTCAACCGCACATAGTCGGTGAAGGCGTCGCCGTAGCGTTCGTCCTGGGTGCGGGAGTCCCGGACCCCGTCGATGGCCTTGTGCGGTTTCGCCATCGGGTCGAGGTCGGACTTCAACCGCGCATACGTTTCGAGATCGAGGGTGGCTTTGAGCCCGAGCGTGCCGTCGCGGTGTTTGACGAACCGCAGCTCCGGCCGCGTGTCTTTCGGGTCCTCGTTGCGGGGCTCTTTCCCGTCGGGATCCAGCTTGTCCAAGAGCCTCCGCCCGGCTCGGGCGATCTGCCGAGGCCCCGCCCGGCGAGCCAGGTCGACCAAGATCTTCTCTCCGCCCCGCACCTCTTGTTCCGGAACGGTGGACGGGATGCGGGCGAGAGTGCGGATGATCGCGTCGATCTGCGCACCACCGATCGTGCCCTCCGCCGCAGCCTCGGCCGTTAACGGCGCCAACGGCGGCTCGGGATCTCCGCCGATAGACGGCCCGGGATGCAGAGCCAGGACCCGGTCGGCACGGATACTGGCTTCCTTGTCCGTCACCTGAAAGTCCTCGAAAATCAACGCCGCCAACGTCGAATGACCGGAACACCCACGCACACCCCGGTTATTGATTTCCGCCAGAATCGCGTACTGCTCCGCATCCAATCGACACTTCAGAAATTCGATTTCCTGCTTCCGGGCATGCAGCGTCGCAGTATCGGCACGCCACCACTCGGAGCACACCGCCTGAGGACTGTTTTCGCTGGCCACGACCTCAACGATACCGAAGATCGAACACATGTGCTAGCCCGATTTGCGTAGCGGACACGCCTGGCTCGTTTCACCCGATAGGGAACAGCAGACCGCCAAACAACTGCGCAGAGCAACAAACTTACGAGACGCATAGCGCGCGTAGGCGCCTTCGCTGCGAAGCCTTCCATTGGGCGCCCTAAGAGAGTCGTGGGGGGGGGGGGGGGGGGGGAGAAACACCACCCCCCCCCCCCCCCCCCCCCCCCCCTTCCCCCCCCCCCCCCCCTCCCCCCCCCCCCCCCCCCCCCCCCCCCCCCCCCCCCCT
>NZ_JBVKAE010000040.1:0-80655 GCF_055598845.1 Amycolatopsis sp. NPDC039088 | reverse complement strand
TGTTTTGTGGGGCGGGGGGGGGGGGAGGTGCCCCCATATCACCGGCGGAGAGGGCGTCTTCCTGTTTTGGGGGGGGGGGGGGGGGGGGGGGTGTTTTTTTTTTTTTCTCCCCCCCCCCCCCCCCCCCCCCCCCCCCCCCCACGACCGCACGGCCGCCCCCTGCGCCGCCCCGGTGATGTTGCGGACCATGCCGCCGAAAATGACACCGTGAAACGGCGCGATCCCCTTCCAGTACGCGTGACCGGCGAACCCGTGCGGCTCGAACACCGCACGCTGCTTGTAGATCGTCCCGCCGTTCCCGTCGGACTCGACGCCGAGTTCGAGCCAGGCTCGCCCCGGCAGCTTCATCTCCGCGCGTAGCCGCAGGAGACGTGGCCGGTCGAGGTATTCGACGCGCCACCAGTCCAGCGCCTCGCCCAGGTGCAGCCGCCGCGGGTCCCGTCGACCTCGCCGCAGGCCGACGCCGCCGACGAGCCGGTCGGCCCAGCCTCGGACGGACCACGCCAGCGGGAACGAGTACCACCCGTGTTCGCCGCCGATCGACTCGATGACGTCCCACAGCGCCTCCGGCGAGGCGTCCGTCCTCTGCTCACGTTTGTCCTCGTAGATCGTCCCGCCCGCCCAATCCGGGTCACTCGGGAGCGGATCCGAAGGTGCCGAAGCCGTCGACGCGTCGGACCAGCGGGTCGGCACGTCGGCGTTGCGGATCCGAGTCAGCGCAAGTTCGACGGCGTGTTCGTAATGGGTCAGGCCCGCTTCCGGGTCGGGGATGTGCTCGGCGATCGCGTGGTCGTGGCAGACCACCTCGTGCACCAGCGATTCGATCAGCGGGGCGGCGATCGACTTCGGCACGGGGGTCACCAGGTTGACCCATTGCGCCGAAAGCCACGGTGTCAGCACGGGCACGGGTACGATGGCTCGCCTCGGCAGCCCGGCGACGACGGCGTAGCGGCGCATCATGTCCAAATAGGTCAGGACGTCGGGACCGCCGATGTCGAAGGCACCTTGTACCTCGGACGGCAGATCCGCGGCATGCACGAGGTAGTGCAGCACGTCCCGGATGGCGATCGGCTGGATGCGGCTGTGCACCCATCGCGGGGTGACCATCGCCGGGAGCCGCTCGGTCAGGTAGCGCAACATCTCGAAACTCGCCGAACCCGAACCGATGATCACCGCGGCCTGCAGGACGATGGCGGGCACGCCGGACTCCAACAGGACCTGGCCGACCTCGGCCCGCGACGCCAGATGCGGCGACAACTCGTCGTCGTCCGGCACGATGCCGCCGAGGTACACCAGTCGTCGCACGCCCGCCGTCTTCGCGGCCTCGGCGACCGTTCGGGCAGCCTCCCGGTCGATCTCGACGAAATCCTTGCGCGACAAGGAATGCACAAGGTAGTAGACGACCTCGCCATCGGCGAGGGCCTGCTCGATCGACGCCGGATCGGTGACGTCGCCGCGTTCGACCTCGACGCGGTCACGCCACGGCTCTTCGGCGACCTTCTCCGGAGAGCGCGCCACCACGCGGACCTCATGGCCGGCGTCGAGCAGCTGGGGCACCAGCCGCCCGCCGACATAACCCGTCGCACCGAGCACCACACATCGCATTTCACCGAGTCTTCCCGGAGGAAGCCGGTGGCGCAGCCCGAGTGGCCCGTTCAGGGGGCCAGGCGCCCGCGGACCTCCACGGTTGCGGCGATGCTGCTCCGGAGGAACCGGGCGACCGTCCGGCGCTCGTCCTCCCCCAGGTCCCGCCACGCCGCGGAGAAACGCTCACCCAGCGGCAGGAAGAACTCGGTCCCGATCCGGCGGGCCTGGTCGTGCATACGCAGTTCGACCTTGCGCCGGTCGGTCGCGCTGCGGTCCCGATAGAGGTGACCCGCCCGCTCGAGCCGGTCGAGCACCGCGGTCGTCGCGGACGCGCTGAGGTGCAGTGCCTCCGCGAGCCTGCTCGGACTCATCGGTGTGCCCATCTTGGCCGCGTCCATGATCACCGCGAGCGCGTTGAGGTCGGTCCGGTGCAGGCCGTGGGCCTCCCCGAACATCTCCGCGAACCGGTCCGACTCGACGGTCAGTTGCCGCAGCAGGAGGACGAGCAGGGCGTCCGTGACCTCCTCGGTGTCCTCAGCCACGCCCGAAACCTCCCCTCACGCTGCACCGTCCAGGCGACCACTCTACTATTTCGATGGTCGAACTATTCACTCGTCGAAGTAGTATTGCCACGGGAGCCATCCGCTCATGATCTCGGAAGTCGAACACCCCGCCCGCACGCGGTCACGTCTGCGCTGGCTGCTCCCCGCCCTCGTGGCGGTGGCCTGGCTGATCTTCGGTGGCTTCGGCGGACCGTACGCGGGCAAACTGAGCCAGGTCACGGAGAACGACAGCAGCAGTTTCCTGCCGGCGTCGGCCGAGGCGACCGAGGTCGGCGAACTCCAGAAGCGGTTCTCGAGCGCCGCCGTCATCCCGGCGATCGTCGTGGCCGAACGGCCGTCCGGCCTGACCGAGGATGACAAGCGCTTCCTCGCCGACCGGACCTCGAACGCGCGGCTCGTCCCCGCCCCGGAGAGCGACGCCGGTGCCCAGGTCGTCGTCCTGCTCGACGCCAAGGGCGATCCCGGTGACAGTGTCGAGGCACTGCGGGAGGCACTGGCCCGCGACACCCCCGACGGCCTGAAGGTCCTCGTGACCGGCCTCGCCGCCCAAGTCGCCGATCTGAAGGAGGCGTTCGGCGGGATCGACGGGCTGCTGCTCCTGGTCGCGGGCGCGGTGGTCGCGCTCATCCTGATCATCGTCTACCGAAGCCCGTTGCTCCCTCTCCTCGTCCTGTTGTCGGCCGTGTTCGCTCTCGGGACGGCGAGCCTCGCGGTGTACCTCCTCGCGGACAACGACCTCCTGGCTTTGAACGGGCAGAGCCAGGGGATCCTCTTCATCCTCGTCTTCGGCGCCGCCACGGACTACGCGCTCCTGATGATCTCGCGCTATCGCGAAGAACTCCGGACGACCGACGACGCCCGCACCGCCCTGCGCACCGCATGGCGCTCGACGATCGAACCGATCGCGGCCTCCGCCGGAACCGTGATCCTCGGCGTCCTCTGCCTGCTGTTCAGCGACTTGAACTCCAACAAGGGACTCGGCCCGGTCGCCGCCATCGGCATCGCCGCCGCCCTGCTGACGACGGTCACCTTCCTGCCCGCTGTCCTGGCCTTGTGCGGCCGCAACGCCTTCTGGCCCTTCCGGCCGACAGTCGCTCCGCCTCGCGAAGAGACCGGCAAGCTCTGGGGACGCGTCGCCGGCTGGGTCGCACGCGCTCCCCGCACGATCTGGATCGTCACCACCGTCGTCCTCCTGGCGGGTGGCGCGTTCCTGCCGCAGCTCAAGGCTTCCGGCACCGCGCAGTCCGACGTCTTCCTCACCCCGGTCGACTCCGTGGCGGGACAGGAGGTCCTCTCGCGCTACTTCCCGGGCGGCTCCGGCTCCCCCACGGTCATCGTCACTCCAGCCGGGCAAGCCAAGACGGTGACCGAGCTGGCGCGCGTCCCCGGCGTCTCGGACATCCGCCAAAGCGGCGAAGCCGGCGGGCTCGCGAAGATCGACGCGGTGCTGGCCGATCCCCCGGACTCCGATGCCGCCGTCGCCACCGTGGAACGGATCCGCTCGGCCGTGCACCCGGTCGACGGCACCAAGGTCGGCGGCCCGACGGCGACCCTGCTCGACACCAGGAAGACGTCCGAGCACGACCGGATGGTGATCATCCCGATCGTCCTGGCGGTGATCTTCCTCGTGCTCGCCCTGCTGCTGCGCTCATTGCTCGCGCCGTTGCTGCTGATCGCCACGGTGGTGCTGTCGTTCGCCGCCACGATGGGCGTCTCGGCACTGGTGTTCAACCACGTCTTCGACTTCCCCGGCGCCGACCCGGTCGTCCCGCTGTTCGGCTTCGTCTTCCTTGTCGCGCTGGGCATCGACTACAACATCTTCTTGATGACCCGGGTCCGCGAGGAGGCGGGCAGAATCGGCACCAGGGAAGGAACCCTGCGCGGCCTGCGGGTCACCGGTGGCGTGATCACGTCCGCGGGAGTCGTACTCGCCGCGACCTTCGCCGCCTTGGCCGTCCTGCCGATCCTCTTCCTGGCGCAGCTGGCGTTCATCGTCGCGTTCGGGGTTCTGCTGGACACCCTTCTGGTCCGGTCGCTGCTGGTACCGGCTCTGACGATGGACGTCGGACGGAAGATCTGGTGGCCGTCGAAGCTGGCGAAAGCAGAAATCGTTTCAGAAAGTCGTCAGGCTTAGGAAACCGCACGCCGGCCGGGTGACAACAGCGGACTTGTACTATCAAGGCCGGCTACGCCGAACGAGCGATCTTACTTTCAGCCATTGCAATGTCACTTTCCGTCCGTAGCGTGGAGTGCAGCTGACGGTGCGGGGGTGCTTGAATGGGAACGTCAACCAGATGGAAGGGCCCAGACGGCAAAGCCTGGCAAACGGTTACTCGTAGTGTTGCCCGGCTTCGTCCGGACGGATCGACGATCTCGACAGCGGGCATTCCTTCTCCGCGACAATCCGAAGATCACGTGATCTCTGCCGAGTCCGCCGCCGGCCGCGGACAAAGGTGCCGCGATGCACTGGCCGCAGCCGTCCGTGAAAACCCAGACGCATATGGCCTGCGTTCGGCATTACTCCAGACCGGCGAAGCGCTGATCGACGTAATGAGCAGCCTCGGCTCTGACACTCCAGCGTTTGACCTGGAGCCCGATGATGACTGGCCCGGCACGCGCGAAGACTGGTTCTTGTCCAGGTTCGTCTCGTCAGTCGCAGGTGACGGAATGACGATCACCGACGCACTGGCTCGACGATCGGCCACCGCCTGCGCCGAGCACATATTGCAAGACCAGCGCGTATCCGACGCCGTCCGGCACGAGGACAGCGACTGGGGCCTTCCCGCCGAGCTCTTCTGCGCTGTTTACGAACTGTTCTTCGCAGATTTCGTAGCCCAGTTCATTCAGGCTGTGATCGCCGAAAAAATCAAGCTTCTCACCCCAGGGCTTTACCTTGTAGATCCTGGTGGACAGATCGCCGACTGGGTCGCAGAGCAAATCGTTTCGATACTCCCCCTCCCCTGCGCGAAGAAGGAAGCGAGCCCCGAGGACCCGCGTCCGATCGCCGACTTCGCACGCGACCTCTTGAAGGACGCGACAGCTGCCGCCCTCGGCCTCCCCGGGGGCCGGGATGAGGCGTGAACCGCGAAGGTTCGGTTTCTCCACCCAGGGCTGCCACCGAGACGACGGACGTGAGTGGCTGTCCGCAGCCGACTTCCACGATCGTCGCGACCGCCTGGAACAGATCTCGACCTTGGTAGGTCCCGCGAAACCCTGGGCGGCGGATCTCCTGGAGATCGCCCGGGCGGTATTCTTGGTGGACAAACGCTACCGACGAAGCACTGAAGACGGCTGGACACGCAGGATCGATCTCGTGGTGCAGGTCGCCGATCCACGTCGCTGGCAGGCCCAAGCCCTGGACAACCTGGCCGCGCTTCTCAACGCTCTCACCGGTGATCAGTGGGACCTGCGAGTGACAGGAGGCGCAGAACGCCGTCAATGGTTCGACTTCCAAGCTCGGGCAGAGGAAGTCGCCCTGTTCTCTGGCGGGCTCGATTCCACTGCTTACGCCGCCAAGGCCGCTACTCGAGGAGGCGCGGGAGAACTCCTTCTTATCGGCTACGACGACAACATCCGCGCAAGACAAAAACAGATCGAACAGTCGGTCGCGCGGCTAGCCACGCGACCGATGACGCTGGTCCAGGTCGGGCAGCGGCCATTGTCAAAAACCGGCGAAGGTCTCGAGCGGAGTTCAAGAACCCGCGGATTCCTCTACGTGGCGACCGCCGTAGCCGCCGCTTCAGCTCACAGAGTCAACCGGGTACACGTCCCTGAGAACGGGCAACTCGCAGTCAACCCTCCGCTGACCCCTAGCAGGATCGGCGCCCTCTCTACCCGGTCGGTTCATCCATGGACGGTCGACAGGATGAACCGGGTGATCGATGACATCGGCGGCACCGTGGTCATCACCAATCCTCTTCTGCCCTACACCAAGGGTGAAGTCTGCGCGATCGCACTAGATGCCGGACTTGCCCGGGAAGACCTCGAAAACACTGTGAGCTGCGGCGACCCCAGCAGTTTCCGCTTCAATGCGGAAGGGATCTTCAACTGCGGAAACTGCTATCCGTGCCTTGTGCGCCGGTCCGGGCTTATCGCCGCGGCTGGACGCGACGACACCAGCTATCGACGCGACCTCGGTGGGCTTGACGGCAAGAAGAAGGAGTCGGAACACGTTCGTGCGCTCATGAGGTGGCTGGCTAGCGAGTTCAGCCTTCGGGACCTCATCGCGGATATGCCCTTCCCGCCATCTGTTCCCGCTCCCACGGTCTTGCCGGTGATTCATCGTGGCCGACTTGAGTTGGCCACCATGGTCGACTATCTCCTCCCACCAGGGCATCCTCTGCGGAGTGGCTGGTCACCCCGCCTGATCGATATCAAACAGCAGGCTGGCTAACGCCTGGCGGCAGGTACCGCTGCAGGCGGCGTTGCGTCGGCCTCGATACGCCCTCGCAGACCGGGGATGAACGCGGCGATCGCCAGCGCGACGAGGGCGGTCCCGCAACCGAGTCCCATGATGAGCCGGAAGCCGCCCTGCGACGGAACCCGGACGGCACCAGCACCAGGCCGGTGACCAGCATGGTCTGCCCGAGCCCGTAGCCGGTCCCCGTCGGCAGCTGCAGGATCTGCGGGAGCATCAGCGACTGCGCGAACATGGCGAACGCGAACACGATCGACGTCAGAGCAGGACCTGACGCCGGGTGGTCGTCCGCAGATCCACCAGTGGCCTGGCCGTCCGCAGCTCCCACCAGCCCCACACCAGCAGAACCAGCGCGGCGGCGCCGAACAACCCCGAAGTCCGTCCGCTCACCCAGCCCCACTGCGCGCCCTTCGAAATCGCCAGCAGCAGACAGACCAGCGCCACCGAAAGCCCGGAGGCGCCGACGAGGTCGAACCGTCCGCCTGTGCGCACACTCGATTCCGGAACGAAGGCCAGCACGAGCCCGGTCACGACGGCACCGAGCCCCGCCGCGATCCAGAACAGCAGATGCCAGTCGGCGTTCTCCGCGAGCAAGGCGGCCGCGGGCAGGCCGAGTGCGCCACCGACGCCGAGTG
Organism: Amycolatopsis sp. NPDC039088; assembly: GCF_055598845.1. Lineage (NCBI taxonomy): Bacteria > Bacillati > Actinomycetota > Actinomycetes > Pseudonocardiales > Pseudonocardiaceae > Amycolatopsis > Amycolatopsis sp. NPDC039088. The sequence goes on along the minus strand of NZ_JBVKAE010000040.1, from coordinate 73,453 downwards.
ACGCGCTCATCGTCGCGGTCGCCGAGGTGAGCCTCTCGGCCGGCGACCATCGGTACCAGCCGGTGTCGCGACCGCGCTCGCGAGCAGCGTCGCCGTGATCACCCACGTCGTGTCGGCCGCCGACGCGTGCAGGAGTTCCGGCAGTTTCGGGATCAGCGGGATGACCAGGGTCTGCATCAGCGAGACCACGATCCCGCCCAGCGCTAGCACCACCACGACGAGCTGAGGACGTGGCACGGCGGACGGTTGGGGCATACGAGGCCTCCGGTGGAGAGCGTGAGTGAGTGCGACCAACTTAAGTCAATTGATTGACTTATGCCAACACTCAGGGCACTGTGTGCATCAAGGAACAACCACGCTGAAGGAGCCCCTGATGACGCAGAGCGACCTGGATCGGCTGCCGAGCTTCCCGTTCCCGACCGAGGCCGCGCTGGCGCCGCCCGCCGAATGGGCCGAGTTCCGGGCGAAGTGCCCGGTCGCCAAGGTCGCGCTGGCCAGCGGCGACGAGGCGACGCTGCTCACCCGCTACGCGGACGTCAAACGCGTCTTGTCCGAGCCTCGGTTCACCAGGCCGACCCCCGAAGACAAGGCGGCCAGGGTCGCGGACACCGAATCGGGCGGGGTCTTCAACAGCGAGATGGCCTCGGTCATCCCCCAGCACGGCGAGGCGCACCTGAAGTGGCGCCGGATGCTCGGGAAATGGTTCACCGCCAAGCGGATGACCGCGCTCCGGCCGCGGATGGAGGCCATGTCCGTCCAGTTGATCGACGAGATGGTCGCGAAGGGACAGCCCGCGGATCTCAAGGCTGGCCTGGCCTTTCCGCTCCCGGTGTGGGTCATCTGCGACATGCTCGGTGTGCCGGACACGGACCGGGAACGCTTCGCGCACTGGTCCGACGTCATGCTCAGCATGACCCGGTACACCCAGGCGGAGTTCGACGTCGCGCAGGCGGAATTCGGCCGGTACATGGGCGGGCACATCGCCGCCAAGCGGGCGGGACCGGGCGAGGACATCCTGAGCGCGCTCATCACCGACACCGACGTGGACGGCGAGCGCTGGTCCGACAAGCTGCTCGTCGCCACCGGGATCGGCCTGCTGATCGCCGGGCACGAGACCACCGCGAACATGATCGCGAAGATGGTGGCGATGCTGCTGGAGGACCGGACCCGCTGGGAGGCGTTGCTCGCGGACCGGTCACTGATCCGCACCGCCGTCGAGGAATCCCTGCGGATGGACGCCAACGCCGGCATCGGCATGTCGCGCTATCTCACCGAGGATTTCGAGGTCGGCGGCACCATCTTGCCGGCGGGCACCACCGCGATGTGCAGCATGGCCGCCGCCAACCGCGACGAGAGCGCGTTCGAAGCCGCGGCCGACCTGACACTCGATCGCAGCCCGAACCCGCATCTGGCGTTCGGCGCCGGCGCGCACGCGTGCCTCGGGCAGCCTCTCGCCCGTACCGAACTGCAGGTCGTACTCGGTGTCCTGCTGGAGAAACTGCCTTCGCTGGAACTCGCCGTCCCGGCGGCCGAACTGCGCAAGGTCGAAGGGCTCGCCGTCGGCGGACTACGGGAACTGCCCGTGCGATGGTGATGCCCATGACGAGTGAGATCACCGGTGCCCGCGCCGAACGGGCGCACGCGACGCGGGAACTGATCCTGACCGCGGCGGAACGGCTGTTCGCCGAACACGGCGTCTTCGCCGTGTCCAACCGCCAGGTCAGCGAAGCGGCGGGACAGGGAAACAACACCGCGGTCGGCTACCACTTCGGCACCAAGGCCGATCTGGTCCGGGCCATCGCGCGGCGGCACGCGGAGCCGATCGAGGAGATCCGCGTCCGGAAGCTGGCCGAACTCGGGGACAGCCCGAACCTGCGGGACTGGCTCGGCTGCCTGGTCACCCCGGTGGCCGAGCATCTGGCCACCCTCGGCAATCCCACCTGGTTCGCGCGGTTCGGCGCGCAGGTCATGACCGATCCCGCGCTCCGCCCGATCATGGTCGAGGAATCGCTGACCTCACCGTCACTGGTGCGGATCGTCGAAGGACTGCACCGGTGCCTGCCCGACCTGCCCGCCGAGGTACTGGCGGAACGCGGCGACATGGCCCGCCAGCTGCTGGTCCACATGAACGCCGAACGCGAACGTGCCCTCGCCGAGGGCACCCCCACTCCCCGGTCGTCCTGGCAGGACGCCGCGACCGGGCTCATCGACGCACTCGCCGGGATGTGGCTGGCACCGGTCACCCCCGGCCCGGACGGAGGAAAAGGACCATGAAGATCACCGTCGACCAGGACAAATGCTGCGGCGCCGGCACCTGCGTGCTGCTCGCCCCCGACGTCTTCGACCAGCGGGAAGAGGACGGCATCGTGATCCTGCTGGAGGACGCGCCCGGCACCGACCTGCACGACGTCGTCCGCGAGGCGGCGGACGTCTGCCCCGGCGCCGCGATCGCCGTGAGCGAGAACGCGTGACCGTGCTCGTCGTCGGCGCCTCCGCCGCCGGTCTCGCGACGGTGGAGGCGCTGCGCCGCAAGGGATATCAGGACGAGATCACGGTGCTGGGCGCGGAACCGCATCTCCCCTACGACCGGCCTCCACTGTCCAAACAGGTCCTTTCCGGACGCTGGGAGCCGTCGCGGACCCAGCTGCGAACCGCCGACCGGTTGTCCACATTGGACGCCGAGTTCGTGCTCGGAGACCCGGCCACGGCGCTGGACGTCCAGAAGAGGACCGTCCACACGGCGTCGGGGCGGACGCTGACCGCGGACGAGATCGTGATCGCCACGGGGCTGCGGCCACGCGCGCTGCCCGATCAGGACGGCCTGGCCGGAGTCCACGTTCTCCGCACTCTCGAAGACGCGGTTGGCCTGCGGGCGGACCTGCTGTCCTGCTCCAGGGCGGTGGTCGTCGGCGACGGTGTCCTCGGCACCGAAATCGCCGCGAGTGCCGCCGGGATGGGCGTCCACGTCACCCTCGCGGGACCGCAACCGGCGCCTCTGGCCGCCCAGTTCGGGCCGGTCGTCTCGGAACTGCTGGCGGAACTGCACACGTCCCGCGGTGTCACCTTGCGACTCGGCGCCGCAGTCACCGGACTGGCTTCACAGGACGGGCGCGTCAGCGGCGTGCGGCTGGAAACCGGCGAAGTACTCCCCGCGGATGTCGTCGTGGTGGCGTTCGGCGCCGCGCCGGCGACAGAGTGGCTGGAAGGCAGCGGACTGACACTGGCGAACGGCGTCGTCTGCAACTCCCGATGCCGCGCAGCCGAAGGCGTCTACGCCGTCGGCGACGTCGCCCGCTGGCATCACGAGTCCCTCGACATGGCGCTGCGGCTGGAGAACCGGACCAACGCCACCGAACAGGCAGGACACGTCGCGGGCGTCATCCTCGGTGACGACCGCCCCTACGCCCCGGTCCCCTACTTCTGGACCGACCAGTTCGACGCCAAGATCCACGTGCACGGAACCCTCTTCGCCGACGCCGAAGTGTCCATTGTGGAGGGCGGCCTGGCCGGACGGCGATTCGTCGCGCAGTACCGGCGCGACGGCGTGGTGACTGGCGTCCTCGGCTGGAACATGCCAAAACAAGCCCGTCTGCGCCGTCCGGAACTCGCCGGGGCACTCGTTGGAGGAACGCTTTGACCAGAACCCCCGTGACGTGGTGATCAGCGCTCGCCGCGCATCGCGGGGATCAGCACGGGAAGCGCGGCCAGCAGCGCGATGCCACGCACGACACCGGCCACCGGATACGGAACACGAAGACCGAATCGGTGCGCCAGCAGTCCACCGGTCAACGCGCCGAGCGGCATCAGGCCCCAGCCGACCAGCCGGTAAACGCTGTTGACCCGGCCGAGCAAGGTCGACGGCACGTTCCGTTGCCGGACACCGACGGTCACGACGTTCCAGATCGTCGTGACGAACCCGCTCGCGGCCAAGAGTGCGCCGAGCATGATCACGTTCGCGCTGAACCCGATTCCGACGAAGACGAGGGCGTTCACGGCCAAGGAGGTGAGCAGAGCGTGCAGGTCGCCGAGGCGGGTGACCAGCCGCGCGGTCGTGAGCGCGCCGAGGACACTACCGATCGCCGCCCCGGCGAGCAGGAGGCCGAACACTCCCGCACCGCGACGCAGCTCATCCGTCACGAACAGCACCAGGGTGGCGTTTCCGAGCTGACCGCAGAACGTGTTGACGCCGAGCAACAGGGCGAGAGCACGCAGCAGACCGTGTCCCCTCAACCAGCGGAGTCCACTGAGGACATTCGTATTGTCCGAACGCTCGCGCCTTCGTCGGGGCAGCCGGGCCAGTAGCAGGGCGGCGATGACGAACGACACGGCGTCGACGGCGAACGGAAGGGTCCAGGCGAGCGCGAAGAACAAGCTCCCGAGGGGCGGCCCCAGGAACTGGTTGCCGACGGTCATCGCCACCTGCTGGCTACCGTTCGCCCGGTGCAACAGCTCCTTCGGGACGAGGTCCGGGAGCACCGCTTGTGCGGCGTTGTCGTAGAACACCTCGCAAGAACCGAGTGCGAGCGCCAGTACGACGAGGACCGGAACACCCAGCGCGTCCGCGGCCACGAGCGCCGAGAGGACGCCGACGACCAGAGCTTGGAGCACCTGCGTCCGCCACATGAGGGTGACGCGGTCGACCCTGTCGACGACGGATCCGGCGGTGAGGGACAGCAAAAGCCATGGCAGGTACGTCGCCACGGAGACCAGTGCGATGTCCCTCGCGTCGTGGCTCACCGTCACCGCCAACAGGGGCAGTGCCGCGGTGAAGACGCCGTTGCCGAGGCTGTCGATCCCGGTGGCCCACCACAGCCGCCGGTAGACACGGGGTAAGCGGGGCATGGTCGAATCGTGGCGACCTCACGCGACCCGGAGACACCATTTAGCGCGGGGCTACATACTCGGGCGATGTCGATGACCATCGAACTCGGCGTCGCCGAATTGGCCGCGACCCGGTTCGCGCTCTCGCCACTGTCCGAAACCGTGGCCTGCCTGCAGCAGATCGCCGGCCTCGACCAGAACACCGTCAACCTGCCTTGGCTGCGGTGGGCGCGCGAGGAACTCGATCGCGAACCACTCTCGCTTTCCTGGACGTGGCCGCTGCTCGTGAACGGCAAGCTCACCTGGCCGGAGTTCCTCGTTCCCGCACCGCGGGATTCCGGGGCCTCCCTCGAGAACGACCTCGACGCGTTGCGGCGGACCTCCGGCGCTCAGGTCAGGGCCAGTCTTCACCGGGTGTTCGGCGGACATCTACCGCCCACCGCCGCCGCACTCGCCAAGGACCCGGCATCCGGGCTACGGGAAATCGCCGAGGAACTCCGCCAGGCGCACGACCGCCTCGTCGCACCACAGTGGCCTCGGATCCGCGCGGTGCTGGACGCCGACGTCGGGCATCGCGCCCGGCGACTTGCCGCCGGCGGTGCCGAGAGATTGTTCTCGGATCTGCATCCGCACCTGCATTGGCGCGCCGATCGGCTGCTGCTGGTACGCGACGGGCGGGAACGCACCGACCGCGTCGTCAACCGAGGGCCGGGCGGCCTCGTCCTGATGCCGGTCGTCCTCGGCTCGCCGTATGTCCTGATCAAGGAACACACCTCGACCCAGACCACGGTGCGCTATCCGGCGCGGGGCACTGGCACCCTGTGGGCGGCCGGGACCCGTCCGCCCCGGTACAGCACGGTGCGCCTGCTGGGCCGGACGCGCGCGGAACTCCTGCGGGCGCTGACCTCCCCCGCGACCACGACCGACCTGGCTCGCGCTCTCGGCGTGACACCGAGCGCGGTTTCCCAGCATCTCAAGGTCCTCCGGGACAGCGGCCTCGTCGCGCGCGAACGCTCCGGGCGCAGCGTCCTGTATCTGACGACTCCGCTCGGAACCAACCTGCTCTGAGCCTCCTTCAGAGGTCGATCAGCTCGACGGTCACCTTCGCGACATCACCCTCCTCGAGCCCTTCGGCCTTCCGGACCGCCTTCTTGACCGGCAGCACGTAAGTGCCGCGTTTGGAGTCCGGGAAGATCGACGTCTTCCACTTGCTGGCACCGACCGAGACCTGGACGCGCACCGCGCCGAAGCCGCGACGCGGACCGTCGGTGATCTCGCGAATCTCCTCGGAGATGTCCTGGGGCAGGCTCACGAAGGTCCAGGTCTCTTCGCGGCGGGCGTCCCAGATCCACAGCTCGGCATCGAACACGACGATCATCCCGGGAGGGTCGCACAGGGGACCGACAATTCCCGCGCGTGAGTGGGCGCCCCTGGTCTTGGCCGATACGGTGGCCGGGTGGATTTCGTCGTGATCTTCGGTCCGCCCGCGGTCGGCAAGATGAGCGTCGGCGACGAACTGTGCAAGCTCACCGGGTTCAAGCTGTTCCACAACCACATGGCGGTCGAGCCGGTGCTCGGCATCTCCCGTTCGGTTCGCCGCCGTTCGGCAGGCTCGTCAACGAGTTCCGCCGCCGTGTCATCGAAGAGGCGGCCCCGCGTTCTCCCGCGCCAACCTTCTCGAACACCCGGTTGAGCCCTGCCGAGGCCGCGGCCCTAATCCTGCGAAGGATGCCGCAGTGAGCGTGTCGTCGAAGTCCCGAGCACACGCGAGGCCATCCACGCGAGCGCGTCGGCCGTGCGCGCCGGGGTGTCCGACGGCTGCATGATGTGGCTCAGCACCGTCCGGACGACGACGTCGATCGCCACGTCCAGCTGCGCGGCGTCCAGCGGCGGGCCGTAGGAGCGCACGCGGCCGCGCAACATGATCGTCGCTTCGCTCAGCAGGCTGCCAGCCCGGACTGTCAGCAGCGGCAGCAACTCGGTGTCGGCGCCGTGCGTCGCCGAGACGATGGCGCGCAGCAGGAGGTTGTCGTCGGCGAGTTCGAGGACGCCGCGGACGGCGTCGTGGATCGCCTCGACGAGATCGTCGGGATGCCGTTCGAAAGCCTCCCGGACGACCGAGAGGAACCTGCCGAGCTCGTGCGAGATCATCGCTTCGGCGAGCTGGGACTTCGAACCGAGCTCGTTGTAGACGGTCTGACGGCTGACGCCGACGATCTCCGCGAGTTTGCTCATCGTCACCGACGACCAGCCGGAACGCACGGTCAGCTCGATCGCCGCCGCGACGATCGGCTGCCGGTACGGGCCACCCGTAACGGAGGCTGAGGGTGCCTCGCTCATGATCGTCATTCTAAGCCGCCGTTCCAGCAGCGAACGCCATCGCCTCCGGCCAAGGCGCCCGTCCGGCGATGTGTCGCCGGTACTTCATGATCTCGCGTGGCCGGTCGACCGTCAGCGCGCCGACGATCCGGTCCCCGCGCCGGTACAGCGCGGTGAACCCGCCGGAAGCCGGGACGGCGGCCACCACCTCGTCGGCGCGCGGGGTGCCGACGAACTGGATCCGGTGGTCGTACCAGTCCGACCAGAAGTACGGCACCGGCGCCAGAGCGCGCGCCGACTCCGGGGCTGGCATCGCAGACCACGCCACCGGCCGACTCCAGGCCGGTGACCGTCGTGGACAACCGCAGTTCCGTACCCGCCTCCCGGTGCAGAGAAGCGCACACCTCGCCGGCGTCGGCTCCGGCGGATCGGGCGAGCGGGACGTCGAGCGCCTCCACGATCGTCGCCGCCAGCCCGCGTTTCCTGGCCGCGGCGGCGACCTCCGAGCCGATGAAGCCCGCCCCGATCACGACCGTACGTGCCCCGCGATCGAGCGCGGCCCGGATGGCGAGGGCGTCCTCGACCGTCCGCAGCGCGTGGACCCCGGCGATCCCCTCGCTCCCGGGCAGGCGGCGCGCCGTGGCACCGGTCGCGATCACCAGCGCGTCGTAGGGCACCGTCCGGCCCGCCACCGAGACTTCCCGCGCGGCTGTGTCGAGCCCGTCGGCGGGTGTGCCGAGCAGCAGGTCGACGCCTAGTTCGTCGCGCAGAACCGCCTCGTTGTGGAACGGCTCCACCCGGCCTGGGCCTTCGGCGTCGAGGAACGACTTCGACAGCGGCAGCCGGTCGTAGGGCGGATGCTCCTCCGCGCCGATCAGCACGATCCGCCCGCGGTATCCGTCCCGCCGCGCGGCCTCCACCGCGCGCGGCCCGGCCAGCGAAGCTCCCACGACGACCAACGTCATGGTCAGTCCCGCAGCTTCAGGGCGAGGACCGGGCAGGCGTCGACGGCGGCCGACAGGTCCTGCCGGTACTCCTCGCCGGGCTGCTCGTCGAGCACCACGACGGTGCCGTCGTCACCCACCTCGAAGAAGTCGGGCGCCATCGCCTCACACATGCCAAGGCCGTCGCATTTCGTGCGGTCCGCCTCGATCCTCATCATGCTCCGACCCTTCCCGGTGCCACGAAATCGATCTTTTCCCGCACCCCGCAGTCCGGACAGCACCACGAGTCCGGGATCGCCGACCACGGTGTTCCGGCGGGGAAACCCTCACGCGGGTCGCCGAGTTTCTCGTCGTAGACGTAGCCGCAGCCAGGGCACATCCCGCCATCGGACGCGTCGCCGTACCTGTCGGCGGCGACGCGGGACGGCGCGGTGACGCGGGTTCCGTGGCGCGCGAGGATCTTGGCGCGTTTCGACGGCTGGATGTTGGCGCGGGAGATGTCGCCGTCGAAATGGGCGAGCACCCGCGGATCCATCACCCGGCGCCAGAGCGGCGGGAACAGGGCCAGCACGATCATCCCGGCGTATCCCGTCGGCAGCACCGGCGATTCCGCGAAATCGCGCAGCGTCTGGTAGCGGCGGGTCGGGTTGGCATGGTGATCACTGTGCCGCTGCAGGTGATACAGCAGGACGTTGGTGGCGATGTTGTTGGAATTCCAGCTGTGGCTGGGATCGACCCGTTCGTAGCGCCGCCGGTTCGGCGGGCCGACCTTCTGCCGCCGCATACCGTAGTGCTCCATGTAGTTGACGACTTCCAGCAGCGAGAACCCGATCACCGCCTGGATCACCAGGTACGGCAGGATTCCGACGCCCAGCCAGGCGATCATCGCCACCCAGAGCACCACCGACATCAGCCAGGCGTTGAGCACGTCATTGCCGATCCGGAACGGATGCCGGTCGCGCCGGGCGTACCGCTTGCGCTCCAGCCCCCACGCGGATTTCAGCGACCCGAACACCGTGCGCGGCCAGAACCGGTAGAAGCTCTCCCCCAGCCGGCTGCTGGCCGGATCCTCCGGGGTCGCCACCCGGACGTGGTGGCCGCGGTTGTGCTCGATGTAGAAGTGGCCGTAGAAGCTCTGTGCCAGCGCGATCTTCGACAGCCAGCGTTCGTGGCTTTCCTTCTTGTGCCCGAGTTCGTGCGCGGTGTTGATGCCGATCCCGCCGATGCAGCCGATCGAGATCGCCAGGCCCACCTTGTCCACAACGGACAGATCGCCGCGGGAGATGAGCCAGAACGCGGCCACGAAACCCGCGTACTGGATCGGCAGGAACGCGAAGGTGATCCACCGGTAGTAGCGGTCCTGCTCCAGCCGTTCGATCACGTCGTCGGGCGGATTACCGCGGTCCAGCCCGGCGAGCAGGTCGATCAGCGGCACGACCACCAGGATCACGATCGGCCCGATCCAGAACCACACACCCCACCCGGTGGCCGCGTGCAGCCCGATGGCGAGGAAAGCGAGTGAGGGGACCACCAACCCGATCAGCCACAGGTATCGCTTGCGGTCGGTCCACCGTTCGGTCGAGCCCGCCGGGACCGTGCCCGTCATCTCGCTCATCGCACCCTCCTCCATTGGCTGGGTTTACACAACTGTAGGTTATGTACACCCCGTTTGACAAGTGGCCATCTTTTGTAAATCCACCGTTGCTTCATTTCGTGAGAATCCGGCGATATCTTGTATTCGTAAGGAAACTTACTTAACTTGTGACGACACGCCGCGACCCACTTCGTCCGCCCCGAAGGAGCGCGAATGCCTCGATCATCCCGTCGGATCCGACCCGCCGCCGTGGCCGCCGTAGCCGCGACTCTGCTGGCACTGCCCGCCACGACCGCCACCGCGAGCACCGCGGCGAACAGCTCCTGGCCGGGCTCTTCCACCGTCACGAACGCCGACAGCTCGAACGTCCTCGGCGGCAACATGAGCGGCCTGTCCTTCGGCGGACCCGACGTCCTGTGGGCGGTGAAGAACGGGCCGGGCACGCTGTACCGCCTCGTGCGCAACGGCACGAAGTGGCAGCCGGACACCGCCAACGGCTGGTCGTCGGGCAAGGCACTGCGCTACCGCAACGGCACGGGCGACCCCGACGCCGAAGCGGTCGTAGCCACCCCTGACGGCGTGGTCGCGGCCACCGAACGCGACGGCGACAACAGCAAGACAAGCGCGCTGAAGGTGCTCCGGTACGACGTCTCCGGCTCAGCCAAGACCCTCACCGCCAAAGCAGACTGGAATCTGACGGCCGACCTGCCGAAAGTCTCGGCCAACGACGGTCTCGAAGCCATCTCCTGGATTCCGGACAGCGCGCTCACCGCGAAGGGATTCGTGGACGAGCGCACGAAGGCGCCGTACAACCCCAGCAGCTACCCCGGGCACGGGACCGGTCTTTACCTCGTCGGCCTCGAGAGCAACGGGATGATCTACGCCTACGCGCTCGACCAGGCGGGCGGGAAGTACACCCGCGTCGCGAGCTTCGCGAGCGGTCTCGACTCGATCATGGAACTCGAGTACGAGGCTTCGACCGGCAAGCTGTGGGCGGTCTGCGACGACAACTGCGGCGGCGCCTCGACGACCCTCTCCGTCGGCACGCAAGGCAAGTTCGCCGTGACCGCCACGTACGACCGTCCGAGCGGGATGCCGGACTACAACAACGAAGGCTTCGCCATCGCGGCGACCTGCGCGTCGGGAAGCAAGCAGGTGGTTTGGGCCGACGACGGGAACGAAGGCGGCCACGCACTCCGTGCCGGCGCCCTGTCCTGCAGCTGAACCCGCACCGTTCCGGCGCGGATCCCCGGGTCCGCGCCGGAATGGAGTGCATCGGTTCCAGCCTTTGTTCCCGCCGGGGAGATGGATTACTTTGTCGGCATGAAATTCGCCTCCATCGCTATTCTCCCGGCATTGGCCGCACCCCTGCTCCTGACCTCCCCGGCGTGGGCGGGCGACGGCTGGGAATCCATCGGCACGGGCATGACATCGGACGCCAGCGGTATCGCCGTGCTGAGCCGGGACGACGACCGTGTCGACGCACTGGTCTTGCGAGACAGCAAGAAACCCGGCGAGAACCGGGCGGCACGGGTCCGGCTCGTCGACGGTCGAGTGTCCAAGGTGGACCCGATCGACTGGCCGGGCGAACTCCCGGTCGACCTGGAAGCGGCCGAAGCGGTGCCCGGAAAAGCAGGCGAATTCATCGCACTGGCCAGCGGCGGCAAAGGCTTCCACCTCAAGCTGAACGACCGGCGCCTGAAAGTGCTCGGCACCTTTCAAGTACCGAAGGGTGACGCCGAGGACAATTACGAGAGTTTCGCACTGAAAAAGATGAATGACCGATTGTTCGCGGTCTGGGCGGACCGGGGACAGGACACGCGCCCGGCGACGCTGTACTCCGCGGAGTTCTCGGTGTCGAAGCTGTCCTTCGGCAAACCGAAGGCGATCCCGTTCCGCGTCTCGTACCCCACCACCCACGTCCGGCACGCTTCCGACGTCGAGATCACCGCGGACGACCGGATCCTGATCTCGTCGGCCTCCGACCCAGGCGACAACGGCCCGTTCGACTCCGCCGTGTACGCGGCCGGATCGCTCCGCTCCGACGGTTCGATCGCCCTCTCCCCCGCCCCGGCGAGGATCGGCGACTTCCCCGGCCACAAGATCGAGGCGATGACCTGCCTCTCGCGCTCGTGCGACAGCGTGCTCTACGGGACCGACGACGAAGCCGCGGGCGGTAGTGTCCGGATCGTCACCAGTAACGAGCCGGAGGACCAGTGATCAGCGAAGACCTGCGCGAACGCCGCCTCAAGATCATCGAAGAACACATGGACACCGAGGTGACCCAGGAGTTCGACCGGACACTGGGCACCTTCAACGGCCATCCGCGCTACGAGATCATGGCGACCGGGCAGATCTTCGACGGCGACGAAGAGGTCATGGGCTACTACCGCATGACCCGCACGGCCTTTCCCGATCAGCGGCACGAGAACGTCCGCTACCACGTCGCCGACGAGTCGGTCGTCGTCGAGTTCGACCTGCTCGGCACCAACCTCGGCGAGTTCTACGGCCGCCCGCCAACCGGCAAGACCTTCCGGGTGCCGATCATCGCGGTGTTCTTCTTCGACGAAGACCGGATCACCAACGAGCGGGTCTACTTCGACGCCGCCAGCCTGATCACCCAGGCGGGGCACGCCGAACTGCTGACACTGCTCGCTGCGGGCGAGGCCTGAACCAATGGCGGTCCACATCGGCCGATCGGCCGATGTGGACGGTCGGGGCACGCGGCGAGGCTGACGGAGACCTGCCGCCGAGTCTTGGAGAACCCACCCATGCCCCGAAACCGGGTCGCGACCGTGTTGCTCGCGACGACGTTGGCCGCGCTGGCGGCACCGGCACTCGCCTCGGCGTCGACGACCTCGCCGCTGGACTGGAAACTCTGCAAGGACGTCGCCAAGGACTGGCAACCCGCCGACGATCAGCGCACCGAATGCGCCATGGTGGCCGTTCCGGTCGACTACGCGAAGCCGGACGGCCGCAAGATCGGCATCGCGGTCTCGCGGCGGAAGGCGACCGACCCCGCCAAAAGGCGAGGTGTCGTCCTGCTGAACCCCGGCGGCCCCGGACAGGCCGGGATCCACGAGCCGAGGTGGATCACCGACAGCAAGGCTGCCGGGATCGGGATGGACCACGATCTCATCGGGTTCGACCCGCGTGGCGTCGACTACAGCGCCGACGTCGCCTGCCCATCGCTTCCCGGTGATGACACCGAACCGCCGCCTTCCTTGCCGGACAAGGAAAAAGCCCGGTTCGTGTTCGAACGGGACGCGAGGGTGAACCAGCGGTGTGTCGCGGCCGATCCCGGGTTCGTCCGCAACCTGACCACCGACAACGTCGCCAGGGACATGGACCGGATCCGGGAGGCGCTCGGCGAGGAGAAGATCGGCTTCTACGGCGTCTCGTGGGGAACCGCACTCGGTGCCGCCTACCGCACCCGGTTCGACTCCCATGTGGACCGGATGCTGCTGGACTCGCCCATGGCGCCGACCTTCGACATCGGCGGGATGGACGACGCGATGATGGCGGCGGCCGACGTCACCGTCCGGGACTTCGCCGGCTGGATCGCGCGCTACGACACGGTCTTCCACTTCGGCGGCACTCAGCCCGTCGTGCTCGACGCGCTGCTGAAGCTCCGCGACGAACTGACCGAACACCCCCGGACGGTGAACGGGGAGACCGTCGACGGCGAGACGGTGAAGAACTACCTCGCCGGCCCGCGGCGTGAGTGGGCGAGCGCCGCCAAGGCCCTCGCGGCACTGCGCGACGGCGCGACGCCCGGCGCGAAACCCGTGTCCGCTGGTGGCGCGGGCTTCGGCTGGGACACGAAACCGAGTGGGCACAACGTCTTCCAGCAGACGGCGATCCTCTGCAACGCTTCCGAAGGCCCCCGCGACTTCGAGTCGATCGGGCAGCGACGGCTCGACCGCGTCCGCGCCTACCCCGCTGTCGCCTCCCCTGGGTTCTGGAACGGCCGGTGCGCGGGCTGGCCGCTGCCGGTCCAGCCGTGGAACTTCACGAAGGGAACCAGTCCGCTGCAACTGGCCGGGCACGTCTACGAACCGGTGACACCGATCGGCTGGGCGGTGGCCCTGCACGAGCGGATCGGCGGCGCCCTGCTCACCATCGAGGACGATCACCACGGTTCGCTGTCCTCGCTCCCCTGTGCGAGCAAGGCGGTCGAGTTCTTCTCCACCGGCAAGACGAGCGACGAATCCTGTGCCGGAGCACCGATCCCGCCGCCGCACACCGGTGGTCACTGACGTCGTTCAGCCGTCGAGGCGCGAAAGGCCGAACGCGGTGAGGAAGCCCGCGACCGTGATCAGCCCGGTCCACAGGTGCGCGTCGTCGAAGGCCTCGGGAATCATCGTGTCGGCGATCATGGCGAGGATCGCCCCGCCCGCGAGTGCGGTGATCACGGCAAGGACGGTGCCGGACGCGCCGCCGAGGAGACCGTAGCCGAGCAGTGCCGCCACCCCGCTGATCACGGCGATGCCACTCCAGAGTGTGAAGACATAGCGTGGGCTTCGGCCTGCCCGCTTCATCCCCGAGGCGCTGGAAAGCCCTTCCGGGACATTGCTGATGAAGACGGCCGCCACGGTCACCACACTCACGTTCCCTCCGCCGAGCAGGCTGGTTCCGATCACCATCGACTCGGGCACGCCGTCCAGCAACGCGCCGAGCGCGATCGCCGTACCGGAACCGGCCTGCTCCGCCTCGGACGGCTGCAGGTCACCCGACCGCTTGCGATGACGCGCGCCCCGCCGGGCGAGCACGACGTTGGCGAGCGTGTAGATCAGCGACCCGCCGAGGGCTCCCAAGGCCGTCGGCAGGAAACCGCCCTTTTCGTGTGCCTCGGCGATCAGTTCGAAGGACACCGCCGAGATCAGGACCCCGCTGCCGAAGGCCATCACGCTGGCCACCGCCCTGCTCGGGATCCGGACCAGGAAACCGATCATCGCGCCCAACAGCAAGGCCGACCCACCGAGCAGACCCCAGCCGCCTGCCGCGAGCAACTCCGACACGTGTCCCGTCTCCTTTCGTCCGGTGGAAAACAGGCCGGGCCGGCCGCGAACTGCGGCCGGCCCGGTGTCAAGCCAGGTTCAGGCTCGGATCATGCCACGTCGTACCGGTCGAGGTTCATCACCTTGTCCCACGCCGCCACGAAGTCGCGGACGAACTTCTCCTTGGCGTCGTCGCTGGCGTAGACCTCCGCCACCGCGCGAAGCTCGGAGTTCGAACCGAACACGAGGTCGGCACGGGTACCGGTCCACTTGACCTCGCCGGTCGCGGAATCGCGGCCCTCGAAGGTCTCCGCGTCAGCGGACGTGGCGGTCCACTGAACACCCATGTCGAGCAGGTTCACGAAGAAGTCGTTGGTCAGCGACCCCGGCTTCGCGGTGAACACGCCGTGCGGCGACTGCTGGGCGTTGGCGCCGAGGACACGCAGACCGCCGACGAGGACGGTCAGCTCGGGCGCGCTCAGGTTCAGCAGGTTCGCGCGGTCGAGGAGCAGGTACTCCGTCGGGAGACGGTGGCCCTTGCCCCGGTAGTTGCGGAAGCCGTCGATGGTCGGCTCCAGCGGGGCGAACGACTCGGCGTCGGTCTGTTCCTGCGTCGCATCGGTCCGGCCCGGCGTGAACGGCACCTTGACGTCGTATCCGCCGTCCTTGGCGGCCTGCTCGACGCCCGCGACACCACCGAGGACGATCAGGTCGGCGAGCGAAACCTTCTTGCCGCCGGTCTGGGCGCTGTTGAACGACTCCTGGATGCCTTCCAGGGTCCGCAGCACCTGAGCCAGCGTCTGCGGGTCGTTGACCTCCCAGTCGCGCTGCGGCTCGAGGCGGATGCGGGCACCGTTCGCGCCGCCGCGCTTGTCGCTGGCGCGGAACGTCGAGGCCGACGCCCACGCGGTCGAGACCAGCTGCGAGACCGACAGCCCCGAGGCGAGCAACTTCTCCTTGAGGGAGGCGATGTCCGCGTCGTCGATCAGCTCGTGGTCGACGGCGGGCACCGGGTCCTGCCAGATCAGCGTCTCCTGCGGGACCAGCGGGCCGAGGTAACGCTGGATCGGGCCCATGTCACGGTGGGTCAGCTTGAACCAGGCGCGGGCGAAGGCGTCCGCGAACTGGTCCGGGTTCTCGTAGAACCGGCGCGAGATCTGCTCGTAGACCGGGTCGAACCGCAGCGCCAGGTCGGTGGTGAGCATGCCGGGCGCGCGGTTGAGCTTGCCGTCCTCGGGGTCCGGCACCGTGTTCTTCGCCTTGCCGTCCTTCGGCGTCCACTGGTGGGCGCCCGCCGGGCTCTTGGTCAGCTCCCACTCGTACTCGAAGAGGTTGTGGAAGAACCAGTTGCTCCACTGGGTCGGCGTCGGCGTCCAGGTGACCTCGAGGCCACTGGTGATCGCGTCACGGCCCTTGCCGCTGCCGAAGGTGTTCTTCCAGCCGAGACCCTGCTCCTCGATCGAGGCGCCCTCGGGCTCGGGACCGACGTACTTGTCCGGGTCGGCCGCACCGTGCGTCTTGCCGAAGGTGTGCCCGCCGGCGATCAGCGCGACGGTCTCCTCGTCGTTCATCGCCATGCGGCCGAAGGTCTCGCGGATGTCGCGGGCCGCGGCCATCGGGTCCGGATTGCCGTTCGGGCCTTCCGGATTCACGTAGATGAGACCCATCTGCACGGCGGCGAGGGGGTTCTCCAGCTCGCGGTCACCGGTGTAGCGCTCGTCCCCGAGCCACGTGCGCTCGGGACCCCAGTACACGTCCTCGTCCGGCTCCCACACGTCCGCGCGGCCACCCGCGAAGCCGAAGGTCTTGAAGCCCATGGTCTCCAGCGCGCGGTTGCCGGTGAAGATCATCAGGTCGGCCCACGAGATCTTGCGGCCGTACTTCTTCTTGACCGGCCACAGCAGACGGCGGGCCTTGTCCAGGTTGCCGTTGTCCGGCCAGCTGTTGAGCGGGGCGAACCGCTGCATGCCCGCGCCCGCGCCACCGCGGCCGTCCTCGATGCGGTAGGTACCCGCGCTGTGCCACGCCATGCGGATCATGAAGGCGCCGTAGTGGCCGAAGTCCGCGGGCCACCAGTCCTGCGACGTGGTGAGGACGGCGTCGACGTCCTTGGCGAGTTCGTCGAGGTCGACGGTCTTGAACTCGGCGGCGTAGTCGAACCCGGCGTCCATCGGATCGGAGGCGGCGGAATGCTTCCGGAGGATCTTCAGGTTGAGCTGGTTCGGCCACCAGTCACGGTTGCCCCCGCCTTCGGTGGGGTGGTTGCGGCGCCCCGCCGAGACGGGGCAGCCGCCCGCGCCCTCTTCGTTCATTTCGCCGACGACGGCGTCTGGGCTGTCAGACACAGAGATCCTTCCGGAGTATTCAGAGCTTGCAGGGCTCAGGAACGGGATTTAGCAGCGCAGTCGGGACACAGGCCCCAATAGATGACCTCGGCCTCTTCGATCACGAAGCCGTGGTCGTCCGACGCGCTCAAACAGGGTGCGTGGCCGACGGCGCAATCGACGTCGGCGATGACACCACATGATCGACACACGACGTGGTGGTGGTTGTCCCCGACCCGGGACTCATAGCGTGCCACGGATCCGGCCGGCTGGATGCGCCGGACGAGACCCGCGGAGGTCAGTGCCCGCAACACGTCGTAAATGGCCTGGTGAGAGACCTCGCCGAGCTCCGAACGCACGGCACCGATGATCGAGTCGGTGTCGGCGTGCGGATGGTCGCGTACCGCGGTCAGTACGGCCACCCTGGGACGCGTCACGCGCAGGGAGACCCCGCGCAGCATCCGTTCGAAGTCCGGGTTCGTGGGCACGGCCGCAGTCTGGCCCATTTTCTGGAATGAATCAAGTTCGCGCATCCCGGGCGTGTCTCATGCCACAGGGCTCCACAAGGACCCCGCCCGCCGCCTCGCGACGGGCGAGACGACACCTCCCAAGGGCGGCTACCTCTGAAGACGTCACTTTTGTCGCCTCGGTTACAGATTTCATTCGAATATTTTGCCTCGATGACAAAGTCCGACCAAAGGCATATTCCTTCGATCGTTCTGCAATATTCACGAAAGTGCGGAAATCGGACCAGATTTGCGCTCATGGCAAGGAATCTCCTCCGCCGGAGACCACTTTGGTTACACATCAACCGAAAGAGACTCGCCGATGCACCTGGAAGAGTGAGCGTCTTCAGCGGAGCGTCGCCGGGCCGGCATGATCGAACCCACCGAGGGGCGCCCAGAACCGTTGCCAGAGCGCCGATCCGAGCGTTTCCGCTGCTCCAGGACCTGGTCAACATGATGCCACGACCCAATTCTCCCGTGGTAGCGTCTGCGCCCTGTTCGAATTCGATCCCGCTCGACGATCGCCCGATCCAGCCAAGGAAAAAAGACATGCCTGAACACGGTGCCGATACCGTCATCGCGGTGGACGGCCCGGCGGCCGCGGGCAAGACCACCACCTGCCTGGCGCTCGCGAGAACCTTCGACCTCCGCTACCTCGAGAGCGGCAGGACCTACCGCATCATCGCCTTCGAAGCCCTACAACGCGAAATTCCGGTGGACGACGCACGAGAGGTCACCGGCCTCTGTGACGAGCTGCTCAGGGAGAGCCACACGGCCGGCCTGCTGACATCGGAGCGTTATGCTACGGACAAGCTGCGCGAAACCCCGGTCAATGTCGCCGTTTCCGCCGTCGCGAAGATCGCGGATGTCCGCCAGCGGGTCACCGGTCTCATCAGGCTTTGGGCCAAAAGCCAAGCGCGCTGCGTCATCGAGGGCCGCGACATCGGGACGACCGTCTTCCCGGCGGCACACCTCAAGTTCTACTTGACCGCTTCGCCCGAAGTCCGGGCGATGCGGCGAGTACGGCAGGAGCGGGCAGGTACTTACGAGAACGTGCTCAAAGACGTGATTCGCCGAGACGACGCCGATATGAACCGGGCGGTGTCACCACTGGTCGCCGCCGAGGACGCCATCAGGATCGACACGACTCAGCTCACCATCGACCAGGTGATGAGCCGAATGTCGGAGGCGTGTCGCAATCGAGGGTTAGAGATCATTCGTTAGTGCGAGTAGGCTTCTGCTTTGTCTGCGACGAAGCTAAGTTGACCAACGGTATGACTTCAAGTGATCGATCAATGACAAGGGGTATCAATGATGGAGCCGGTGATGGCGAAGGAAAACGGAGCCGAGCCGGCCGCTGGCAAATGTCTCTTCTGCCAGCTTCACGATCCCGATGTCAACGAGCTGGTGATCGACGGCGGAGAGGTCTACGTCCGCTGGGACAACTACCCCGCCGCCAAAGGCCATGTCGAAGTCGTCCCCAAACGACATGTGGAGTCCTACTTCGAGCTCACGAAAAGTGAACACGCCGAAATCTATACACTGATCAAGGAAGCGAAGACCCGGATCGAGGAACGGTTCCAGCCCGCCGGTTACACCATCGGGGTGAATGAGGGACGTGCCGCCGGCCGGACGATCGACCACCTCCACATCCACCTGATCCCCCGCTACGAAGGCGACGTCGAGGATCCCCGGGGCGGCATCCGTCATGTCCTTCCCGGGACGAACCCCGATGAGTGGCTGGCTTAAGCTTTCACCGCCTCGACGACGAACCAGGTGCCCCGTCCGCTCGGCAAGATCCGGGCCGACACGAAGCCGACCCCGGTCAGTTCCTCCGCGACAGCCTCGGGCCTGCGCAGCGAAAACCACCGCGCAGAGGGAATCCGGCCGTCTCGCACCCACCCCTCGCCCTTCCCTGCTTTGAGACTGATCGCCGCGAGACCGCCAGGCGCGAGAACGCGATGAATCGCGGAGAAGGCATCGGGATGTGCCGCGCTCGGCAGATGAAGCACACTCGCGCAGGCCCAGACGCCATGGAACACGCCCGCCGCAAACGGTGGCGCCAGAAGATCACAATGAACCGCCCCGAAAACCGCGCAACGACGGCGAGTGTGGCGCAGCATCTCCCCGCTGACGTCGCTCGACACCACGGCCGCGCCTCGTCGGGTCAAGTACTCGGAATCGCGGCCGGCGCCACAACCGAGGTCCAGCACCAAACCTCCGGGCAAGGCCGCGAAGAAGCGATCCAGCTCGCGGTCCAGACCGGGAAACTTGTCAAGCGTTTCAGTGGCCCGGACGTACATCGCGGCACTTTCGTCGTAGGTCCGGCGAGTACTCGACACGAGTGCGCGCAACTCCTCGCCGGTCAGGTGCATTCGAAGTCCTCACGACCGATGGCCATCCCCAGATTGGTCATCTCTTCGAACAGTTCCCTCCGATGGAGCACGTCGTAGCCACGGCTGCTGTCGACGCTCACACAGCCGACGAATTTGTTGCGCCCACTCCTGATCGGCGTGACGAAGAGCGCGGCTCGATGGTTGAAGGCGTGAAACTCCTCCCAGGTCAGGTTCATCACCGCTTCCGATCCGTACCGCGCCACGTGGTCGTTGTACTTCGCCTCGTCATCGAGGCTCTTCACCAGCGACGCGACGTCGAACCAGACTTCACGATCATGTAGCCAGCACAACCCCACCGCCCCCACACCCCGCTTCGGAGCGAAAGCTCGTGTAGCCGGATAGGAGGACATCCGATAGGAGGAAAGTCGCTTCAAAACCCCGTGTACCGGATGCCGCAGCGTCCGCCTCCTCCGCCATACATGGAGTGCCAGATCGCCTCGGTCCAACGGAGGAACGATTTCCGCACTGATCTCCAGCAGCCTGCCGAACGTGGACAGCACCCGTCTGCGCATCATGACGTTCCGGTCCACGAACGAGCGCCGCCGCCAGCTTTCGAACGGCGTGAAGGCGCCGAAAACCCCTGCCACGACAAGAGAAGTCAACAGCAGGTACGGACGGCCGTCCAGGACAGCATCCCAAACGTCCTTGGAAGGTACGTTGTAGGCCTTGCCTGCGAGGAACAAGGTCGCCGACAGCAGGACCGCCTTGTCCGCGGCCTTCGCCGTCGTCCGGCTCATGCTTTTCCGTCGCCCTGGTGCCGCCACGCCTTACCGGGCAAGGCCATGTGAGTGCCGTCCCCACCGAGCAAAACCACCTCTCGCTTCTCGGTGACGACCCCGATCCGATGGAAGTTCAGCGATTCGGCGAGATCGTCCACCCGGCAGGGTGGCACGGTGAAGACGAGTTCGAAATCGACGGAATCGCCCATGACCAGGCTCAGCGGCTCCATACCCACGTGGGCGGCCACCGCGGCGACCGCTTTGGGAACCGGGATCGACTGTTCCTCGACGGCGATCCCGACACCGCTCAGCTCGGCAATGTTCAGTAGCGTGGCTTTCAGCCCGTCCGAAGTGTCTTGGCAACTCGTGACCATTCCACCGGCCCCGAGCAAGAGCCCCTCCTCGATCCTCGCCACCGGCCGTTTCCAGTTGGCGATCAACGGCGGAAGCAAACTGTCGATGACCAGGTCCGGGTCCCCTGCCCGCAGATATGCCATCGCGGCCCCGGCAAGGCCGGTCGGCGCGGTGAGGCACACGACGTCACCGGGCTTCGCTCCGGACCTCAGGAGCGCTCCACCCGCCGGGCACACCCCGAGCGCCGATGCCGACAGGATCAGGCGTTCCGCTCCGCCGATGTCGCCACCGACGTTGAGGCAACCGAATGCGGCGCACGCGTCGCGGATGCCCTTCATGACGAAGCCGAACACGGCATCGTCCATGTCCGCGGGATACCGGACGACGGACAGCAGGCCGATCGGCTTCGCACCCATCGCCGCGATGTCGCTCAGATTCGCCGCGACGAGGAAGTAGCCCAGGTCGTATTCGTCGAGGTAACCCATCTCGTACAACCTGAACTTCGGCCCGCGGACGTAGTCGGTGCCCACCACGAGGTCGTGCGCTCCTTCCAGGCGGAAGACCGCGCAATCGTCCTGGGCGTCGGCGCCGGCGGTCAGCGCCACCCGGCCACCGTCCGCCGACGAGACCGGCACGAACTCACCGGCCTGGCGAGCGAACAGCGGAACGATCGTCCTGGCCAGCCGGGTGGGCTCGTCCGAGAATCCTTCAGTCGCCACTGGACATCTCCGCACTGGCGGCCATGAGATGGCCAAGTGTTTCGCCGGGCCAGTAGTCCACCCTCCGCATGGTCTCGCGGAGATCTTCTTTCCGCATCACCACCGCGTAGTCCCATTCCGGGTCCTCGATCGCCAGAACGGCTCCGACGACCGAGCGCAGGTACTGCCTTTTCTGCTCCCCGGTCGGCCGATAGACGCGGCACTCGCCTCGGTACATACGAAGGAAATAGGCGGAGGAAGGCCACGGCGGGCGCGCGAGTTCACCGAGAGAGCCCAGATCCTCATAGGCGAGGCCGTCCCCGATCAGAAGATCGTCCACGCGGTCACCGTCGACGGGGAGAAAATGCAGATGCGCGTGCGTGATACAGGCGTGGCTGTCCTGGCCCGCGCTCGATCCGTGCTCCAAGATCAACGGCTCACCAAAGGTCTCCCGGTACAGCGGGACGAAGTCGGCAAGAAAACCTCGCACCTCGATCTCATGGAGTGAAAGTACCTGAGCGAAGGACAAGTAGTGGTTCGACGGCACCAACAGAAGATGCCCGAGCACAAGCGGCGACATATCGGCCAGCAAAGTCAAATTTTCCGTTGAACATATTGACCGGGACGGCGGATCACCTTCGTAGAAACGGCTGAAGGAGGTCTCCTCGGCACCTGTGAGCTCTTCGCAGAAATCCGCGCCCGCGCACCGCATGGTCTCGATCATGTCTCCCCCGCCACTCGTCCCGCCGCCGTCGATCAGGGCATCTGAATTTTTGCGCACCGATATGGCCGACCTGAATGGTCATTGCGGAGGTTAACTCGAACGTAGCAACCTGATCGTTGATTCGTGATGGCGGCTCTTTGGACAAATGCGGGACACATCATGGCCGAAAAACCGCCGGAAGGCGGGGGGACGAAAAGGCGCCCGCCGCCCGATTGGACGACGGACGCTTTTCCGGTTATCGCGATCCGCTCACATTCCCATCGATCCCGACGGAATCACGTACGTATACCCGTTTCTCGGCGAAATCCGTACCTACTGCCCCTCGCGGGTCAGCAACTCCCGCACCCGTTCCTGCAGCGCCTCCCGCGGATACGCGTTCACCTGGGCCCCCGCCATCCGCACGGGGTCGCCGAAGAAGAAGTACTCGTACAGCGACTCCCGCCCGGCGAAGCTCGAGACCGACGCGTCGAGCGCGAGCTTGAACAGTCGTGCGCGGTCCTTGGCGGGCAGGGTGGCCGACTGGAGGTAGGTGTCGATGTCGGCGCGGCCCTCGGTTTCGAAGTCCGCTTCCCCGGGCAGGGCCATGAGCCCGGACGCGGAGAACTTGCGGATGATCTCGGTCAGCCGCGGCGAAACCTTGGTGGGGTACCAGTTCCGGGCGGCGTTGAGGACTTCCCACTTCGGCAGGAAGACTCCGTCCTCGCTCACCACGCCGTCGGCCTCGGCCGCGCGCAGCACGGCCTTCTCGATTTCGACGTAGGAGATCAGTTCCGACAGGTCCTGCTGGATGTGCTGGAACCCGCCGATGCCGATGGCGGCGGCGATCTCGCTGGCGAGACCGAGGTAGAACTCGGTCTTGGCCAGTGTGCGGGTGACGACCTGGTGGGTCATCAGCGCGCCGGCGCCGGTCTCGGAATACCACGCGTTGCACAGTTCCGGGTGCCCCAGCAGGAAGACCCGCTCGTTCGGGACGACCACGTCGTCGAAGACCACGACCGCGTCCATCTCCTCGAAACGCGAAGCGAGCGGCTCGTCGAAGTGCGAGCGGCCGTGGTCGAGTCCGGCGCGGCAGAAGTACTTCAACCCGGGCGCGTCGTTCGGGACCGCGAAGGCGTAGGAGTACGGGGCGTCCTCGGGTGTGCCACGCAGGACGGTCGACGGGAACACCAGCAGTTCGTCGGCGATCGGCGCGATCGTGGCGAGCATCCGGGCACCGCGGACCACGATGCCGTCCTCCCGTTCCTCCACCACTTTCGCCGAAAGGTTGCCGCCACCCTGCTGGCTCCCGGACACCGAGCGGTTGACCTGCGGCGGGATCAGCGTGTGCGTCGCGAGGAGATCGTTCTCGCGCGCCTTCTCGTAGTACTTCTCGATACGCTCGCCGAAGACGGGATCGGCCTGCGAGAAGAACTTCTTCGCGGTCGAAAGCGCGGTGAGCGACGAGTTCATGTAGTCGCCGGTCCGGCCGAGAAAACCGTGGGAATACTGAGCCCACACCGAGAAGGCGGCACGACGGCGCTTGAGATCCTCTTCGGTGCGCGGCACCAGGAACGACGTCCCGACACGCTCCCCTGTTGTCGGCGACTCGTAGGTCAGGACGTCGCGGTGCGCCGGATCGTGCTGGAGATCGAACAGCTTCGCGTAGGTCAGCGCGTTGTTGCGGAACGCGGGGTGCTCGGCGACCTTCGAGGTCACCTTCTCACCGTCGACGTACAGCTCCGGCGTCATCGCGTTGAGCTTGTCGAGGTACTGCTGTCCGGTACGTGCTCCCATGTCATGCTCCTTCTGCGGGTGGACGTCGTTGTCAGAACAGGGATTCGTGGCCTTGCGCGGATTCGTGGACGGTCGAGAACTGACCGTTGACGAAGCCGAGCGCGTCGCCGGCGCGGTAGTCGAACTCGCGCACCTCACCGAGGAACAGGGTGTGGTCGCCGCCGTCGTAGGCGGCCCACGGCGTGCAGTCGAACCAGCTGAGGACACCGGCGAGCCGCGGCGCGTGCCCGCCTTCGACCCAGACGGGCGCGCCTTCAGGAGTCGGCCGCCCGGCGAAGTTCATCGCGAGCGCCTGCTGTTCGGCGCCGAGGACGTTGACCGCGAACGGCCGTCCTTCCAGCAGATCGTGGCTCTTGACCGTGCGCTGGATCGACACGAGTACGAGAGGCGGCTCCATCGAGACCGCGGTGAAGGAGTTGACCGTCAGGCCGTGCCGCTTCACCGAGCCGTCGGCGGTGATGGCGTCGAAGGTCACCACCGCGACGCCCGTGACGAACCGGCCGAGACAGCCCCGGAAGAACTGCGCCGGTGGCCGATAGAGGTTCGAGCCCGGCGAGAAACTGGTTTCGCGTGACATCATCGTCGGATCCTGTTCTATAATCGAACAGCCAGTTCAATTATCGAAATGGATCGTATACGATGGTTTCGGACTTCCGCAAGACCGCGAGCACGTCCCAAACGCTCAGCCGCGGCCTCCGCGTACTCGAAGTGCTCGCCGACGCCCAAGAAGCGCTCAGCGTCGACCAGATCGCCGAACGGCTCGGCGTGCACCGGTCGATCGCGTACCGGCTCATCCGCACGCTCGAAGACCACGGACTGGTGACCCGCGATCCCGCCGGCCGGATGGAACTCGGCGCGCGGCTCGCGGCGCTCGCTGCGGGGATCAAGCACGATCTGCAGGCCGCCGCACTACCCGAACTGACCACGGTCGCGAACGAGCTCGGCATGACGTGCTTCGTGGCGGTACTCGACCGCGAGGAGTGCGTGACCCTGGTCAGCGTGGAACCCCGGCACGCCGTCGCGTCCGTCGCGCAGCGCCCAGGGTCCAGGCATCCGTTCACCGCGGGCGCTCCGGGGCGCGCGATCCTTTCGCAGCTGCCCGAGGAGGACTGGACGGAGGGAATACGGGAAGTGGCCGCCCGCGGATACGCGGACAGCCACGGTGAGGTGATCGAGAACCTGAGCGCGGTCGCGGTGCCACTCCCCCTGCGCGGGCACAGTCCCGCGGCGCTCGCGGTGGTCTACCTGTCGAGCGGGCGGGCCCCCGCCGAGCTCGCGGAGCGGCTCAAGGCGGCGGCGAAGGCCGTCCGTGACGCTCTCGGCGGGTAAGCGGCACGGAAGGTGGGGCCGTGAAGGCCTCCTTCCCTACCTTGAGAATAGGGAAACCGACAAAGTCGCGAACGTGTCGTGGCGGACCCGACGGGGGCGGGCTCACATATGAGGCTCCGCCCGGCTCTCGACTGTCCATAAGGGACACTTTTCGAGACGAACGTGCCCGATTTGTGCGCGTTGCGTGATTTCGAGAGGGGGTCGTGAGTGATTTGGGTTGTTCTATTGAGGGGAAAGTCAAACGTGTCGTGTCGCGGGCTGTGGTCGCTGCTGCCTACGCGTTTCCCTGGTGGTGAAGGCTTCCTTGCCTACGCTGACGGTAGTGAAGGAGCCCTTCACTACCGTCAGGCGTGATCCCTGGTGACAGTGGGACGGCTGTGACATCAACGTCCCGTCTTGAAGTCCGTGAAAGCCTCCTTGAGGGACCCAGAGTCCCTCAAGGAGGCCTTCACGGACTTACCACCCACCACGCCACCTTTGCCTTACCTCTCAATAACCCTCATGATCACTCACGACCCCACGCAGAAACGTACATAGCGACATTAATCGGACACCCAATCGCCCGGTGACGTCCCTTGTGGACAGTGAGCCCGCCGACGTCCAAAATCAGGCCTGCCCTACCTCGGCCATCCTTGATCAACGGAAGATCGGGGACGTTGAGTGTCCCTGATCTTCCGAGACCTTGACCTTGATAGTAGGGAAGGAGGCCTTCACGGCATGGTTCCGGACTGGCCGACCTGCTTACCGAAGCGAAGCGGGCTCACGGCCTGCTCGGCCTCGTGGTCGGGCCCGAGCGGGATCCCTGAGCGATCACGCAGGAGCAGCGTCGCGATCAGGCCGATGACCGTCATCCCGGCCAGGTACACGGCCACGGACAACGACGTCCCGGTGGCGCCGACCAGCGCGGTGGCGATGGTCGGAGCGAACGCGCCACCGAGTATCGCGCCGAGCGCGTAGGAGATCGAAACGCCCGAGAACCGGATCGACGCCGGGAACAGTTCCGCGTAGAACGCCGCTTGCTGGCCGTAGGTTAACCCGAGCCCGACACTGAGAATGATCAAGCCCAGCGCCAACAGCACGACGTTTCCGGTGTCCACCAAGGGAAAGAGCACCGCGACCCCGGCGAGTTGCGCGATCCAGCCCAGTACATAGGTGCGTCGCCTGCCGATCCGGTCGGACACCGCTCCCGCCGCCCACGTCGAGACCAGCCAGGTCGCCGCCGACGCGGTCACCGCCCACAGCACCGGGCCGCGGTCGAGCCCGATCGGGCCCTTCGGGTTGGTCGCGTAGTTCTGGATGTAGCCGCCGGTGGTCATGTAGCCGACGGCGTTGTTGCCCGCGAACACCAGCGCGGCCACCAGGACGAGCACGGCGTGCTTGCGGAACAGCTGGATGATCGGCGTCCGGGTCTGCTCGCGGCGTTCGGCGATCTCACGGAAGACGGGGCTCTCCTCAACACGGCGCCGGACGTAGTGCCCGACCAGGATCAGCACGACGCTGAGCAGGAACGGGATCCGCCAGCCCCAGTCGAGGAACGCCTGGCCGGGGACCAAGAGACTGGTCAGCGCCAAGACGCCGGATGCCAGCAGCAGGCCGAGCGGAACGCCGATCTGCGGCGACGCACCGAAGAGTCCCCTGCGCTTCGACGGCGCGTGCTCGACGGCCATCAGCACCGCGCCACCCCATTCACCGCCCGCCGAAACGCCCTGCAGGACACGCAGGAGGATCAGCAGTACCGGTGCTAGGACGCCGATCTGGTCAAAGGTCGGGAGCACACCGATCAGCGTGGTCGCGACGCCCATCAGGATCAGGGTGAGCACGAGGACCACGCGACGGCCGTACTTGTCGCCGAAATGCCCGGCGAGGAAGGCGCCGAGCGGGCGGAACAGGAAACTCACGCCCACCGTCGCGAAGGACACGAGAGTGCTGTTCGCCCCGAGGCCGGAGAAGAACAGCTTGCCGAAGACAAGCCCGGCGGTGGACGCGTAAACGAAGAAGTCGTACCACTCGACCGTGGTGCCGACGACGGTCGCGAACGCGACCCGGCGCCGATCGGCGGCCGGTGGAGCGGTCCGGCCGGGGATGCGCTGATCCTGCGCTGGGTTCGACACGTGGACTCCTTTGTCGTCGGCCGCCTTGCCACTGTGGCACGGAATCATATACGTTATTAGATACGAAGCAAGGGCCGAGCGATTCAGGGAAACATGGACACTTACGAGCCAACGGCGCCATCGGGACGCGGATCCGGTCCTCTGGGGACACGGCCGGGCAAGATCATCGCCGTCCATCTCAGCTACGCGTCACGGGCCGAACAGCGCGGGCGGCGACCGGCGAACCCGTCGTACTTCTTCAAGCCGTCGAGCTCGCTCGGCACGTCCGGGGGCACCGTCGAACGTCCCGCCGGGACCGAATTGCTGGCCTTCGAAGGCGAGATCGCACTGGTCATCGGCACCGCGGCCCGGTGGGTCAAACCGGAGCGGGCGTGGGACCACGTCGCCGCGGTCACCGCCGCGAACGACTTCGGCCTCTACGACCTGCGCACCGCGGACAAGGGCTCCAACGTCCGGTCCAAGGGCGGCGACGGCTACACCCCGCTCGGGCCCGGCCTCATCGACGCGCGCGACGTCGACCCCGCGTCCCTGCGCCTGCGCACCTGGGTGAACGGCGACCTGGTGCAGGAGGACACCACGGCCGGGCTGCTGTTCCCCTTGCGGCAGTTCGTTTCCGACCTCTCCCAGCACTTCACGCTCGAACCCGGCGACGTCATCCTCACCGGCACCCCCGCCGGATCCACCGTGGTCTCCCCCGGCGACGTCGTGGTGGTCGAAGTGGACGTACCCGGCACTTCCGCCAGCAGCGGACGGCTCCACACCACCGTCACCCAGGGGATCCGCTCCTTCTCCGACATCGGAAGCCTCCCCCAGGTCGACGACGAGCAACGTGCCGAGGCGTGGGGCACTGCCGTCGACGAGCAGGAGGAAGAGGAAGCCCCCGCGCTCAGCCAAGAACTCCGGGCAAAGCTGATGCGCGCACCGGTCGCGGGTCTGTCCGCCCAGCTACGCAAGCGCGGGCTGAACAACGTCGCGATCGACGGCGTGCGTCCCAACATCCCGGGCTCGAAGATCGTCGGCACGGCACGGACTTTGCGTTTCGTCCCGAATCGCGAAGACCTCTTCAAAACCCACGGTGGCGGCTACAACGCGCAGAAGCGTCTGTTCGACTCGGTCGGCGCCGGAGAGGTGATCGTCATCGAGGCCAGGGGCGACTCGGGTTCCGGGACACTCGGCGACATCCTGGCGTTGCGGGCACGGTATCTCGGCGCGGCCGGGGTGATCACCGACGGCGGGGTCCGCGATTTCGACGCCGTCGCCGCGACCGGGCTCCCGGTGTTCTCGCAAGGTCCGCATCCGGCGGTCCTCGGCCGCAAGCACGTGCCGTGGGACACCGACGTCGCGGTCGCCTGTGGCGGCGCGACCGTGCTGCCCGGCGACATCATCGTCGGCGACGACGACGGCGTGGTCGTCATCCCGCCGGCGCTGGCCGAAGAGGTCGTCGCCGCGACGCTGGTCCAAGAGGACGAGGACGCGTGGATCGCCGAGCAGGTCGGACAGGGCCGCCCGATCGAGGGGCTCTTCCCGCTGAACCCGTTGTGGCGGGAAAGGTATGAGGCATGGCAGAAGAAGCAGTGAAGACGGCCAGCAAATCCGAACTCGCCTACGAATGGCTGCGTGAGCGGATCGCCCGGCACGAATACGGACCCGGCTACCGGCTCGTCCTCGCCGAGATCGCCGGCGCGCTCGACATGAGCGTCGTCCCGGTGCGCGAGGCGATCCGGCGGCTGGAGGCCGAACGGCTGGTGACCTTCGAGCGCAACGTCGGCGCGCGGGTGGCGATGGTGGACCAGAACGAATACGTCCACGCCATGCAGACCCTGGGTGTCGTCGAAGGTGTCGCCACCGCGCTGTCCGCACCGGGACTGACCGAAGAGGACATCGCGAAGGCGCGCCGGGTGAACGAACGGATGATCACCCTGCTGGACCACTTCGACGCGCACGAGTTCACCGCGTTGAACCAGCAGTTCCACTCCCTGCTGTTCGCCTGCTGCCCCAATCCGCAGATCCTCGACCTCGTGCACCAGGGCTGGACGCGGCTGTCCGGACTGCGTGACTCCACGTTCGCGTTCGTCCCCGACCGGGCGCACCGGTCGGTCGAGGAGCACGAAGAGATCCTCCGGCTGATCTCCGAGAAGGCCGACCCGCTCGACATCGAATTCGCCGCGCGCAATCACCGCTGGGCCACCATGCAGGCCTTTTTGGACGCTCGAGACCGCGCGAACCGCTGACTGAGGAGGACTTTTGACCAGCACGACTCCCCGGCCGATCCCGGACGGTGTCCCGGAGCGGATCCGGCACTACATCGGCGGCGAACTGACCGACTCGGCCGACGGCGCCGTCTTCGACGTGCTCGACCCGGTGACCAACGAGGTCTACGTGCGGGCCGCGGCGGGAAAGAAGGCGGACATCGACCGCGCCGTCGCCGCCGCGCGGAAGGCGTTCACCGAGGGACCGTGGCCGAAGCTGCTGCCGCGCGAACGGTCACGTGTGCTCAACCGCATCGCCGACCTCGTCGAGTCGCGGGACAAGCGGCTGGCGGCGCTGGAGAGCTTCGACTCCGGACTGCCGATCTCGCAGGCGCTGGGCCAGGCACGACGGGCCGCGGAGAACTTCCGGTTCTTCGCCGATCTGATCGTCGCGCAGGCCGACGACGCCTACAAGGTGCCCGGCCGCCAGGTCAACTACGTCAACCGCAAGCCGATCGGTGTCGCCGGGCTGATCACGCCGTGGAACACGCCGTTCATGCTGGAGTCGTGGAAGCTCGCCCCGGCGCTGGCGACCGGCAACACGGTGGTGCTCAAGCCCGCCGAGTTCACCCCGCTTTCGGCGTCACTCTGGGCGGAGATCTTCGAGGAGGCCGGGCTGCCGCCGGGGGTGTTCAACCTCGTCAACGGCTTCGGCGAGGACGCGGGCGACGCACTCGTGAAGCATCCGGACGTCCCACTGATCTCGTTCACCGGTGAGAGCCGCACCGGGAGTCTCATCTTCGGCAACGCCGCGCCGTTCCTCAAAGGACTGTCGATGGAGCTGGGCGGCAAATCGCCTGCCATCGTCTTCGCCGACGCCGATCTGGAGACCGCGATCGACGCGACCATCTTCGGCGTGTTCTCCCTCAACGGCGAACGTTGCACCGCGGGCAGCCGCATCCTGGTCGAGCGCGCGATCTACGACGAGTTCGTCGAGCGGTACGCCGAGCAGGCCGGACGCGTCGTCGTCGGCGACCCGGCGGACCCCGCCACCGAGATCGGCGCGCTGGTGCATCCCGAGCACTACGAAAAGGTCATGAAGTACATCGAGATCGGGAAGACCGAAGGCAGGCTGGTCGCGGGCGGTGGCCGCCCGGAGGGTTTCCCGACCGGGAACTACGTGGCGCCGACGGTGTTCGCCGACGTCAAGCCCGACGCCCGGATCTTCCAGGAGGAGATCTTCGGCCCGGTCGTCGCGATCACGCCGTTCGACACCGAGGAAGAAGCGCTCGAACTCGCGAACAACACGAAGTACGGGCTCGCGGCGTACGTCTGGACCAACGACCTCAAGCGGGCGCACAACTTCGCGCAGTCGGTGGAGGCCGGGATGGTCTGGCTCAACTCGAACAACGTCCGGGACCTGCGCACCCCCTTCGGCGGGGTCAAGGCGTCCGGGCTGGGGCACGAGGGCGGATACCGCTCGATCGACTTCTACACCGACCAGCAGGCGGTGCACATCAATCTCGGCGAGGTGCACAACCCCGCCTTCGGCAAGGGCGCGAAGCCCGCGCACTGATCCGTTCCTTCGTCCACAAAGGATGCTGTCATGAAGCCGATCCCCACGCCGTCCTCGCCGCCACCGGACGTCCTGCGTTGCGCGTACATGGAACTCGTCGTCACCGATCTGGCCCGCTCGCGCGCGTTCTACGCCGACATCCTCGGGCTGACGGTGACCGAAGAGGACGAGACGACGGTCAGTCTCCGCACGATCGACGAGTTCATCCACCACAACCTCGTGCTGCGCCGCGGCCCGGTCGCCGCGGTCGCGGCCTT
Organism: Amycolatopsis sp. NPDC039088; assembly: GCF_055598845.1. Taxonomy (NCBI): domain Bacteria; kingdom Bacillati; phylum Actinomycetota; class Actinomycetes; order Pseudonocardiales; family Pseudonocardiaceae; genus Amycolatopsis; species Amycolatopsis sp. NPDC039088. Next base: position 41,819 of record NZ_JBVKAE010000040.1, on the reverse strand, counting down.
CTCCTACCGGGTCCGGTCGCCGGAGGACCTGGACAAGGCCGTGGCGTTCTACTCGGAACTGGGCTGCCGGGTCGAGCGGAACGCGGACGGGTTCACCAAGGGCATCGGCGATTCGGTGCGGGTTCAGGATCCGCTCGGCTTCCCGATCGAGTTCTTCCACGACGTCCAGCACGTCGACAGGCTCAGCTGGCGCTACGACCTGCACGTTCCGGGCGCGCTGGTCCGGCTCGACCACTTCAACCAGGTCACCCCCGACGTCCCGCGCGCGGTGAAGCACATGGAGGACCTCAACTTCCGGGTCACCGAAGACATCCAGGACGACCAGGGCGTCACCTACGCGGCGTGGATGCGGCGCAAGCCGACGGTGCACGACACCGCGATGACCGGCGGCGACGGGCCGCGGATGCATCACGTCGCGTTCGCCACGCACGAGAAGCACAACATCCTGTCCATTTGCGACAAGCTCGGTTCACTGCGCATGTCGGACCACATCGAACGCGGCCCCGGCAGGCACGGCGTCTCGAACGCCTTCTACCTCTACCTGCGTGACCCGGACGGGCACCGCGTCGAGATCTACACCCAGGACTACTACACCGGCGACCCCGACAATCCGGTCGTCACCTGGGACGTGCACGACAACCAGCGTCGCGACTGGTGGGGCACGCCGGTGGTCCCGTCGTGGTACACCGAGGCTTCACTCGTGCTCGACCTCGACGGCAAACCGCAGCCGGTGGTCGCGAGGGCCGAAGAGAGCGAACTGGAAGTCACCATCGGCGCCGACGGCTTCTCCTACACCCGCAAGGGCGACGACGAAGGGCAACTCCCGTCCTGGAAACAGGGCGAGTTCAAACTCGGCAACCAGCTCTGAGGCGGGGTCATGTTGGATCAGGAAACGATCACCGCGATCGCCGACGAACTGGCGGCCGCGGAAGAGGCCAGGGAGACGGTACCGCTGCTGACGGCGCGCTATCCGGACATGACCGTCGAGGACTCCTACGCCGTCCAGAACGAATGGCGGCGCCGGGGTATCGCGGCGGGACGCCGTCCGGTCGGCCGCAAGATCGGGCTCACCTCGAAGGTCATGCAGGCCGCCACCGGGATCACCGAGCCCGACTACGGCGCCATCTTCGCGGACATGGTGTTCGAGAACGGTTCCGTGATCGAGCACAGCCGGTTCTCGAACGTGCGGATCGAGGTCGAACTGGCCTTCGTGCTGCGTGATTCCCTCGCCGGACCGGACGCCACGGTGTTCGACGTGCTGCGCGCGACCGAGTACGTCGTGCCCGCGCTGGAGATCCTCTCCTCGCGTATCGAGATGGCCGGCCGGACCATTGTGGACACGATCAGCGACAACGCCGCCATGGGCGGGATGGTCTACGGCGGCAACCCGGTCGCCGTGGACGCCGTCGACCTGCGGTGGGTTTCCGCGCTGTTGTACCGCAACGAAACCATCGAGGAATCCGGCGTCGCCGCCGCGGTGCTGAACCACCCGGCGAACGGGGTCGCGTGGCTGGCGAACAAACTCGCGCAGCACGGTGACAAGCTCGATCCGGGCGACATCGTGCTGGCCGGTTCGTTCACCCGGCCGATGTGGGTCCACGCCGGAGACACCGTGACAGCCGACTACCGCGACCTGGGGACGATCACATGCCGCTTCGTCTAGCTCCGACGTTCCGTGCACGGCTGGCCGAGTCCGCTCGGCCGCGGATCGGCATGTGGGTCACGTCGGGCAGTCCGGTCGTCGCGGAGATCTGCGCCGGTTCCGGGCTCGACTGGCTGCTCATCGACACCGAGCACTCCCCCGTCGGGCTGGAGACGGTGCAGTCGCTGCTGCAGACGATCGCCGCGTATCCGATCACGCCGATGGTGCGCGCCCCCTCCGGCGACACCGTCGTAGTGAAGCAGTTGCTCGACCTCGGGGCGCAGAACCTGCTCGTCCCCATGGTCGACAGCGCCGAGGAGGCGGAGGCCGTCGTGCGTGCCGTCCGCTACCCGCCACGGGGCGTGCGCGGCGTCGGCAGCGCCCTCTCCCGGTCCGCGCGCTGGAACCGGGTCGAGGACTACCTCACCAAGGCGGACGAGTTCGTCTCGCTGTTCGTTCAGATCGAGTCCACCGCCGGGGTGGCTGAGGCGGCGAAGATCGCGGCTGTCGACGGCGTCGACGGCGTCTTCGTCGGGCCATCCGATCTCGCCGCGTCCATGGGCCTCCTCGGCCAGCAGACGCATCCCGACGTCACAGCGGCCGTCCTCGGTACCTTCGAGGCCGTCCAAGCGCAGGGGAAGCCGGTGGGGGTCAACGCCTTCGACGCCGCACAGGCCCAGCGCTATCTCGACGCCGGCGCCTCGTTCGTCCTCGTCGGCGCCGACGTCACGCTGCTCGCCCAGGGTTCGGAGGCGCTCGCCCGGCGCCATCCTCGGAACCCTTGACCGGGCGGTGGGTCGCCACGCCATCGGATCGCGGCGACCCACCGCGTTTCATCCTGCCGTGCAGGATGCCGTCCCCAACCGGAATTCCGACGGCGCCGGGACTGCCGCCCCGTTGGCCTGGAATCCGATAGTCACATTCGCTCCGGCGGCCAGCGCCGGTGCCCATGCCGGAGCCGTCGCCGTCACCGTGCTGCCCTGCTGGGCCACCGTCGCGTTCCAGCCGCTGATCACCTGCACGCCGGACGGCACGGTCCAGGCCGCCGTCCAGTTCGCGATCGCGTCCGTTCCCGTGTTGGTCAGCCGGAGCGAGGCGGTGAAGCCACCGTTCCAGGTGTTTTCGACCCGGTAGGCCGCCGTGCACCCCGGTCGCGGCTCCTGCGTCCCGCCGCCCGACGGCGGGATCAGGTACGGGCTCAGGTACCCGTGCTTGACCGTGTTCACCGTGGTCCAGTCGTCGTTGAGGATGCCGCCGGTGTCCCCGGAGTTGGGATTCCAGGACCAGTAGGTGAAGTCCATTCCGGACGGTCCGGATCCCGAGTACCGCATCAGTTCCCGGAGCCAGACGCCGTCACGCGGATCCCGCAGCGTGGTGCCGAACTCGCCGAGCAGCACCGGGGCGATGTTCTCCTTCTCCAGATAGCCGAACCAGTGATCCCACAGCGCGGGCAGGTTCGCCGGGAAGGCCGGATCGGAGAACCACGGCTGCGCGAACACCGACGTCGCGTACTCGTGCGCCGAATAGACCAGCTTGTCCGGTTTGCTCAGCCGGACGGGGAACTGCCGGGCACCGGAGAGGTTCCCACCCCACCAGCCGCATTGCGGCGAACCGGTACCGGCGACGCAGTCGACGCCTTCGACGATGATCAACCAGTCCGGGTTGACCGTGAGGATCGCGTTGCCCGCCCTTTCGGCCGCCAGGCGCCAGTCCACCGCCTGATCACCGCAACCCCAGCAGGCGCCGCCGCCGCCGGACACCGCATGCGGTTCGTTGTGCAGATCCGCGCCGACCACGGTGGGATTTCCCTTGTACCGTAAGGCGAGTTTCTTCCAGTCGTCGATCCAGCGCGACTCGGGATAGGCGGCGGTGTACCAGAGCGGCGACTGCCCGGCACCGTCCGGGCGATGCCTGTCGAGGATCACCCGCATCCCCCGCGACCCAGCCTCGGCGATCACCTTGTCGATGATCTGGATCCCGGAAAGGCCTGCCAGATCGGGGTTCTTCGTCAGATCGACACTCGTGGGCGCCGAACCCGCGTCGAGCATCTGGTTGGAGTACGGGATCCGGATGGTGTTGTAACCGAGGCCCGCCATCTGCGCGACCATGTCGCGGTAGTTGCGGCCCCATAAGCCGTGGAAGGTGAAGTTCGCCGTCTCGGAACCGAACCAGTTGATGCCGGTCATCCGCACCGGATCGCCCTTCGCGTCGACCAGCTGCGCGCCGCGAGCACTCCAATAGCCGGATCCCGTTCCCGCCGCGGATGCGGTCGGGCTCACCGCCGTGAAGGCGGCGAGCCCGACCAACGCGGCGATCAAGCACTTCAGTGTGCGTGAACGCCATGCTTTCACCGATGTCCTCCTGGTCAGCCGAAGAGTTGGACGTGCAGGGAGAACGCGGTCGCCACTTCGGCCTGCGCCCAGAACCTGTGGAAGGTCAAGGACGGTGCCGCCCCACCATCCAGATAGGACTGAACCTTCGGCCATTGCGGATCGTTCTTGAAGAACGAGCGGATCGACAGGAACGTGCTGTTCGCTCCGATGGCGTCCCCGTTGGGCATCTTGCCGGTCCAGCCCGGCGGAACGTAGGTCCCTTCTCCCGTGGTCGCGTTGTAGGCGTCATCGAATCGGTTGTAGTCGGTGCGGGTCTCCGGGGTGCTGATCCCGAGCGGGTCGGTATGCGCCAGCATCCCGTTCAGCAGGGCCTCGCCGGTGCTCTTCGCCGCGGCGTTGCCGGACTTGGCCGCGTAGTTCAGCAGAACCTTCGCGTACGCGGCCGCGACCCCGACGTCCTGGTTGTGATTGAGCACCTTGACGTGCAGGCCTGTGTTGCCGGCGGGATTCGCCGGGTTCCACGTTTCCGGCGCACCCGTCCATTCCAGATCGGCCGGGATCTTGAAGTCCGCGCCGGTGGTGGTGTTGGCGATCGCCCACGGGACCCACTTGTCCAGGATCTTCTTCGCCCTGGCGTCACCGGTCAGCTGGTACAGCGACGCGACCCGTTCCAGGTTCCACACCTGGAAGCCGAACCAGCGGTTGCTCGGCGGGTCATGCCAGACCGGATGGGCGTCGTAGAACATGCCGTAGAACGTCGGCGTCCCCGCGGGCGGCGCGCCGTACTGGCCTTCCCAGCTGTTGGTCACGCCGCCGGCGATCCCGCCCTCGTTCGCCTGCAGCCACTGCAGGACCTCGAGTTGCCGGTCCAGGCTCTTCGCCCAGTCCGCGGCACCTGTCGCCGAGCGCGGCTTCAGCGCCGGGTCGTTCGCCAAGGCGTACGCCGCGAGCGGGTTCTGGTAGCCCTGGTGGTTCGCGCCGTCGCCGATCCGCCAAGCCCAGCCCGCCGAGGTGTCGGTGGCGCCACCCCAGGCGTAGTACCAGGACATCAGGTAATGCGCGCTGTCCTTGCCCGTCCCGGCCGGGCAACTCGGGCTCGTGCAGCCGCCGGCCTTCTTGAAGTACTTGTCGAACATGGCGTACCGCAGATAGTCGCCCATCTTCGACGCCTTCTTCACGACCGCGTCGATCTGCGCGCCCTTGCCCTGCGCCGTCGCCCATTTCTGGGCGAGGTAGGCGACCTGGACGGCCCGCGCGTCGGCGTCCGGCGCGTTGGTGAACTTCCACTGCTTGGCGTAGGAAGAGTCCTTGGTGAACAGATCGAGATACCCGTTCGGACCACCGTGGGCGAACGTGTCGCAGGACGGCTGCGGGATCGTCTCCCACACCGATTCCGACGAACCGCGCTGATAGGTGTTGATGTACGCGGGCGCCGTGGTCCCGTCACCGCAGCGGCCGAAGCCGTAGGTGTTGTCGACGTCGAGCAGCCAGTGCATCCCGTAGATGTCGTCGGTGCCGTAGGCCGTCTTCAATTCCGCGGCGATCGGGTCGGATCCGACCGAAACGCTGGAATCGAGCACGGACGGATACCGGTCCATCCGGGGATGTTCGGGCGCGTACGTCGCGGGCTTTCCCGCGTTGTACTTGTCGTTCGTCGGCTGATCGGCGTGCGCCGGGATGATGTACTTCTCCAGTGACGCCCATGCCGCGTTGAACGGTGCCCAGTCGCCCTGGATCTGGCCGTACGCGGCCTCGAGCCACAGGTAGTAGCTGAAGGCTTCGGACGTCGTCTCGTGGCCGTGGTCCGGGGCTTCGACCAGCAGGGTCTCCACCGAGTGGTAGGGCACCAGCAGGTCGCCGAACCGCCGGAAGTAGCCGCTCGCCGGGTCCTTGATCTTGTTGTACTGCGTCAGGAACGCGGCCTTGAACGCCGGCGTCGCCGGGTCGAGTTCGCTCGCCGTGATGGTGGCCGCGTCGTAGCCGGCCGCGGTGGCGGAGAACGTCGCCGTGGCGAGTGCTCCCCCATTGGCGGCCGAGGTGATCGTGACCTTTTGAGCGACGTTCCAGTTCGTGGGCGTGAAACTCAGCTGCGTCGGTGACGCCGCGAGATCCGTACTGCCCGACGTCCTGGCGATCGTGACCGGGACGGTCGCCGACGGCGCGCTCGCCAACGTCACGTCCACCGTGGCCGTCGTGCCTTGTCTGACCGAGACCGTCGCCGGGGTCGCGACGATCGTCGGGGCCGCTAGTACCCGGACCGCGATCGGCGATGACACCGTGGACGCGCCCTTGTCGTCATAAGCCTTGGCAGCGACGGAATACTGGCCCGCCGCGGCTGGAGTCCAGCCGAACTGGAACGGGGCCGAGGTGTCGGTGCCGATCAGTTCGGTGCCGGCGTAGAACTCGACCTTGCCGATCGTGCCGTCCGCGTCGCCCGCCTCCGCGGCCAGCGGGATGACCGCCGACACGGGATGGCTGGAGTTGTTCGCCGGGCTGGTCAGTGCGACCGCCGGCGCCCGGTTGGCGCCGGTGCACGCGATGCCGTTGACGGCGAAGTCCACCGGAGCCCGGTTCCCGGCGGTCTTGCTGCCGTTGAACCCGAATTGGACCGACCCGCCGACGGGGATCGTCCTGTTCCAGTCCACGTTGCGCACCGAAACCGCGGCTCCGGTCTGCGTGTGGACCCCGTTCCAGAGCTGGGTGATCCGCTGACCGTCGGCGAACGTCCAGGTCAGATCCCAGCCGTTGATGGGTTCGGTGCCCGGGTTCCGGATGGTCACGGCGGCGCCGAAACCCGTCGACCACTCGTTGGTGACGCCGTACTCGGCCGTGCATGACACGGCCGCTTCCGCGGGCTGAGCCGCCGTCAGCAGGGCGGCTGAGAGTAACACCGCCGTGGATAAAGCGGGTAAGGCTCTTCTGGATCTCATAAATCCTCTCCTCTGGCCGGACGGGCGACTGGGAGCGCTCCCATGCAGGGTAGCCGGACCGTTACGTTCTGGGAAGACACGCTCCGCCGAATGGAGCCTTTGGTCCTTTGTGGACGATCAACATGGTATATCGGTTGCGGCAAGATCCAGGTTGCCGCACGATGAGCCGCCTGCCGAGCGAAACGGAATTGAACGAATGGGTGGTTCATGTTCGATGTGATCATTGCCGGGTGCGGGCCGACCGGCGCGATACTGGCCGCTGAACTGCGGCTACACGATGTGCGGGTACTCGTGGTGGAGAAGGAGACCGAACCCGCGTCATTCGTCCGAATAGTCGGTCTGCATATTCGCAGTATCGAGCTGATGGCCATGCGCGGACTGCTGGATCGCCTCCGCGAAAAAGGACGGCAGCGTCCGGCGGGCGGATTCTTCGCCGCCATCGACAAACCCGCGCCCGAGGGGCTGGATTCCGCGCACGCCTATCTGCTGGGCATCCAGCAACCGGTCCTCGTCCAGCTGCTCGAAGAGCACGCGAGCGAACTGGGCGCGGAGATCCGGCGCGGTCGCGCGGTGGCAGGCTTCGAGCAGGACGACGACGGCGTTACCGTCGAACTGTCCGACGGGGAACAGCTGCGTACGCGCTACCTCATCGGCTGCGACGGCGCGCGCAGCGCTGTGCGCAAACTGCTCGGTGTCGGCTTCCCCGGCGAGCCCTCACGGAACGACGCGCTCATGGGCGAGATGAAAGTGGGCGTGTCGCCGGAGGAGGTCGCCGCCACGCTGGCCGCACTCCCCGAGCCCCCTCGGCGATTCTGGCTCAGGCCCTTCGGCGAAGGGATCTACAGCGTCCTGGTCCCCGCCGCGGGAGTCAGCGACCGCTCGACACCACCCACGATCGAGGATTTCAAGCAGCAGTTGCGCGCCGTTGTCGGAACCGATTTCGGGGTGCACTCCCCGCGTTGGTTGTCCCGCTTCGGAGACGCCACCCGGCAGGCCGAACGGTATCGGGTGGGGTGCGTGCTGCTGGCCGGCGATTCGGCGCACATCCACCCGCCCATCGGCGGCCAGGGCCTGAACCTCGGCCTCCAGGACGCGATCAACCTCGGCTGGAAACTGGCCGGGCAGATCCGCGGCTGGGCACCGGAAACCCTGCTGGACACCTATCAGGCCGAACGTCATCCGGTCGCTGCCGACGTGCTGGACAACACCCGCGCCCAGATGGAACTGCAGTCCCCCGAACCGGGCCCGCAGGCCGTGCGCAGGCTGCTCACCGAATTGATGGACTTCAACGAGGTGAACCGGCATCTGATCGAGAAGATCGCCGCGATCGGCCTCCGCTACGACTTCGGCGACGGCCCCGACCTGCTCGGCCGCCGCCTGCGCGACCTCGACCTGAAACAGGGCCGCCTCTACGACCAGCTGCGTCAGGGTCGCGGCCTGGTCCTCGACCGCACCGAACGGCTGACCGCCGAAGGCTGGACGGACCGGGTCGACCTCATCGCCGACCCCACCGCGACGGTGGACGCTCCGGCTCTGCTGCTCCGGCCCGACGGCTACATCGGCTGGATCGGAGAGGAGCAGCAGGATCTGAACGAGCACCTGACTCGTTGGTTCGGCACGCCCACCGGCTGAACCCCAGACCGGCCTGGTGAGCCGTGACCGTGTGGATATTGCTTCATCTGACGCAACAAAATCCACACGGTCACGCAGCGCCGTGCTCGACCCTAAGACCTGGTCTCAAAACTTAAGGGTGTGTCACTGCGTAACCTGCCGGTCCTGGTCGTCGATCGTGGGCAGTCGTGGCGAAGACGACGCAGCAGCGGCGGGTCGAAGACCGGCTCTGGGAGCTGATCGAACCCCTGATCCCGTCCCGACCAGCGCCGCGCGGGGCACACCGCGTGGCGGCGGTTACGTGAGTGGCAGGACGCCGGCGTGTGGGACCGGCTGCACCAGCTCGTGCTCGACGAGCTGTCCACCATCGACGGGGATGAACGAGCACTCTCGTCGGGAAGTGATCAGCCATCGGTGGGGCCGCCTCGTCAGAGGCGTTCGACGCGGTCGGCCTGCGGGCCCCGGTCGCTGTGACGCACCGTGTACCGGACCCGGTCACCCTTCTGCAGCGGCTCCGACCCCATGATCACGGACACGTGGGCGAAGAGATCGTCGCCGCCTGCGTCCGGGGTGATGAAGCCGAAGCCGCGTTCGTCGTCGTAGCGCGCGACGACGCCCTCGCCGCCTCGTACGGGCACGTCCCGCGCCGCCGTCCCCGCGGCCGCGGCAGGTGCCGACCGCTGCGGCGCCGTCTGGGGCGCCGTCTGGGGTTCGGCGCCCCGGACCAGGTGCACGTCGCGGGCCTGCGGGCCCTTGTCTCCACTAGCCACCTCGTAGGCGACGCGGTCGCCCTCCGCGAGCCACGTCAGCCCCTCGGCCAGGGCCCGGGCGTGAACGAAGACGTCCCCGGCGCCGGAGTCGGGGTTGATGAAGCCGAAGCCCTTGTCCTCGTCGTACCAGGCCACCGTGCCGTCGGCACCGTCCGCGATACCAGCCGCGGCGGGTGAGCCGGCCCCTGCTCCCAGCGGGATCACGTGCCCGGCCTGCGGGCCGCGCTCGCCTTCGACGATCAGGAAGGCCACCCGCTGCCCCTCGGTGACCACGCCGCCGGTCACGATGGCGGAGCTGTGCACGAAGATGTCGGCGCCGCCGCCGTCCGGCGACGCGAAGCCGTACCCCTTGCCCGGCTCGTACCAGTTGACGGTGCCGAGCAGGCCCACGGCGCTGCCGGTGGCCGCATCGGCGGTGACGCGAACACGCAGCGCCTCGGGCCCCCGGTCGTTCTCGCCGACCTCGAACACGACGGCCTGACCCTCGCGGAGCACTTTCGCGCCGCCGTCCCCGACGATCTCGGAGGCGTGCACGAACACGTCCGGCGAGCCGTCCTCGGGCGCGAGGAAGCCGAAACCCCGTTCGGCGTCGAACCAACGGACGGTCCCTTGCGGCATAAAAGGCTCCAGATCGAGAGGGCGGGCACTGGCCCCCCAGTCTCCCTGACAGACCTCCGGTCCGTCAGGCCGGGCCCACAGGCGGTGCGGAACCAGGGGCGGACCGTTGGTTCACCCAGCGACACGCCGAGTTTTGAGACCAGGTCTCAACTCACGATCGTGCCGCACGATCGGCGACCGAACCCACCGGCAGCCGGACCGCCGCGACAGCCCCGCCCGCGGCGACCAGGCCGATGAACGAGAAAACGACACCGAAAGCCGGCTTGGGGCTCCCATCGAGGCCGGCCAGCACCGCGCCGGTCACCGCCACTCCCGCGACCGCACCCACCTGTCGCACGGTGTTGAACAATCCCGAAGCACCACCGGCGGCGTGCGGATCCACTGACGCCATCGCGATGGCGGACAGCGGCGACCACGCCATGGCGTTGGCAGCGCCCAGCATCGCGGCGCCGGGCGCGATCCACCACGGACTCAGGTCCAGCATGACCACGAGACCGATGAGCAAGAGACTCGCCGTGAGCACGCTCATGCCGATCATCGCGGGCAACCGCCCTCCCACCCGGTCGACCCAGCGGCCCGCCGATGGCGACAGCAGGATCGCTACGAGAGCGTCCGGCGACATGACCAAGGCGGCCTCGATCGGTCCGAACCCTCGTACGTCTTGGATGTAGAGCATCGTCGGCAGGGCCATCGCGAGGACCGACGCACCGAGGGCCGCCATCGCGAGACTCGCCGTCAAGTAGCCGGACGAACGGTAGAGGTGCAAGGGGGCGAGCGCCTCGGAGCCTTGGCGACGTTCGTGGCGGTAAAAGCAAACGAGCAGCGCGACGGCGACGACGGTCGCGGGTAGCGAGAGGGTGCGCCAGGACAGCAAGGCCCACACGAGAAGGCTCAAACCCGCCGTGCTCAACGCGGCACCGAGAGGGTCGAAACGTGTGGTCCCGCCCCGGCTGCCGGGAATCAGGCGGATCCCCATGACGACGGCGATGCCGCACAGGGGCACGTTGACCCAGAAGATCCAGCGCCAATCCAGGCTCGCCGTCAGGAGCCCGCCCAGGATGGGCCCGAGCAGGGTGGCCGCGGCGGCGACCGAACCCCAAATGCCGAAGGCGCGCCCGCGCTCGTCTTCGGCGAAGAGTCGTCGAATCAGCGTGAGCGGCTGAGGGGCCATCGCGGCGGCCGCCAAGCCTTGCAGGACCCGGAACGCGATGAGCCAGCCGATCGACGGCGCGAGCCCGCACAGCGCCGACGCGACGGCGAAACCGCCCATGCCGAAGAGGTAGACGCGCTTCGGATCGAAGAGGTCACCGAGTCTTCCGGCGACGAGCAGCGGGACCGAGAACGCCAGCAGGTATCCGGCCGTCACCCAGAACAGCTCGGCGACGTCCCCGCCGACGTCCGCTTGGATGCTCGGGCTCGCCACGGCCACGATCGTCGTATCGAGCAGGAGCACGAAGAACCCCGCGAGCAGGGCGGTGAGCCCTCCCCACTTGGAGGTCACGCGGTCAGCCGGCCGAATCGTGCCGCTCCCGCGCCGCGCGGATGTCGTCCCGGTGGGCGTTCGCCCAAGTGTCCAGCGCACTCAGGGGCACCAGCAGCGTCCGGCCGAGCTCGGTGAGCGAGTAGTCGACCCGCGGCGGCACCGTCGCGTACGGCGTCCGCGTCACCAGGCCGTCCCGGACCAGGGCACGCAAGGTCAGCGTCAGCATCCGCTGGCTGATTCCTTCGATCCCGCGGTGCAACTCCCCGAACCGGAAGGTTCGCCTGCCGAGCAGGACCACGATGAGCACGCTCCACTTGTCCCCGATCAGGTCGAGGATCTCGCGGGTCGGGCAGTCGTGATCGGCGGGCACGGGCATGGGCACATCGATGTGCGTAGCTGACATGGAAGTGCCTCCTTACCGCCGCGGCCCATACTGGCGTAAGTTGCGGTTACGAACAAGAAGTAACCAAGGAAGTGGTCATGACTGCGCCTGCCGAACACGAAGCACCCGAAAACGCGCTTCCCGGAGAACCGGGGCCTGCCGGGCCGACGTTGGTCGTCCTCGGTTCCGAAGACGCGCCGGCCTGCACGGACGGGGTGTGCTCGTGGTGATGTACATCGACGTCTGGTCCGACGTCGTTTGTCCGTGGTGCTACATCGGCAAACGCCGGATGGAGACCGCGCTCGGCGAGTTCGCGCACGCCGACGACGTCGAGGTCCGCTGGCACAGCTTCCAGCTCGACTCCTCACATCCCCGGGGCCACCGCGAGCCGGTACGGGACATGCTGGCCAAGAAGATGGGCGCACCGCCGGAGCAGGTCAAGGCGATGACGCGGCAGGTCACCGAACTCGCCGCCGCGGAGGGTCTCACCTACGACCTCGACAACGCCGTGTCGGTCAACACGCTCGACGCCCACCGACTCAACCATCTCGCCGACCAGCACGGGCTCGGCGATCGGATGCACGAACGGCTGCTCAAGGCGCACCTCTGTGACGGCGAGATCGTCGACGATCTCGACACACTGGTCCGGCTCGGCACCGAAGTCGGCGTCCCCGAGGACGAGGCGCGCGAGGTACTGGAAGGCACGAAGTTCGCGGGCGAGGTCGACGCGGATTTCGCCGAAGCGCGCAGGATCGGCGTCAACGGCGTGCCGTTCTTCGTGCTGAACGGCGCTTATGGCGTTTCCGGTGCGCAGTCCCCGGTCACGTTTCTTTCCGCGCTGGAAAAAGCACACCGATCACGATAGGGCCACGGAACCCGTCCGTCGTAACAACGCCCCTCCGCCCCGCGAGTGGTAAGCCGATGGCTTCGGCACGCGAAAAGGGGAGACGATCTTGCGACGGGCGGGTTCTGTCTGGTTCTGGTCCCTGCTCGGCGCCTTCATCGCCGCCGCTCTCAGCACCGCGATCAATTTCGCGACCGACCTCAAGACCAATTACCTGGCGTGGGGTCTCACCGTCGCGTTCACGGTCGCGACGGGGCTGGTCAGCGGAATTTCGCAGGTGCTCAGCCGTCGCGACGGCGGCGGTGCGCGATCAGCGGGCACGACACACGTCCCCCACGCCGGGCAGCCACAGGTCAACGTCTGGCTGGTGTTCCTGGTACTGGGGGTCTCGGGGTCCATGCTGGCGGCCATCTTCGTCGGCGTTCACTTCGCGGGCTCGCCCCAGACAGCCGGCACACCGCTGCCCGTCGTGGTCGAACCGCGACCTGAATCCCCGCCGCCGAAGACCACCACGCTCCCCCATCCCTCGACGACGTCTGTCGCGCCCCAGCGCGCCTCGAGCGAAGGCATCGTGGAGTTCGTCACCGGTTACTACCGCCTGATGCCCGACACCCGTGCGGGCTGGCCGCTCATCGGGCCGAACCTGCAACGCCGCGGCCTGACCGATTACGAGGCCCACTGGGGAAAGATCAGCGCGGTGGACGTCCACAGTGCCTCGGCCACCTCCGCGACGACTGTGCGGGCGCGCATCACCTTGCACTACCGCGACGGCCGCCCCTCCCCCACCGAAACCCACGAACTGACGGTCGTTCCCTGCGACGGTCAGCTCTGCATCGACGCCGACACCCTTCTCCGGGCGAAATAGCGATCGCGATTCGGACGAACAGACCGAACTCGCCGAAATGGTCGTCGCCGATACTTCGGCCTTCGTATGGCGGGTGGTCGACGCCGCACTCTGCCGGTTGCGATGTCCAGAATGCGGCAACGAACTCGGTGCCGGTCCCACCGGATGCGAGAAATGCGATCAGGCGAACGGTTTCCGGTTCGCGGCCATCGAGATCGACCGGCAGGCGACGCCGCGGGGCACCGAACACGGGCTCCGCGTCGCCACGGCCGTCGCCCGCACCCGGCACCGCTACGGAGTGCGGGCGCGCTGTGGCTTCGAACTCGGACTGCCGGTTTTTCTCGGCGGCGAGCTGCCCAGCACGGCCCAGGCACAGACCTACCGGGCGGCGATCAACAAGCTCACCGAGGAGGAATGCGAACGCGTGACCTCCTTCGAGGAGGTCACGCGCCTGCTCAGTAGTCGTCGCGGCCGGTGAACTGCTGTTCGAGCACTTCAGCCGAACCCGCGACGAGCTCGAGCGGGTCGGTGAACTCGTTGATGTCGAGGTTCACCAGCGGCAGGGAATGGCGCAGCACCAGGTGTTCCCCCATGACCACCAGACCGCCGACGACGATCGTGTTGCCGATCTCGGTCAGCACGGTCGCCAGGTCGACCTCGTCGACGCGCGCGAACGGCGTCGCGATCTGTACCCAGTCCTCACGGCGGTCGAAGATCTCCCGCGCGATGACCACGGTCTGGGCCCGCTCTTCGTAGTCGTCGTCACCATAGGACAACCGGATCCGGATTTCGTCCGGTTCATCCCGAATGACCCGGTATTCGTGCCGTACGAACGCGACCAGATCGGCCCATTCCGCCATGAACTCAGTCCTCCCTCGCAGTCGAAGACCAAGCCTAGCGACAGCGAGCGGACAGGAGCCGCCAAGTAACTCGAGAGTGGTGATGACGGCCAGAACCGTCATCACCACTCACGAGCCCCATCATCAGCCGCCGCTCGGCAGCCCCGCCCGCGCTTCCTGCGAGGTCAGCGGCCGCAGCGACAGCGTGTACTCGTAGGTGCTGTCCTGCTGGACCTGGCTACGCTCGCGGACCGGGTTGGGCGTGTCCCCGACACCGGTCACCGCGTGGCTCGCGTGCAGCGTGAACCAGCCCTTGTTGCGCTGCAACTGGAAGGGGTACGCCGCCCGGTCGAGGTCGTCGAACGGCGTCACGCTGACGTCCTTCGCTCCCGCGACCAACAGGCCACCGGTCCGGCCGTCGGTGAGCAGCGCCCACCGGCTGTCGGTGTGGTTGCCGTGGTCCTGCGGCCGGTGATAGTCGACGTACTGCTGGTCCACCGTGGTCGACTGCACGCCGATCGGCGTCCCGTCCTTGCGGTCGACGTAGCTCTCGGCCTTCCGCCCGTACCAGGCGAACCGGTCGTAGGAATCCGGCACGGCCAGCGAGACACCGATCCGGGGCAGGTACGGCAAGGTACGCACACTCCCCTGCGGCACCACCTTGTTTCCGAGGCTCAGCGTCCCGGACCTGTCGACGGTGTAGGTCATCGTCTGGTCGAACCAAGCCCCGTCGACGTCCGGTGCGGCGACCCGGCTGTCCACGATCACTCGCGCGCTCCGCGAGCCGTCCTTCTCCACCCGGACACCGGTGACCGTGGTCTTGAGCCGGTCCAGCCCGGCCTTGCGCCAATCCTCGCCTTCGGCCCGGCCCCAGGCGAAGGTCTCGTTGCTGATCGGCGCCCGCCACGCGTCGAGCTTCGGCCCGCCGCTCAGCAGTTCCTTGCCCTGGTGCCGGATCGACGACAACGTCCCCGTGGTCTTGTCCACCTTGTACGTGACGCCTGCCGCGGACGCCGTCACCGATGCGGCGTCCTCGACGACGTCGACGGACTTTCCATCGAGCGGTGAGCGGTCCAGACCCGGAATCCGCTTGCCGCCCAAGGAGAACTGGTCGTGCGCCAGGACGTGCCCCCGCGCGAGCATCGGCTCGCCCTGGGTGGTCACGGCTTCGACGGTGAGGAACCGCTCCCGATCGGCCGGATTCGCCGGGACCGGCAAGGAGATCTTCCCGGTCGAAGCCGCACCGACGCGCAAGGGCCGCTCGCCCTGGGCGACGACCCGGGAACCTTCCTGGATCCGCCACCGCAGGTTCAGCTCGTCGGTGCCCTTGAACTGCCGCTCGTTGGTCACCGCCAGCGTGCCGCCGTCGTAGGCGAAGCGGATCGGCTGGTGTGCCCACGCCATCTGCGCGGTCTCCGGCTGCGCCGAACGGTCCGACCCGATCAGACCGTCCACACCGGACAGACTGGATCCGTAGGAGAGATGACTTCCCCGCTCGGTCACACTGTCGAAGTCCAGCGCCAGCACCGCTCCACCGGCCGGCGTGGTCCCGGCCAACTCCGCGGCGGAAAGCGGCTTGTCGTAGATGCGGACGTCGTCGACGGCGCCGCGTCCCATCCACCCGATCGCAGACGGGTCGTTCCACGACGTTTCGAAATCGCGGCCGATGTTGACCTCGGCCGACGAGGTGTCGATCGCGCCGGTGAACGGTTTGTTCGCGACCTCCTTGCCGTCGAGGTACAACCGCAGGGCCGTGCCGTCGTAGGTACCGCTCACCCGGTGCCAGTTGCCGTAGAAGTCCGCGGGCACCTTGGCCTGGACGGCCTGCCACGTTCCACTGTGGATGAAGAACTCCAGGGTGTCCTGCGTCTTCATCTTGAGCGCGTACTGGTGGTCACCCTTGCCGAGGATGCGGAAGTCACCGGTCCATTTGCCCGGCCTCACCCACGCGTCGAGCGTCAGCGCCTTGCCGGTGATGTCGAGTTTCCGGTCGCGGTAGACCTCGACGAAATCGTCCAATCCGGACAGTGCCAGCGCCTTGCCGCGATGACCATCGACCAGCTCCGGCTTCCCGGTCACGTGCGCCGAGATGTCGTTGCCGGACGAGTCCGGGGTGATCCGGATCGGTTGCCGGATGTTCTGCTCCGCCCAGTCCCAGATGAACCCGCCCTGGGTCTGCGGATTCGCGCGGATGGTGTCCCAGAACTCACGGAAGTTGCCGAGGCTGTTACCCATCGCGTGGGCGTACTCGCCGAAGATCAGCGGCTTCGTGGTGTTCTTGGCCTGTTCGGCGAACTTCTCCGGAGACGGATAACGCGGCCCCCAGACGTCGGCGAAGGGTGCGTCGCCGTCCGGGTTGTTGGACTGGTGGTAGATCGGCCGGGTCGGCTCGTTCGCGTCCAGCCATTCGGCCAGCGCGAAGTGGTGGGCACCGAGTCCCGCCTCGTTACCGGTGTCCCAGAGGAAAACACTCGGATGGTTCTTGTCGCGTTCGACCATGCCGATCATCCGGTCGAAGAACGCGTCCCGCCAGGCCGGGTCGTTCGCCTGGCAGTACTTCGCGCAGTTCTCGTGGTTGTGGGTCTCGATGTCGATCTCGTCGTCGACCCAGATCCCGTGCCGGTCGGCCAACTCGTAGAAGTACGGATCCGACGGGTAGTGCGAAGTGCGGACCGCGTTGACGTTGAGTTGCTTCATCAGCGCGACGTCGCGTTCCTGCGCCCGGCGCGGCACATGCCTGCCATGGTCGGGGTCGGTCTCCGCCCGGTTGACGCCCTTGAACAGTAAGCGCTTTCCGTTGACCAGCAACTGTTTGTCGCGGATCTCGATCTCGCGGAACCCGACGGTCTCACTGGTGATGTGCGTGACCCGGCCATCGGGTGCGGTCAGCGTGAGGACGGCCGTGTACAGGTTCGGCGTCTCGTCGGTCCACTTCGCCGGGTCGCGCACCGGCAGACTGAGCGCGGTCTTCCCCCCGGGATCGACGTCCCCGCTGGTCTTCCCGACTTCCTTGCCTGCCGCGTCGCGCAGGCTCAGATCGATACGGTGCTTACCCGTCGTTCCACCGGGCTTCGTGGCGACCTCGACCGCGGCCTTCAGCGTGGCGTCGGTGTAGGTCGCGTCGAGATCGGTGGTCAGGCCGACGTCCTGGATGAAGGTGCCCGGTGTCGAGCGCAGGGTCACCGAGCGGAAGATGCCCGAGTACCGCCATTGGTCGACGTCCTCCAGGTAGGCACCCGCGCTCCAGCGGTGCACCTGCACGGCGATCCGGTTCGGCCCCGGCCGCAGCGCGGACGAGATGTCGAACTCCGCCGGCGTGTACCCGCCCTGGTCGTAGCCGATGTACTTCCCGTTGACCCAGACGAAGTACGCCGAAGTGACGCCCTCGAAGCGCAGGAAGGTGTTCCGCTTGGTCCAGTCCGCGGGCAGCGGGAAGTCCCGGACGTAGGCGCCGGTCGGGTTGACGTCACGCGGGACGCGCGGCGGGTCGTCCGGCTGGATCTCGGTGGCGATGTTGCGGAAGATCGGGTGGTCCAGGCCATCGGTCTGCCATGTGTGCGGCACGGACACTTCGCGCCAGCGTGACGCGTCATAGCCGTCTTCGTGGAATCCCGCCGGTACCTGCGCCGGATTGTCCGCCATCGCTATCCGCCATTTGCCGTCGAGCGACATCGTGTACGGGCCGCGTTCGTCACGGCGGGCGGCGGCGGAAACGTCCGCGTAGGGACGCAGGTCGGCGTGGGCTGGTTCTTGCCCTTCGGACACCTTCCGTGGATCTTCGAGGTAGGTGTAGACGTCGTCGGGTGGGCCTTCGGCCATGGCCGGTGATCCGGCCGCGACGAGGGTCCCGGCGAGCATCGCCAGGACCCCGAGGATGGGGCGTGTTCGCAGCACTGCGTTCAACCTCCCAGAAAGTTCAGCTGATCCGGTAGCTGACCCGTTGACGATCTCGTATCCCGGCCCCGGGACGGAAGGGCAAGATCCTTCCATTGTCGTGGGCCAAATAGGTGGCGGAGTCGCCCAGCAGACGGAACGACACCGCCTGCGAGTCCGCCAAACCCGGCACCCTGGTGAAGCTCGCCGCCCGGCCGTACGCATCGCTTTCGTCGTACGGGTCGATCCGCACGGTCGCACCGTCGACGACCCGGACGTACCGGTCCGGGAAATTCACCGACTGCAGCGCCACCGTCCCGGCACCGCGGAAACCCGCCACGATCCGGAACTGCGAGTCGGCGAGTTCCCGGACGTCGCCGTCGACCGTCAGCCGGTATTCGTAGTGCCGCACGTACGACGCGGGAGCGTCCAAAGGAGACAGTCGCACGCACGGACCGCCCTTGCCGACCGGAACGCCGAAACTCGGGGTGCCGTCGTTGTTCCAGTACAGCCGCTGGACACGGGTGTGCCGGTTCGGGTCGTACAGCGGATCACCGGTGATGTCGCGGTAGTCGCGGGCGTGGTAGACGAGCACGTCGGTTCGGCCATCCTCGGCGACGGTGAACGAATTGTGTCCCGGCCCGTATTGCCGCGTCGCCTCGTTCGTGGTGAAAACCGGCTGCGGCGACTTCGTCCACGACCTCGGATCGAGCAGGTCCGAACGCTCGTCGGCGGTGAGAAGCCCCATGCAGTACCGGGCATCGGTGGCGCTCGCCGAGTAGGTCATGAAGACCCGTCCGTTGCGGATCAGCACGGCCGGGCCCTCGTTGACCTTGAAACCTTGGATCTCCCACGGCAACGTCGGCACGGCGAGCCGCACCGGATCGCCCTTGAGCGCCAGCGGTGAGGCCATCTCGGCGAGGTAGAGATTGCTGTTCGTCTCGATGCCCGGCTCGCTCTGCGCCCACGCGAAGTACCGCTTGCCGCGGTGTTCGAACGTCGTCGAGTCCAGGGTGAAGGTGTCCCATTTGGTCACCATCTGCCCGCGCAGCACCCAGGTGTCCGCGCGCGGATCGTCCGAAGTGGACTCCAGGACGTAGGTCCGGATGCGGAACACGTTGTCCGAGTCCCCGGCGGCGAAGTAGATGTACCAGCGGCCGTCGATGCGATGGAGTTCGGGCGCCCAGATGTGCCCGCCCATCTTCCCGGACGACGGACGCCGCCAGACCGTCTTCTCCTTGGCGGTGGCCAGTCCGTCGATCGTGGCGGCCCCGCGTACGACGACGCGGTCATATTCGGGCACCGAGCCGGTCAGGTAGTACATCCCGTTCACCGGCCGGGTGATGAACGGGTCTGCCCGTTGCTCGACCAGCGGGTTCCTGGTGGTCAACGGGGTCGGGACGGCAGTCGCGTCGCCAGCAGTTTCAACAGCGGCTTCGGCGGCGGTGGCGATGTTCTGCGCCAGCGTCCCCACGGCGGTGGCGGCCAGCAGCCCGCCACCCGCTCTGAACAGGTCACGTCGGTCGATGGTCATGGTCATCCCCTCACTCGAGCCGGAAAGCGCAGGAAGGTCACGGAGTTCGGCGGGAAGGTGTAGCTGAAGGTGTTCGCCACCCCGGTGAACCGCGATTCGCGCGGCGAGATCGGCGTGGCGAAGGCGGTGTTGACGTCGTCGGGCGAACCCTGCAGCGTCGTCACGCGCGCCGTGGAGCCCGGCTGGACGCGAGTGCCGAGGTCGACCCGGGTACGGGCGGCCGCGTTCTGCGCGTTGACCACCTTGACCACGAGTTCGCCGGTCTTGAGGTCCCGGGTGACGACCTGCCGGAACGGTTCGGCGACCTGGTCATCGGTGAAGGAGCCCCACTTCTGCCCGTCGAGGAACAACGTAACCTGACGGCCGCGGACCTCGACGCGCAGGTCGTACTGACGGCCGGTCTCGATCTTGGTGTCGTTCTGGAACAGCGTCTGCTTGGCGCCGCCCTCGGCCTTCTCGACGGCGGAGACGGTGTTGTTCCAGCCGCCGAGGTTCCACCAGTAGTTGTTGCCGGTGTCCTTGACCCCGAACGCGACGAGGAATCCTTCCCGCCCGGCGGTCTTGGTCGCCTTCACCGAGAAGTCGTAATTGCTCCACGCCGGATCACCCGCGGTCACCAGCGTGTTCTCCGCGGCCTGATCGGACTGGACGTACGCGCCGTTCGACACCGCCCACGAACCGCGTCCGGCCACCTTCGACCAGCGTGAATCGTCACCGGAGAAGTCGTCGGAGAACAGCTGCGCGCCATCGGCCGACGTGACCTTGACGTCGTCGTAGGCCGCGCTCGTGGCCCAGGTCGACAGCCCGATCGCACCCGAGATCGGGGCCACCGTCGACGGCGTCGACGAGGCCTTGCTCGGCACGACGTGGTCACCGGCGTTGGTCATGAACAGCTTCTGCGTCTCGTAGCTGGCCGATCCCCACGAGCGCTGGTTGTCGAACCAGATCATGTCCGGTTTCCACTGCACGTAGTCGGTGTTCGCCAGCAGCGGCGCGTACGACGCGAGCTTGACGACGTCGGCGTTCCGTTCCAGCCCGGTCATGTACGCCGCCTCGGCCAGCGCGTTGCCGAACTTGTTGTCCAGCGACGCGTACTCGCCGAGGAACACCTTCGGACCGTTGCGGTCGTAGGTGTCGTAGCGCTGGTTGTTCTGCAGGAACCACTGCGGACTGTTGTAGTAGTGCTCGTCGACCATCGAGACCTTCGCGTCGCGGTTCAGCTGCCACAACCTGTCGAAGGTGCTCCCCGTGTCGTCCGGACCGGAGTTGCTGATCACCGTGATCCCCGGGTACTTCGCCGCGATCGCCTTGCGGAATTCCGTGAACCGGGCGAAGAACTCGTCCGGCAGGTTCTCTTCGTTGCCGACGCCGACATGCGTCAGGTTGAACGGCGCCGGATGCCCCATTTCGGCCCGCTTCCGGCCCCAGGTCGAGGTGACCGGACCATTGGCGAACTCGATCAGGTCGAGGGTGTCCTGGATGTGCCGCCGCAGCAACGCGGGATCGTCGGTGACCCGGTTCTGCCCGCAGCCGGTGACCAGCGCGGGCACCACCGGTAGCGGCATCGCGCCGATGTCCTCGGAGAACTGGAAGTACTCGTAGTAGCCGATGCCGTAGGACTGGTTGTAGCCCCAGAAATTCGCGTTCGTGGCCCGCTGCTCGACCGGCCCGATCGTGTCCTTCCATTGGTACGAGCGCTTACGCTCCCAGTTCGGTGCCTCGTAACCCTGATGGCTGCCGGTGTTGACCAGGCAGCCGCCGGGGAACCGCACGAATCCCGGCTTCAGCGCGGCGACCTTCTCGGCCAGGTCGGCGCGCATCCCGTTGGGCCGGTTCTTGTAGGTGTCCTTGGGGAACAGCGACACCATGTCCAGCCGCAGTGTCCCGCCGCCGGACGCGGTCAGTGCGAGCCTGCCGATCGCGCTCGACTCCCGCGCCCGGATCGTGCCGGCGTACTTCACCCAGCCGTCGCCGCGAACCTGGACCCGCAGCGGGTCGGCAAGCGCTTTCCCGGCGGGGTCGGTGACGGACACCGTGAGCGGCGTCCCCGCCGCGCGATCGGTCCGGGCGAATACCGAAAAGTCGTACTGCTTGCCTCTTTCGACGCGGATTCCCGAGTTGAAGCCGGAGTTCGCGACGCCGTACTCACCACTTGAAAGGTCGAGCCGGAGGTAGCGCCTGTTCCGCTCGTTGAGCCGCTGGGCGTCGTCGACGACCTCCGCCTTACCGGTCCCCCCGCCGAGTGACGTCGGTGCCCAGGACGTCAGTGGGGTGTAGGACGCGTTGTCGGCCTTGTCGTACTCGAAGGACCGGTTCTGGACGAGTTCGGCGTACAGACCGCCGTCCGCGGCACGGTTGATGTCCTCGAAGAACACGCCGTACATCGAACGGTCGATCGTGGCACCACGGCCCGCCGCGTCGACGGCGAGCGTGTAGTCGGTCATCGGTGTCTGTCCCGAGGCGGCGGGGACGGGAACTCCGATCCCCAGGGCCATGATGGACGTCAGCGCGCCCAGCCGGACGATTCTCCTGCGCACAGCACTTCCTTTCGCACCTTCGCGATGGTCGTGGTTCGTTTCGGGGCCGGGTCAGATCCGGGTCCGGATGAAGCCGATCTTGTCGACCTCGTCCCCGGCCCGGCCGTGGAATCCCGCGATCTGCCAGCCCGGCACCGCGGCGCGGGTCACGCAGTCCGACGTCGTGGTCCCGGCCGACACCGTCCGGCCGCGGTCGGTGGTGAACGTGGCCGAGAAGATCCGGGTGGTGTTGTCGTGCTTGCCCCGGCAGAGCGTCACGGCGGTGAGG
Source organism: Amycolatopsis sp. NPDC039088 (assembly GCF_055598845.1). Taxonomy (NCBI): domain Bacteria; kingdom Bacillati; phylum Actinomycetota; class Actinomycetes; order Pseudonocardiales; family Pseudonocardiaceae; genus Amycolatopsis; species Amycolatopsis sp. NPDC039088. Next base: position 19,311 of record NZ_JBVKAE010000040.1, on the reverse strand, counting down.
TGTTCGCCGTTCTCCAGGGTCAAGGTGACGGCGGTTCCTCCGCTCCCGCCGTGGGACAGCGTGGTCCCGTCGCCGAGGGTGAGGCCGATGTTGTCCACCCGGGAGCCGCCGCGCAGCGACAGGGTGCGGACACCGGCACCGGCGGGGATCGCGTCGATGTCGGTGAACGAGGAGCCGTGCGGGCCGCCGAACTGATCGGTCGGCAGGAAATCAGCGTTCTGGCGCCAGGTGAAAGCGGTGGCGATCGGGGAATGATCCGACAGCATCGCGCCCGATTCGTCAAGGAACTTGGCGTGCTCGTTGGCGTAGGAGGTCGCTTCGAGGCTGACGAGCTTGCTGCCCCGGTAAAGGATCTTGTCGACGACCTCGCAGTCGTTCGTCACCGCCGCCGGGTCGCACAGCAGGGCGGGGCTGCCCTGCGCGGGCGCGGTCCCGCCGCGGGCCAGCTGGACCCAGGCGTCGGTCAGGCCGTTGTCGGCCGCGAACGCCGCGATCGTGTCACCCGTCCTCGTATAGCGGGTGTTGGTGTCGCCCATGACCACGACGGCGTTCCCCGTCGACCGGGTTTTCATGAACGCCGTCAGCTGCTTGAGGTTGGCCGCCCTCGACTTCAGATCACCGTCGTTGGTCCCGGCGTTGGTGTGGAGGTTGTAGAAATCGGTGAACACGCCCTCGGCGAGCCGGACCCGCATGAAGGTGAACCCCTTCGGCGTGAGGCAATCGCCGGAGTCGAACTGGCACGAGTCCCATTTGACGCGTTCGAAATCGTCGACGTCGTAAGGGATACCCGACAGCGTGTTGAGGCCACTGCCGAAACCGGCACCGCCACTCGTCGGCGTCCGATGAGGATGGCCGTCGGCGGCGTAGAGCGTGGCGTGGTAGTTGAAATCCTCCTGGACGTGCACGACGTCGTAGGGGCCGATCCGGCCGCCGATCGCCTTCGTGGCCGGCTCCCGTGGCGTCGGCGCGCTCGAGAGGGACTCGGGCAAACCCGCGATGTTGTAGGTGAGTACGGAGAACGTCCCGCTCGGAGCCGCTTCCGCGGCCGCCGGGACACCTGCCATGAGCAGTAAAGCGGACGCTAGAACGAAGAACAGGCGCTTCGACACTGAAGTCTCCTGAGGTCCGGTACGGCGTGGGTGTTCCGGGTCGCCGGAGCGGCCCGGAACACCCACGCCGTCAGGCGGCGGTACGGGCCCGTCGTTTGGTCCAGATGTCGTAGGCGACGGCGGCGAGCAGCACGAACCCCTTGACCAGGTTCACGCTCTCGGTCGGCGCGCCGATGAGGGACATCCCGTTGTTGATGACGCCCATGATCAGGCCGCCGGTGATCGCGCCGACCACCTTGCCGACCCCGCCCTGTACGGCGGCGCCGCCGATGAAGGCCGCGGCGATGGCGTCGAGTTCGAACATGTTGCCCGCGGTCGGACCGGCCTGGTTGAGCCGTCCGGCGACGATGATGCCGGCGAGCGCGGCCAGCACGCCCATGTTGACGAAGATCCAGAACGTGACCGCTTTGACCTTCACCCCGGACAGCGTCGCCGCCTGGAGGTTCCCGCCGATGGCGTAGATGTGGCGGCCGAACACCGCCCGCGTCGTCACCAGCGAATACCCGATCACCAGCACCGACAGCAGGATCAGCACCCACGGCAGGTTCTTGTACCGCGCCAGCTGGACCACCACGAACAGCACGACGGCGGCCGCGGCGACCATCTTCAGCATGAACATCGGCAACGGGTCGACCTCTTGGAGGTAGTTGATCCGTGCCGTGCGCTTACGCCACTGCGAGAAGACCGCGCCCGCGATCGCCAGCACGCCGACGAGGAGGCTCACCAGGTCGGCACCGCCGAGCGGGCCGAGGCCGATGTTGCCGAGATAGCCGCCGGTGAACCCGTTCGCCAGTGTCCGCACCTCGTCGGGGAACGGGCCGATGCCCTGGTTACCCAGGACGGTCAGGGTCAGCGCGCGGAAGATCAGCATGCCGGCCAGCGTCACGATGAACGCGGGAATGCCGAAGTAGGCGACCCAATATCCTTGCCATGCCCCGATCGCCGCGCCGACGAGCAGCGTGATGAGCAGTGCCAACGGCCACGCCATGCCGAGGTTCACCATCAGCACGGCCGAGATCGCGCCGGTCAGCGCCACCACCGAACCGACCGACAGGTCGATGTGCCCGGCGATGATGATCAGGATCATGCCGATCGCGAGCACCAGCACGTAGGTGTTCTGCACGATCAGGTTCGAGATGTTCTGCGGTTCCAGCAGCGCACCGCCGGTGAGGAACGAGAACAGCACGACGATCAGCGCGAACGCGACATAGATGCCGCTTTGACGCGGGTTGAACGAGATTCGCCTCGGCGCTTTGACCGGGGCGTCTTCGTTCCGTTCCGGGGCACCGCTGACGGTGCCGGCGGAGACGGTACTCATGGTGTTACTCCTGTTCCCTGGTCATGGCACGCATCAGGACCTCCTGTGTCGCCTCTTCCCGGCCGACCTCACCGGTGATCCGGCCTGCCGACAGCGCGTAGATCCGGTCGCACAGCCCAATCAGCTCCGGCAGCTCGGAGGAGATGACCAGCACGGCCTTCCCTTCGTCGGCCAGCCGGTTGATGATCGTGTAGATCTCGTACTTCGCGCCGACGTCGATACCGCGCGTCGGCTCGTCGAGGATCAGCACGTCCGGATCGGTGAGGATCCATTTGGACAGCACGACCTTCTGCTGGTTGCCACCCGAAAGTGTGCCCGTCACGCTCTGCACGTTCGGGGCCTTGATGTTCATGCTCTTGCGGAAGCCTTCCGCGACACGGTGTTCCTCGTTCCAGTCCACCCAGCCGCGACGCGCGATCTTGCCGAGCGCGGCTCCGGAGACGTTGCGCTGGATGTCCTCGATGAGGTTCAGCCCGTAGCGCTTGCGGTCCTCGGTGGCGTAGGCGATCCCGTGCTCGATGGCCTCTCCGACGGTCCGCGCTTCGATCTCCTTGCCGTCCTTGAACAGACGGCCGGAGATGTCCTTGCCGTACGACCGCCCGAACACGCTCATCGCGAGTTCGGTCCGGCCGGCGCCCATGAGTCCCGCGAGACCGACGATCTCGCCACGGCGCAACTTCAGGCTCGCGCCGGAGACCACCACCCGGCCACGCTGGGTGGGGCTGTGCACGGTCCAGTCCTCGATCCGGAGCACTTCGTCGCCGATCCGCGGTTCCCTCGGGGGAAACCGGTTCTCCAGCTTCCGGCCGACCATCCCGGAGATGATCCGGTCTTCGGTCACGCTGGCCGCGTCGAGGGTCTCGATCGTCTTCCCGTCGCGCAGAATGGTGATCGAGTCGGCGATCGCGGCGATCTCGTTGAGCTTGTGCGAGATCATGACGCAGGTGACGCCGTCGTCACGCAGTTCTCGCAGCAGATCGAGCAGATGCGCCGAATCATCGTCGTTCAGCGCGGCCGTCGGCTCGTCGAGGATGAGGAGCTTGACCTCTTTGGACAGTGCCTTGGCGATCTCGACCAGCTGCTGTTTGCCGACCCCGATGTCGAGCACCGGCGTCACCGGGTTCTCCCGCAGGCCGACCCGCTTCATCAGCTCGCCGGCCTCGTGGTTGGTCCGGTTCCAGTCGATCAGGCCGCCGCGCGCCTTCTCGTTGCCGAGGAAGATGTTCTCCGCGATCGACAACTGCTGGCAGAGGGCGAGTTCCTGATGGATGATCACGATGCCGCGGCGTTCGCTGTCGCGGATCGCGGAGAACGCGCACGGCTCGCCGTCGAAGACGATCTCGCCTTCGTACGAGCCGTGCGCGTACACGCCCGAGAGCACCTTCATCAGCGTGGACTTGCCCGCGCCGTTCTCACCGCAGATCGCGTGGATCTCACCCCGCCGCACCGACAGGTTCACGTCCTGCAGTGCCTTGACCCCGGGGAAGGTTTTGGTGATCCCCCGCATCCGAAGGATTTCGTCGGTCACTTCCACTACCTCAGCTGTTCCGCTTTGTAGTAGCCCGAGTCGATGAGTTCCTTCTGGTAGTTCCCCTTGTTCAGGATCACCGAATCCAGCAGGAACGCCGGGACGACCTTCTGGCCGTTGTTGTAGTCCTTGGTGTTGTTGACCTCGGCCTTGCCGCCCTTGAGCACCGCGTCGGCCATCTTGACCGTGGTGTCGGCGAGCTTGCGGGTGTCCTTGAAGATGGTCGAGTACTGCTCGTTGGCGATGATGGACTTCACCGACGCGACCTCGGCGTCCTGCCCGGTGACGACCGGGTACGGCTGCCCCGGCGTGCCGTAGCCGTTGCTCTTGAGCGCGGAGAGGATGCCGATGGAGAGCCCGTCATACGGCGAGAGCACGCCCTGTACCTTGTCGCCCGAGCTGTAGGTCTTCGTCAGCAGGTCTTCCATGCGCCGTTGCGCGGTCGCCGCCTGCCAGCGCAGGATCGCCGCGACGTTGAACGCGGTCTGGCCGCTCTTGACGACCAGCGTCCCGTTGTCCAGGTACGGCTTCAGCACCGACATGGCGCCGTTGAAGAAGAACGTCGCGTTGTTGTCGTCCGGCGAACCGGCGAACAGCTCGACGTTGAACGGGCCCTTGCCCTCGCCCGGGGAGCCGTCCTCCTTGAGGACCTTGAGCCCGGTCAGCAACGACGTCGCCTGCTGCACGCCGACCTTGAAGTTGTCGAAGGTCGCGTAGTAGTCGACGTTGGGGGTGTTGCGAATCAGCCGGTCGTAGGCGATGACCGGGATCTTCTTGTCCGCGGCCTCCTGCAGCTGTGTGGTGATCGCGGTGCCGTCGATCGAGGCGATCACGAGCAGCTTCGCGCCCTTGGTGATCTGGTTCTCGATCTGGTTGACCTGGGTGGGGATGTCGTCCTCTGCGTACTGCAGGTCGACCTGGTAACCCAGCTTCTCCAGCGCCGCCTTGATGTTGTCGCCGTCGTGGATCCAGCGCTCCGACGATTTGGTCGGCATGGTGACGCCGACGAGACCACCCGCGGCACCCGCGCCCGCGGCCTGCTGCTGCTCTCCCGTCTTCTCACTCGAACCGCAGGCGGTCAGCGCCGCTCCGACGCCGATCGCCATGGCCAAAGTGGCCAGTTTGGTGAACTTCATTGTTCCTTCTCCTCCGGTGGGGACCGCTCAGAAACCTTGTGCGAGCCGGTAGTACGCCTGGTTCCAGCGCATCCGGTCCGCGATCGACTCCGGCGTCGTCGTCTGGTCGATGACCAGCAGTTCGACTTCGAGCATGGTGGCCAGGTCGCGGATCGATTCCGCGCCGACCGCCTGGGTGAGCACCGTGTGGTGTGGCCCGCCCGCGGTGATCCAGGCCTCCGCCGACGTCGCGAGCGACGGCGCCGGCTTCCACACCGCGCGGGCGACCGGCAGGTTCGGCAGCGGTTCGTCCGGTGCGACGACCTCGACCTCGTTGGCCACCAGGCGGAACCGGTCGCCGAGGTCGGCCATGCCGATCACCACGGCGTCACCGGGAGCGGCGTCGAACACCAGCCGGACGGGATCCTCGCGGCCGCCGATGCCGAGCGGGTGGATCTCGCACGACGGACGGGCGGCGGCGATGCTCGGGCAGACCTCGAGCATGTGCGCGCCGAGGATCTTCGGTTCGCCAGGGCCGAAGTGGTAGGTGTAGTCCTCCATGAAGGACGTTCCGAGCGCGGAATCGCGGCCCATCGCCTTCACCGCGGTCAGCAACGCGGACGTCTTCCAGTCGCCCTCGCCACCGAAGCCGTAACCGTCGGCCATGAGGCGCTGCACGGCGAGACCGGGAAGCTGGCGCAGACCGCCGAGGTCCTCGAAGTTCGTGGTGAACGCGCCGAAACCGCCACTGGTGAGGAAGGTGCGCAAGCCCTGTTCGATACGAGCCGCGTAGCGCAGGGATTCGTGCCGCTCCGCGCCCTTCGCCAGCTCCGGCGCGAGTGCGTACGAGTCGGCGTACTCCGCCACCAGCGTGTCGACCTCGGCGTCCGGGACCGCGTCGACCAGTGCGACGAGTTCGTTGACGCCGTAGGTGTTCACGGAGACGCCGAGCTTGAGTTCCGCCTCGACCTTGTCCCCGTCGGTGACCGCGACGTCGCGCATGTTGTCACCGAAACGAGCGAGCTTGAGCGAGCCGAGGGTCTGGCGTCCGATGGCCGCCCGGACCCACGCGTCGATCCGCCGCACCACCGCCGGATCCGCCGCGTGACCCGCGATGGTCTTGCGCGGCACCCCGAGCCGGGTCTGGATGTAGCCGAACTCGCGGTCGCCGTGCGCGGCCTGGTTCAGGTTCATGAAGTCCATGTCGATGGACTGCCACGGGAGTGCTTCGTTCAGCTGGGTGTGCAGATGCAGCAACGGTTTCCGCAGCGCGTCCAGCCCGGTGATCCACATCTTGGCCGGCGAGAAGGTGTGCATCCAGGCGATCACGCCGACACAGTTGTCGTCCGCGTTCGCGTCGAGCATCACCCGCCGGATCGCCGACGGCTCGGTGAGTACCGGCTTCGCGACGATCTCGGCCGAGATACGGCCCGCGTCGGCCAGCATCCGCTGGATCTGCAACGACTGGCCCGCGACCTGCTCCAGGGTCTCTTCGCCGTAGAGCGCCTGGCTCCCGGTGAGGAACCAGACCTCGGTCTTCCGCTGTGTGCTCACTTCTCTCCCTGCTGGCCGTAGACGTTCTGGTAGCGCGCGTAGAGCCGATCGATGTCCTCTTCGGACAGTGGCTCCGGTTTCCCGAGCGCGGAGGCGATGTGGACGGTCCTGGCGACGTCTTCGACCATCACCGCGGCCTTGACGGCGTCCTTGGCGGTCCGGCCGACGGTGAACGGTCCGTGGTTGCGCATCAGTACCGCGGGCGACCGGCTGGACCGGAGCGTCTCGACGATGGCCCGGCCGATCGAGTCGTCCCCGATCAGCGCGAACGGCCCGACCGGGATCTCCCCGCCGAACTCGTCGGCGATCATCGTGAGCACGCACGGGATCGGCTCCCCGCGCGCCGCCCAGGCGGTGGCGTAGGTCGAATGCGTGTGGACGACGCCGCCGACCTCCGGCATGTGCCGGTAGACGTAGGCGTGCGCGGCGGTGTCCGACGACGGCGCGAGGTCACCGTGGACGACCTCGCCGTGCAGGTCGGTGACGACCATCGTGTCGGCGTTCAGCGCGTCGTAGGAGACACCGGACGGCTTGATCACCATGAGGTCGTGGCCGGGGACCCGCGCCGACACGTTGCCCGCGGTCCAGATGACCAGTTCGTACCTGGTCAGTTCGCTGTGCAACCGGGCGACGGTGTCGCGCAGTTCCTCGAAGGTGTCCGTGATCTCGGCGGCAAGGCTCATCGTTGCTGTCCTTTCCGGGCGGACGCGATCGCGCGGCGGCGGGCGGCGAGGCGGTGCATGACGTCGTTGGCGCCGCGGCCGAAGTAGTCGTGCAGCGCGGCGTACTCGGCGTAGAGGTCGTCGTAGGCCTTGACGTTCTCGGCGATCGGCCGGTAGACCGCGCGGCGCACCGAACCCATCTCGGCCGCGGCGGCGGGGACGTCCGGATGCGCGCCCGCGGCGACGGCGGCGTGGATCGCCGAACCGAGCGCGGGACTCTGCGCCGACCCCGCCACCGAGAGCGGCAGATTCGTGACGTCGGCGTAGATCTGCATCAGCAGTTCGTTCTTGACCAGGCCACCGGCGACGATCAGTTCCGTGACGGGAACGCCCGCGCGTTCGAAGGTCTCCACGATGGTCCTGGTGCCGAACGCGGTGGCTTCCAGCAGCGCCCGGTAGGTGTCCTCGGCGCGGGTCGCCAGCGTCTGACCGACGACGACGCCGGAGAGTTCGTGGTCGACCAGCACCGAGCGGTTCCCGCTGTGCCAGTCCAGCGCGACGAGGCCGTGCTCACCGATCTCCTGCTTCGAGGCGAGCTGGGTGAGCAGTTCGTGGACGGAGACACCCGCCTCCTGGGCGTCGTACACATAGGACGCCGGGACACCGTGTTCGACGAACCACCCGAAGATGTCACCGACCCCGCTCTGGCCGGCCTCGTAGCCCCACTGCCCGGAGATGATCCCGCCTTCGACGACGCCGCACATGCCCGGCACCTCGCGCAGTTCGGCGCCGTTCATCACGTGACAGGTCGAAGTGCCCATGATCGCGACCATCTGCCCCGGCGCGACCGCCTGGACGGCGGGCGCGGTGACGTGCGCGTCCACGTTCCCGACGGCGACCGCGATCCCTTCGCGCAAGCCGGTCCATTCGGCGGCCTGCGCGCTGAGCGTGCCGGCCTTGTCGCCCAGCGAGCCCAGCGGATGGGCGAGCTTTTCGTCCACAAAGGACCCGAATCCCGGTGCCAGCGCTTCGAGGAAGCCGACGCCCGGATAGCGGCCGTCCTGGAGGATCCCCTTGTACCCGGCGGTGCAGGCGTTGCGGACGTAGATGCCGGTGAGCTGCCAGACGATCCAGTCGGCCAGTTCGACCCAGTGCCGCATCCGCGCGTAGACCCCGGGCGCCTCTTCGAAGACTTCCAGCGCCTTGGCGAATTCCCACTCCGAGGAGATCAGCCCGCCGTAGCGCGGCAGCCAGGACTCGCCGCGCTCGCGGGCCAGCGCGTTGATCCGGTCCGCCTGCGGCTGCGCGGAATGGTGCCGCCACAGCTTCACGTAGGCGTGCGGTTCGCCGGCGAACTCCGGCAGTTCGCACAGCGGTGTGCCGTCGGCCGTGGTCGGCACCATGGTGCAAGCGGTGAAGTCGGTCCCGATGCCGATGACGTCGGCCGGATCCACTCCGGCGGCCCGGACGGCCTCCGGCACGGCGGTGCGGAGGACGTCGACGTAATCCGACGGCACCTGCAGTGCCCAGTCCGGCGGCAGAGCCTGTCCGGTCTCCGGCAGGACCCGGTCGATCACGCCGTGGCGGTACTCCGAAACCGCGCTGCCCAGTTCCGCGCCGTCACGGACCCGGACCACCACGGCCCGGCCGGACAGCGTCCCGAAGTCGACGCCGACGACCAGCGGTTCCCCTGTACTCACTTCTGCTCCTGCGATGTTAGCGTTCACAATCTTGGTCGAAAGCCGCCGCGAACGGCGGTGGCAGTTTTATGTGGCCCGCCTCCCGGCGAGCCGTTGCAGGACGATGAAGGCGAACAGCAGCGCTCCGGTGATGATCGAGGTCCACCAGGAGTTGAGCGTGCCGTCGAAGGTGATCAGCGTCTGGATGATGCCCAGCACCATGATCCCGAGCACCGTGCCGAGGACATAGCCGGAACCACCGGTGAGCAGCGTGCCGCCGATGACGACCGCCGCGATCGCGGTCAGCTCCAGCCCGACCCCGTTCAGCGGGTCACCGGAGGACTTGTACAGCACCAAAAGCAGACCGCCGAGCGCCGAGCAGAACCCACTGAGGGTGTACACCGCGATCCTCGTGCGGCCCACGTTCAGCCCCATCAGCAGCGCGGACTTCGGGTTGCCGCCGATGGCGTACACCGTCCGGCCGAACCGCGTTCCGTAGAGGACGTACGCCGCGATGGCGACCACCACGAGCGCGACGACCACGCCGATCGAGATGTGCAATTCCGGGCCGAGCGGGATCTGCGTCTGCGCGAGGCTCGCGACGGTCGGGTCATCGATCGAGTACGCCTGGGTGCTGATCGTGTAGCAGAGCCCCCTGGCGAAGAACATCCCGATCAAGGTCGCGATGAACGGCTGGATCTCGAAAACGTGGACCAGCACGCCCATCCCGAAACCGAGCGCCGCGCCGATCAGCAGTACCGCCGGGATCACCGCGTACACCGGCCAGGACTGGTTCTGCAGCAGATCGGCGGAGACCACAGTGGACAGCGCGACCACCGAGCCGACGGACAGGTCGATCCCGCCGGTGAGGATCACGAACGTCATCCCGACGGCGACCACCAGCAGGAAGGCGTTGTTGATGAACAGGTCGAGCACGACCTGGCCGGATCCGAACGCCGTATAGCTGGAGGCGCCGTAGACGTACGCGCCGATGAGCATCGCCATCGTCGCCAGGATCGGGAGATGCCGCCGCTGCGGCCGGTACTCCTTGACACGGGTCAGCATGGTGGTCATACCCCGGCCTCCACCTTCTCCGGCGCGACGATGGGTGCGGGCGGCGGCGGCTTCCGCCGCCTGCCGAACTTCTTGCGGAACACCGGCGACTGCAGCAGGCAGACCACCAGCACGACCAGCGCTTTGAACAGCATGATCGCCTGCGGCGCGATGCCGAGCGCGTAGACCGTGGTGGTCAGCGTCTGGATGAGGAGGGCGCCGATCACCGATCCGGTGAGCGAGAACCGGCCGCCGGTCAGCTGCGTACCGCCGATGACGATGGCGAGGATCGCGTCGAGTTCGATGAACTGCCCGGCGTTGTTGCCGTCGGCGCTGTGCACGTTCGCGCTGATCATCAACCCGGCGATCCCGGCGCAGAGCGCGCAGAAGACGTAGGTGAGCCAGATCAGCCGTGCCGACCGCAGACCGGCGAGCCTGCCCGCTTCCGGGTTGCCGCCGACGGACTCGACCAGCAGCCCCAGCGCCGAGCGGCGCACCAGCACCGCAGCGATGGCGAACACCGCCAGTGCGAGAAGGATCGCGCTCGGCAGGCCGAAGACGAACCCGCTGCCGATCCACTCGTACGGCCGGGCGTTGACGGTGATGATCTGGCCGCCGGTGATCAGCTGCGCGATCCCGCGCCCGGCGACCATGAGGATCAGCGTCGCGATGATCGGCTGGATGCCCAGCACCGCCACCAGCCAGCCGTTCCACGCACCGAGCGCGACGGCCAGTCCGAGCGCCATCCCGACCGCGGCGAGGGTCCCGCCGAGACTGTTCTGATCACCGAGACCGCTGATGTGCAGACACGCGAGCGCCCCGCTGATCGCGACCACGGCGCCGACGGAGAGGTCGATCCCCCGCGTCGCCACCACCAGGGTCATGCCGATCGCGATGAGGATCAGCGGCGCCCCGTTCTTCAGGATGTCGATCAGGTTCCCGTAGAGATGCCCGTCGCGCAGTTCGAGTGCGAAGAACGACGGCTGGGCGATGAGATCGCCCAGCAGCAACGCCAGCAGCGCGACCACGGGCCAGAACAACCGATGTCCGGTCAGTGCCTTCATCGGCCGACTCCTTCCGCCATTGTCGCCATGACCCGTTCGGCGGTCAGGGATTCGTTGTCCAGCACCGCTACCACCGCGCGGTCGCGCAACACCGCGACGCGGTGGCTGAGCCGCAGCACTTCTTCGAGTTCGGCGGAGATGAACACCACGGCCATGCCCTCGCCGGAAAGCTGGGTGACGAGCCGCTGGATCTCCGTCTTGGCGCCGATGTCGATGCCCCGGGTCGGTTCGTCGAGGATCAGCAGCCGCGGTTCGGTGATGAGCCAGCGCGCGAGCAGCACCTTCTGCTGGTTACCGCCGCTGAGGTCGCCGACCTTCGCCTCGGCGTTGGCGGGACGGATGTCGAGCGCCTTGATGTAGCGCTCGGCGATCTCGTCCTGCCGCCGCCGCGAGATCGGCCGCGCCCAGCCGCGCGAGGCCTGCAGCGCCAGCACGATGTTCTCGCGCACCGTGAGTTCCTCGACGAGGCCTTCGGTCTTGCGGTTCTCCGAACAGAACGCGATCCGCCGGTCGAGGCCGGAACGCGGGGTCTTCAGCGACACCGGTTCGCCGTTGATCCGTACCGAACCGCTGTCCGAGTGGTCGGCGCCGAACAGCAGCCTGGCCAGTTCGGTACGGCCGGAGCCGAGCAAACCCGCGAGGCCGATGACCTCACCCTCGCGGATGTCGAGCGAGAACGGGGCGACACCGCCCTTGCGCCCCACCCCGTCCGCTTCGAGGAACACCGGGGCGCCCGCCACCTCGGACCGGCTGTGGCCCGCGTCCTCGATGTCTTCGAGTGCCTCGAGTTCCTTGCCGATCATCCTGGTCACCAGGTCGACCGGGGTGATCTCTTCGGTGCGGTACTCGCCGATGAGCTTCCCGTTGCGCAGCACCGTCATCCGGTCCGCGACGGCGAAGACCTGCTCGATGAAGTGGGAGACGAACAGGATCGCCATCCCCTGCTCCCGCAGCGACCGCACCACGTTCAGCAGCTGCTCGACCTCGCCGGCGTCCAAACTGGACGTCGGCTCGTCGAGAATGAGGACGCGGGCGTCGACGTCGAGCGCCCTGGCGATCGCGACCAGCTGCTGCACCGCGATCGAACAACGGCCCAGTTCGGCCGACACGTCCACTTCGACGTCCAGCCTGGCCAGCAGCGCGGCCGCCCGGCGGCGCATCTCGCGCCAGTCGATGCGGCCGCGCCGTCGCGGCTCCTTGCCGAGGCAGATGTTCTCCGCCACCGACAGGTTCGGGCAGAGGTTCACTTCCTGGTACACGGTGCTGACGCCGGATCGCTGCGCCTCCCCCGGACCGCTGAACGCGACCGGATTCCCGGCGAGTTCGATGGTGCCCGCGTCCACCCCGTAGACGCCGGTGAGCACCTTGATCAGGGTGGACTTGCCGGCACCGTTCTCACCCATCAGCGCGTGCACCTCACCGGGGAACATCCGGAAGGAGACGTCGTCGAGGGCGACCACACCGGGGAATTCCTTCCGGATGTGGCTCATCCGCAGAATCGCAGGGGGTTCTGTCATCGCTGACCTTGTTTCGGGGGGACGCGGGCGGGAGATCAGTACTGGCGCTGCGGCAGCGCGGCCTTGGCGGCCGCCTGGTCGAACTCGGTTTCGGCGGTCTCGATCCGCGGCGGCACCTGCTCACCGGCGGCGACCTTCTTGACCAGGTCCATCAGTTGCGGGCCGAGCAGCGGGTTGCATTCGACGACGTGGTTGATCTTGCCGTCGGCCAAAGCCTGCAACGCGTCGCGGACGCCGTCGACCGAGACGATCTTGATGTCCTTGCCGGGCACCTTCCCGGCCGCCTGGATCGCTTCGATGGCACCGAGCGCCATGTCGTCGTTGTGCGCGTACAGCACGTCGATCTTGGGCTGGGACTTCAGGAAGGCCTCCATGACCTCCTTGCCCTTGGCGCGGGTGAACTCACCGGTCTGCGACGCGACGACCTTGAACTTGGGGTTCGACGCGATGACGTCGGCGAAACCCTTCTTGCGGTCGTTCGCCGGCGCGGAGCCGGTGGTGCCCTGGAGTTCGACGATGTTCACGTCGCCGGCGGCCGAGCCGAACTCCTTCGAGAGCCACTCGCCCGCCTTCTTGCCCTCGGCGACGAAGTCCGAACCGAGGAAGGTCTTGTAGAGCGTCTTGTCCTGGGAGTCGACGGCCCGGTCGGTCAGGATGACCGGGATGTTCGCCGTCTTCGCCTCCTTGAGCACGGTGTCCCAGCCGGACTCGACGACCGGCGAGAAGGCGATCACCTTGACCTTCTGCTGGATGTAGGACCGGATCGCGGTGATCTGGTTCTCCTGCTTCTGCTGCGCGTCGGAGAACTTCAGCTCGATCCCGGCCGCCTTCGCGGAGTCCTGGATCGACTTGGTGTTCGCGGTCCGCCAGCCGCTTTCCGCGCCCACCTGGGCGAACCCGAGGGTGATGGCGCCGCCGTCACCCGTTCCACCGCCGCCACCGCCACAAGCGGTGAGCACGAGCATCCCGGCCACTCCGACCACGATCGCCGTCCACGGTTTTCTTGCCACATCGACTCCTAGATCCGCACTGATCATTTGAGTTAGCGTTAACATTTGGTGGTGAAGCCCCCGATGGGAACCGCCACCGGCACTACGAGATGCCGGTGCTTTCCCGCACGATCAATTCAGGGGACACCAGGTCACGGGCCCGTTCTTCGCCACCGTTCATCCGGCGGCGGAGAAGGTCGAACGTGCGCCTGCCGACTTCGACGAAGTCTTGCCGCACCGTCGTCAGCGGCGGCGTGTAGTAAGCCGCCTCCGGCACGTCGTCGAAACCGACGATCCGCACCTCGCCGGGCACATTCACTCCTGCCTCGGTGCAGGCGCGGAGAAAGCCGAGTGCCATCTGGTCGTTGGCGACGAACACCGCGTCCAGTCCCTTTTCGCCGACGAGGGATCGCCCCGCCGCGTATCCGGACCGTGCACTCCAGTCACCCCGCACGACGGGCGGGATCCGCGCGCCGCGCCGCTGCAGGGTCTCCCGCCAGCCACGCTCGCGGTCGAGTGCCTCCAGCCAGTCTTCCGGTCCGGCCACATGCCAGACGGTCTCGTGCCCCAGCCCGAGAAGATGTTCGGTCGCCCGGCGGGCGCCGTCGTACTGGTCGACCGAGATCACCGGTACCGGCGCGTCCTTCCCGCCGCCGACCGCGACGAGCGGCACGTCGCTGGGCGCCGCTTCGAGAGCGCGCCCGGCGGTGACGTGCGGGGCGATGACGACGATGCCTTCGACGGCCTGTCGCCGCAGCCGCTCCACCGCGTCGGTGATGGACGACCGGCCAGGACGGCTGATGCTGGTTATGGTCGTCGCGTAACCGGCCTCGCGGGCGGCGTGCTCGATTCCGCTCAAGGTGCTGGCCGGGCCGTAGAGGTTGGCCTCCAGCGCGACCACACCGAGCGTGCCCGAGCGGCCGGTGACCAGTGCGCGGGCGACCGAGTTCGGCCTATAGTCGAGTTGCTCGATCGCGGCGTTGACCCGGACGCGGGTTTCGGCGCGAACCGGGCCGGTGCCATTGATGACCCGGGAGACCGTCATATGCGAAACGCCCGCCAGCGCGGCGACGTCGGTAAGGCTCGCCTGCTTGCCCGCGGGCACCTTGCTCTCCTCGCCGACGGTGTCGCGTGCCATCGCCTGTCTCCTATCGCAGCCCTCGCCGGGTGACGAGTGCCGCAAGTGTTAGCGATAACACGGACAGGGTCAAGAGGACTTTCAGTCACAGTCGGGTCACGGGCCGGGCCGCCGGTTCGAACGCGCGGCGGAGCCGGACTCGGCGGCTCCGGTTCGCGCCGGCGGCCGGGAGATCACCGCGCCGAGCAGGGCGCGAGGGCACCCAGACCCTGCGGTTTCGCCGTCACTCGCCCGATCGCGATGGCGATCCGGTCGATCGTCGCGGTCCGCTTGTCCGCCAGCGGGCCGAGGATCGCGTTCTGCACGAAATTCGGTCCGCCCTCACCCTGCGACGTGCTCAGCCGCCGCTCGGCTTCGGCGATCTGCGTTCCCAGCAGTGCCAGGTTCCGATCGACCTCCGTCTTCGCGCGGGCCGGGATCTCGGGCAATTTGCTCGCGACGTCCGGGCACGCGATCCGGCCCGCTCCCCCGACACCGCCCGCACTGGAGGACGGCGCGGCGCTCGGCGCGGTGGCAGTTGCGGTACCCGGTGCGCCGCCTGAGCCCAGCGAGCAGGGCGCGAGCTCCGCCAAACCCTGCGGTTTCGCCGCCACCCGGCCGATCGCGATGGCGATCCGGTCGATCGTCGCGGTCCGCTTGTCCGCCAGCGGGCCGAGGATCGCGTTCTGCACGAAATTCGACCCGCCCTGCCCGGCCGAAGACGCCAGCCGCTGCTCGGCCTCCGCGATCTGCGTCCCCAGCAGTGCCAGGTTCCGATCGACCTCCGCCTTCGCGCGAGCCGGAACCGCGGGCAACTTGGTCGCGACGTCCGGGCACACGATCCCGGCCGCCGCCTGCGCCGCACCGGCGCTGTCGGAGTTGCCCGCTGCCGTCGACACGATCAACGCGCCGGCCGCGATGACCAGCCCCAAGGCACCGGTCGCGACCTTCGTCCGCCGGGAAACGCGATGGGCACCTGCTCTTCGAGACATACCGCTCTCCAATGTCGAGTAAATAGGGAAATAAATGCGGCAATGAATCGGCGATCGCCGACTTCACCGGCGCATATCGTGACCTCGTCAACACGGCTTTGTCCAGGGAACCGACCGGAAAAAGAAAAGAGAAATCTCTTTGAACCGAACCGTTCTCCGGTCCGTATCAGATAAGGAAGCGAAGACCGATCGAACGGGCCGCACACTTGACCGAAAGGGGACGCCGTTCTACCGTCAGCATGCAGAACAGACTGTTAACGCTAACAGTTTTCATCGGTCAAGGAAGCCCGAGGGAGCCCTCCACGATGATCTCCTCGCGTCCACGCCGTTCCGGCGTCCTCTTCGCGACGGTGGCCCTACTGATCGCGAGCGTCGGCACGGCGTCGGCCGGCACGACGTCCCCCGGCGGCCCACCGGGTACACCGGACCAGGCCAAGGCCCGGGAAGTGGCGAACACGCTTTCGGTTCCCGGCATCGACGACGTTCGCGGCAACCTGACCCTGCCCGGCAGCGGCCAGGGCGGCACCACGATCCGTTGGCAGTCCTCGGATCCCGCGGTGATCACGCCGACCGGCGAGGTCGCCAGGCCGGCGGCGGGCACCACGACGGTCACGCTCACGGCGACCGTCGCCAGCGGACGGGACATGGCGACCCGGCGGTTCACCGCGAAAGTGCCGGCGAAACCGGCTCTGCAGCCGCTCAAGGGCTACAGCTTCTTCTACTTCACCGGCGAAGGAACCCCGGACGGCGAACAGATCTACACCGCCGCCAGCAAGGGCAACGACCCGCTGAACTGGACCGAACTCAACAATGGCAAGCCGGTACTCAGGTCGAGCCTCGGCGAACTGGGCGTCCGCGACCCGTTCATCCTCCGCTCCCCCGACGGCGACAAGTTCTACCTCCTCGCCACCGATCTCAAGATCCACAACGGCCGCGGCTGGGACGCCGCGCAGCGCACCGGCAGCCGTTCGATCATGGTGTGGGAATCCACCGACCTGGTCAGCTGGTCCCGTCAGCGCAGCGTCCAGGTCTCCCCGCCGACGGCGGGCAACACCTGGGCGCCGGAGGCCTTCTGGGATGCCAAGCGCGGGAGCTACGTCGTCTACTGGGCCTCGAAGCTCTACGCCGAGAACGACCCCGCGCACACCGGTGACAGCTACAACCGGATGCTCTACGCGACGACACGCGACTTCGTGACCTTCAGCCAGCCGAAGGTGTGGATCGACCCGGGATACTCGGTCATCGACTCCACGATCATCCAGGACAAGGGCACGTACTACCGGTTCACCAAGGACGAACGCAATCCGACGTCGTCCTCGCCGTGCAGCAAGTACATCACCGCGGAGAAGTCGACCGATCTGCTCGACCCGTCCTACGACTTCGTCGCCGACTGCATCGGCAGGGGCGATCCCGGTCTCGACCGCGGCGAGGGGCCGACCGGCTTCAAGTCCAACACCGAGGACAAGTGGTACCTGTTCATCGACGAGTACGGTGGCCGCGGCTACGTCCCGTTCGAGACCACCGATCTCGCGTCCGGCAAGTGGACGATGTCGGCGGGTGCGAAGCTGCCGTCGTCACCCCGCCACGGCACCGTTCTCCCGGTCACCCAGGCCGAACTCGACAGGCTGACCGCGCCTCCCGCGCCGGCGAAGGCCGACCGGAACGGTCTCGTCGCGCAGTGGCCGCTCAACGGCAAGACCGGCACGACCGCCACCGACAGCACCGGTCACGGCTACGACGGCGCGCTCGCGGGTGACGTCAAGTGGGCGGACGGCGCACTGGAGTTCGGTGGCACGACCGGTCACGTGCAGTTGCCGAACAACCTCCTCAACGGCGCGGCCTCGGCCACCGTGTCCGCCGACGTCTTCGTCGACCCGGAGCAACAGGCTCCTTATTTCCTCTACGGTTTCGGCAACACCGGGTCGTCCGGCGCCGGGGACGGGTACCTCTTCACCACCGGCGGTACCGACGGCGGCGGCTTCCGGGGCGCGATAGCGACCGGGAACTGGACCACCGAACAGGCCGCCGCGGCGAGCGGCGGGCTACCGCGCGGGGTGTGGAAGAACGTCACGCTCACCGTCGGCGGGGGCAGCGCCGTGCTGTACTCCGACGGCGTCGAGGTGGCGCGCAACGACAAGGTCACCATCAAGCCGTCCGACCTCGGCGGCGGTGTCACCGCGGCGAACTACCTCGGCCGTTCGGTCTACTCGGCGGACAAGACGTTCAAGGGCAAAATGAAGGACGTCCGCCTGTACAACCGGGCCCTCTCCGGGGCCGAGGTCGCGGGGCTCCCCTCGAACAGCACGCTGATCCGCTCGGTCGAACTCGACGCACTCAAGGCGCCGGCGATCGTCGACGCGGGCGGCGGCAAGGTCGTGCTGCCGGTGCGGCCCGGCACCGACCTGCGCCGGCTCAGCCCGCGGTTCACCCTCGCGCCCGGCGCGAAGATCGCTCCGGGTGACGGCCGCCCGGTCGACCTCAGCCGTCCGAAGAAGTACACGGTCGTCGCGCCGGGCGGGCAGACGCGGGTCTGGACCGTCGAAGCCCGGGAAATGCGCAGCCCCGCGCTTCCCGGATTGAACGCGGATCCGAACATCGTCGTCTTCGGCGACACCTATTACCTGTACCCCACCACCGACGGCTTCGACAGCTGGAGCGGTACGACGTTCTCGGTGTGGTCTTCGAAGAACCTCGTCGACTGGACGAACCACGGCGTCGCACTCGACCTCGGCCCCGGCGTGAGCTGGGCGGACAAGAGCGCGTGGGCACCGACGATCGCCGAGCGGAATGGCAAGTACTACTTCTACTTCTGCGCCGAGGCCAAGATCGGTGTCGCCGTCAGTGATTCCCCGACCGGGCCCTTCGTCGACACCGGCAAGCCGCTGATCGCGAAGAACCCGGGCGGCGGCCAGGCGATCGATCCCGCGGTTTTCATCGACCGCTCGGGGCAGCCGTACCTGTACTGGGGCAATGGCGAGGCGTACGTCGTGCCACTGAACGAGGACATGGTCTCCTTCGACGCGAGCCGGATCCAGCACATCACGGGACTCGACGGGTTCCGTGAAGGGCTGTTCATGGTCGAACGCGACGGCACCTACTACCTGAGCTGGTCCATCGACGACACCCGCAGCGAGAACTACCGCGTCGCGTACGCCACGGCGAGCGGCCCCGTCGGCCCGTTCACCAATCGCGGCCTGATCCTGAGCAAGGACCTCTCGCTGGGGATCAAGGGCACCGGGCACAGTTCGATGGTGCGGGTGCCGGGAACGGACGAGTGGTACATCGCCTACCACCGCTTCGCCATCCCCGGCGGTGACGGCACGCACCGGGAGACCGCCATCGACCGGCTGCGGTTCACCAGGGACGGCCGGATCCTGCCGGTCGTGCCGACCCTCGAAGGCGTCGCGCCACGGCCGATCCGCCCGGCGTAAGTAGACGTGAAGGCCTCCTTCCCTACGCTCAAGGCAGGGTCGCGGTCTTGCAGGTCAGGCGACTATTCCTGCACTGTCACGGGCCGCACACCAGCGGCGGAGCTTGATCAACGGAAGATCAGGGACACTCAATGTCCCCGATCTTCCGTTGATCAAGGTCGAGCCGGGGTAGAGCAGGCCTGA
>NZ_JBVKAE010000039.1:11927-84253 GCF_055598845.1 Amycolatopsis sp. NPDC039088 | reverse complement strand
TGGACGAGGGTGGTGGTCGTCGCCCCGGTCTCACACCTTGATCAACGGAAGATCCGGGACACTCAACGTCCCCGATCTTCCGTTGATCAAGCTCGAGTCCCTCACGATCTGCGGACCGGCGACCGAGCGGGGAAGATTCCGGCCGTCCAACGGCCGGAATCTTCCCCACCCGGCCACACCGGCCACCCACACAAGCTCCACACCAGTGGGTAAACAAAGACAAGTCCTCCAAGGAGGCCTTCACGGCCCGGACACGCCACCATGAGTCTCAGTAGAACCACCGGTTACAACGATGGCGCGTGAAGCTCTTTCGCTCGGCTCAGCCGAGGAGCCCGGTACATGATGGGCCCCTTCCTGTGTCTAGGCGCAAGGAAGGGGCCCATCATGTACTTCACCGCGAGCAAAGAGCACCGGAAACGCCGGACGTCCCAGCATCAGGAAGAGCTACCCACGTCACGAGTAGGTACCTGAGAGAGGCTGGGCTAGAACCCTCATTGTCACCTTTTGTAGTCGGCTTGACATGCAGCCGAAAGGCTGCATAAAGTGAAAGGCAGCTGAACGGCTGCATATCAGGAAGGCGACATGGACGAGGTGTTCAAGGCGCTGGCCGACCCCAGTCGCCGCCGGTTGCTCGACGACCTGAACGCCCGCAACGGCCAGACCCTGCGCGAGTTGTGCGCGGGGCTGGACATGGCGCGGCAGTCCGTCAGCAAGCATCTGGCCGTGCTGGAGGCGGCCAATCTGGTGACCACGGTGTGGCGTGGCCGCGAGAAGTTGCACTACGTGAACGCGGAGCCGATCAACGCGATCGCCGAGCGCTGGATCGACCGGTATCACCAGGGCCGGGTCGACGCGCTCGCCGACCTGAAGAAGGCATTGGAGCAGGAACCCATGAGCAGCAACGAATTCGTCTACACCAGCTACATCAAGACAACGCCGGAGCGGCTCTGGCGAGCGCTGACCGACCCGGCCTTCACCAGGCAGTATTGGCGCTGCGAGTTCACTTCGGACTGGAAGAACGGGTCGACGATGGCCTGGGAGCAGCATGGTGTGAAGCTGGAGGACCCCGAGCAGGTCGTGCTGGAGTCCGACCCGTACCGGCGCCTGTCCTACACCTGGCACACCTTCACCCCGGAATTCGCCAAGTCCATGGAGATCGACGACGACGTGTCGGCCAAGCTCGCGGCCGAGCCGAGGTCGAAGGTGTCGTTCGACCTCGAACCCGTCGGCGACCTGGTGAAACTGACCGTGGTGCACGACGGTTTCGAGCCGGGAAGCACCCTGCTGGAGATGATCAGGAGCGGCTGGCCGTCGATCCTGTCGAGCCTCAAGACGCTGCTCGAGACGGGCGAGCCGCTGCCCGAGCCCGCGTAAGTGGGTCGACGACGCCGGTGCGATCGGGCAGGATCCGGACGTGCCCCTGGAGATCGCCTGCGACGAGTCCGGGTCCGAGGGTGAGAAGCTGATCGGTGGGCGGACCGGGGTGTTCGCGCACGCGGGAGTCCGGCTCGGCATCGAGGAGGCCTCGGCCTGCTTGGTCGAACTGCGCCGCCGGATCCGTTCGCCGGCGGTCGAATACAAGGCCAATCACCTGCTCCGCACGAAGCACCGGCGCGTCCTCGAATGGTTCCTCGGCCCGCTGGGCCCGGTCCACGGGCGCGCGCACGTTCACCTCGTCGACAAGAAACTGCTGCTGGCGAACGAACTCCGCGAACTCGTCGGCCGGGACGTCGCCCCGGACGACGCACTGCTGGCCGCCTTCAACGACGTGCTGCGGACCAGGAACCGGCGGGATCCCGCGGCCGGATCGTTCTTCGCGATGGTGGGAGACACCGAGGAACTACGGGCGAAGGTCGCCGAGTTGCGCGACGCCAAGGTCCTCGATCCCTTGGTTCCCGCGATCCTCCGCGCCGTCGAATGCTGGAGCGGGCACGGTGAGCCGGTCTTCGTCGTCCACGACGAACAGCCGTCGCTCAAGGGGGAGCGGCTCGCCGAAATCAAGTCCAGTCCGGGGCTGGCCGGGCTGAAGTTCGTGGATTCGCGCACGGATCCGCGGGTGCAGGTCGCCGATTTCCTGGTCGGGGTCGCCAGGCGGATCGCCGAGGACGAACTCGACGGAAAAGGTGACGCGGTATTGACCGCGCTTCTCGCGCCCTATATCGACTCGAAGTCGCTCTGGGACTGATTCACTCCATGGTGCGCGGAATCGCTCGGGTGGCCGTTGCCCGGCGCGGCGCGGGGCTGGAAATGTCGAGACGTATTCGACATCCGCTCCGGGAGGCAGTCGCAGATGCAGGCTTTCACCTTGCCCGAGTTCTACGTGCCGCATCCGGCGCGGATCAATCCGCACCTGGAAGCGGCACGGACGCACAGCATGGCTTGGGCGAGGGAGATGGGCATGCTCGATTCGCCGGCACCGTCCGGCGACGTCGTCTGGACCGAGCAGGCGCTGGCGAAGATGGATTACGCGCTGCTCTGTGCGCACACTCATCCGGACTGTGACGGGCCGTCCCTCGATCTGGTCACGGATTGGTACGTCTGGGTGTTCTTCTTCGACGACGATTTTCTCGCGCAATTCAAGTACACGCGGAACACCGAAGGCGCCAAAGCCTATTTGGACCGGCTGGAACTGTTCATGACCGGGCCGGGGGAAACGCCGCCGGAGCCGGATAATCCCGCCGAAGCCGGGCTCAAGGATCTCTGGGCGCGCACCATTCCCTCGATGTCGGAAGCCTGGCGGCGGCGATTCGTCACCAGTACGCACAACCTGATGGTCGAATCGCTCTGGGAACTGGACAACATCGACCGCGGCCGGATCGCGAACCCCATCGAATACATCCAGATGCGCCGCCGCGTCGGTGGCGCGCCGTGGTCGGCCAACCTGATCGAGTACGCCGTCGGCGCCGAAGTACCGGACAAGGTCGCGGCGACCAGGCCGCTGGAGGTTCTGCGCGACACCTTCGCCGACGCTGTCCACCTGCGCAACGACCTGTTCTCCTACCAGCGCGAAGTACGAGAGGAAGGAGAGAACTCCAACGCCGTCCTCGTCTTCGAGAAGTTCCTCGACTGTTCGACGCAGGAGGCCGCCGACCTCACCAACGACCTGCTGACCTCGCGGCTGCAGCAGTTCGAGAACACCGCGCTCGTCGAGGTGCCGTCGCTGCTGGCCGAACACGACGTCCCGCTGCCGGAACAGATCGGGATCGGCCTGTACGTCAAGGGGCTGCAGGACTGGCAGTCCGGCGGCCACGAATGGCACGCGAAATCCAGCCGGTACATGAACAAGGGCCCGGTCTCCGGCACGAACGGCCCCTTCAGCGGGCCGACAGGGCTCGGCACGGAGTCACTCCGGCTCTCGCCGAACCGTTTGGGCCTGGTCCAGCGGACGCGGCAGCAGGCACCTCCGCCGTTCGCGCCGGTGGGACACCTTCCCCTGCCCGAATTCCGCATGCCGTACCCGGTCCGCACCAGCCCGCACCTCGCCGCCGCCCGCGAGTACGCCCCGGGCTGGGCGCGGAAGATGGGCATGTTCGACTCGGTGCCGGGCGTCGAACTCGGCGGGGTCTGGGACGAACGCCGGATGCGCGGCATCGACCTGCCGCACTGCGCAGCGATGATCCACCCGGACGCGGACTTCGAACAGCTCAAACTGTCGTCGGACTGGCTCGCTTGGGGCACCTACGGCGACGACTACTTTCCGTTGATCTTCGGGATGCGGCGGGACCCCGTGGCGGCGAAATTGTGCAGCGACCGGCTCTCGCTGTTCATGCCGCTCGACGGCGAGCCGGTGCCCGAGCCCGCCGATCCGATCGAGCGAGGGCTGGCGGATCTGTGGAACCGCACCGCCGGACCGCTGACCCCGCACGCGCGGGCGGGTTTCCGGCAGGCGGTCGAGAGCATGATCGCGAGCTGGGTCTGGGAGGTGGTGAACCAGGCGCAGAACCGCGTCCCCGACCCGATCGACTACGTGGAGATGCGACGGCGGACTTTCGGATCGGACCTCACGAAGAGCCTCGCGCGGCTCGCGCTCGGCGACGTCGTCCCGCCGGAGATCTACCAGAACCGGGTGCTCTTCGAACTGGACACCGCCGCCCAGGACTACGCGACGATCGCCAACGATCTCTTCTCCTACCAGAAGGAGATCGAATACGAGGGCGAGGTGCACAACCTCGTCTACGTCATCGAACGCTTCCTCGACGTGGACCGGTTCCAGGCCAGGGACATCGCCGCCGACCTGATGAACGCGCGGATGGAGCAGTTCGAGCAGCTCGCTGACGAGGGACTGCCGCGGATGTGCGACGACCTCGGCCTCGACGACGAGGTCCGCGCGGTGCTGACCCGGTACGCGGACAACATGAAGAACTGGATGTCCGGAATCCTGGAATGGCACCGGAAATGCGTGCGGTACATGCCGGAGGAGCTGGCCCGCAGCCGCACCCCCGAACCGGCGGTGCTCTCGCTCAAGCCGAGCGGGATCGGGCCGAGCGGGATCGGGATGTCGGCGTGGCGGATCGGGAGCGGGGCGCGCTGACGGGTCGCGAGTCAGGAAGTCCGTGAAGGCCTCCTTCCCTACCTTCAGAGTAGGGAAGGAGGCCTTCACGGAGCGTGCGCCGCCTGACGCGGCTCGCCGCCTAGAAAGCGGTCAGGACGATCCGCGCCGAACGCGGGTCACCGTCGTGCACCAGCGACTCGAAGTGCCCGACATCGTCGAAGGCGAATCCGTACGCCTTACCGTCGACCATCTGCTCGTGCACGATCCGCGAGTAGTGGTCGGTCACGGTCTGCTTGTAGAACTGGCTCGCGTCGTAGGTCGGCTGCGTGTGCTGGAAACCCAGGGTCGACCGGTGCAGCGCCGCGCACAACGTCCGCGCGATCGGCCCGACGACCTGGTCGTTCGGCGCCTGCAGCCGCCCGTCGCAGTTGAAGACGTCGCGGGTGCTGGGCTTGCCGAACGACGCCACCGTCGCACCTGCGGTGTCCGTGAACCGCATGACGTCGTCCCCGCCGGTCCGGCCGGTGAACTTCTTGCCGGGCTCGGCCTCGAACGGGACCACGGTCAGCGGCGTCGACTTGTAGGTGTTCCAGGCGTTCGTGACGTAGCCGTCGAGGTAGTTTCCGCTGAACTTGCCGGAGTCGAGGCCCTTGCCCGGCGCGAGTACCCGCAGCCGGTTGTAGGCCAGGTTCGAGAAACCCGACTGCGCTTGGACGGCGTTGAAGATGTTCTCGCGGCCGTTCGCCTTGAGGCGCCCGGCTTCCTTGTTCGTGCCGGCACCGTTGGTCAGCCCGACGACGTGCGGGACGCTGAACATGTCCACCTGCGAGCTGTTGATGAACAGGCCCGCGTTGTCGTAGGTGAATTCGCTCCAGTCGAACAGGATGTCGCGGTTCGGATCGCCGTCCGCCCACGGGGCAGGCTGCACCAGTCCGTCCGGTGTCAGGAAGAACTTGATCTTCTGTCCGAACGACAGGTAGACGCGGCCCGACAGCATTCGCGGGATTCGCAGTGTGGTGGAGCCACCGTTTCCGGGGCCGGCGATCGCGACGTCCGGCGCGGGGCTCGGTGGGTTCGCGCCCGGCGGCCACGGGGTGAAGGCGCCGCCCGCGTTGACATAGCCGAGCCTGCCGGTGTTGAGGTTCGTGCCGAGCACGTAGAGATATACCGCGTCGGAGCGGTTCGAATTGTTGGTGACGGTCAGCGGCAGCGGATCGGGACCGGCGGCGACCGCGGCGGGCGCCGAAAGCGCCGAAACGCCGGTGACAAGTGGGAGAACGACCGCCAATGCGGTCAAGACGCGCCGGATCTTCTGACGGATGCGCACAGCTCACTCCTCGGCTGGATCCCGCCGCGGAGCGCGAACGCGCCACGGCGGTGCTTGCGGATGTCGGCCGGGGGCGCGTTCCCGGCCTGGCTGAGACCTTGGCGAGGGGTCTCAGCACGGAAAGTTACGTCCCGGCTACCAACTTGTCTAGACCAACAGTGGGAACCTGTCCGGTTTCGCGCCGAGGCGGACAATTTGTCGCGGACTTTCGTCGATTGAGGTGGGGGGATTACTCGACTACCGTTGTCCGCGTTCCGTCCTGGACCTCGACGGCCGGTTTTCTCATCCGTGGGGAGCGGGACATGGGCGGCGGCGACGATTTTCCGGTGCGAAGAACCGGCGAGGGTGACAGCTGGATTTCCCCTGCCGGGTGGGACGAACTGGCCAAGGCCGCGGCGAACGGCGAGCCGCACGGCATGGACGACCTCATGGCCGCCCTCTCGCCGTGGGCCCGGCAGTACGCCGAAACCCGGCTCGGCGGCCGCGACCTGACCTATCTCGAACCGGCCGACATCGCGCAGGAGATCTGCCTCGCCGTCTTGGTCGCCGTTCCCAGTTACGGCCTTCGCGGTGGCTCTTTCCTCTTTCTCCTGCGCGCCATCGCGGCGAACAAGGTCGCCGACGTCTTCCGGAAGGCGGCGCGGAGCAAACAGGTCCTGACCGGTGAACTCCCGGAGCACCCGGCAGTCGCCGCGGATGAGCCGGAGCAACGCGCGCTGCGGACCGACCTCGGTGTCCGGCTCGGCAGGCTGATGCGGATGCTGCCGGTCTCCCATCGCGAGGTGCTGGGAATGCGGGTGATCGGCCAGCTGTCGTCGAACGAGACCGCGGCGGCGCTCGGCACGACGTCGTCACGCGTGCGGGTGACCAAACACCGGGCGATCAGCAGGCTGCGCGCCTGCGCTCAGCGCCAGGACGCCTTGAGTTGAATGCGGACCAGCAGCCGGAGAAAGAGATTCTCCCGCTTGGCCCGGGTTTCGAGAATGCGAACGCACATGGCCCCTCCAGAGCTCGCCGTCGGCGCCGTCGCCGAGGGCCGGAGCCACGGACGCCGATGCCAAGCCTAGGTGCGAATGGGCAGGCCGAAACCGGCTGAACGGACGATTGGCGTCCACCTGTTCGGGTCCGGTGGGGGAATATCGACCGGAACAATACCGGTTCAGCGCTTGTTCGGCCTCGATTGATACCTAGACTGAATAGGTGTTCTCCCTGGAGCAGCTGGTGAGTTTCGTCGCGGTGGCCGAGGAACTGCACTACGGCCGCGCGGCGGAACGGCTTTCGATGACCCAGCCGCCGTTGAGCAGGCGGATCCAGCTGCTGGAGCGCGAACTGGGGGTCGAGCTTTTCGACCGTACGCACCGCGCGGTCCGCCTGACACCCGCCGGACGGGTCTTTCTCGCTGAGGCAAGGAAAATACTGCGTTCGTCGCAAGAGGCGACGCTGTATGTCCGCCGGGCGAAGAAGGGTGAGGTCGGCGTCGTCACGCTCGGTTTCACCGCCGCCGCCGCGTATTCGTACCTCGACCGCGTTCTCGCCGCGGCTAACGCCGAAGTGCCGGGCGTCGATCTGGTGCTCCGGGAAATGGTGACGTCGGCGCAGGTGGCGGAATTGCTGGCGGGCGGGATCGACCTCGGCATGATCCGGCCGCCGGTCACCGGCGCCGACATCGTGACCCTGCCGCTGTGGCGCGAGCCGCTGCTGGCGGCGTTGCCGTCGGCGCATCCTTTGGCAAGGCGCAAGAAGAATCCCGACATCCGCGACTTCGACGGCGAGCCGTTCATCATGTATTCGCCGTCGGAGGGCCGGTATTTCCACGATCTGCTCGTGGCGGTGTTCCGCACGGCGCGGGTGTTACCGGAATACCGGCAGTACCCCAGTCAGGTGCATACGGTGCTCGCGCTGGTCAAGGCGGATCTCGGGGTCGCGTTGGTGCCCGCGGCGGCCGCCGCGCTGCGCTTCGAGGGCGTCGTGCTCCGTCCGGTGGACGGTATCGAGGGCCGTCCGGTGGAACTCGAACTGATGTGGCGGCGCGGCAACGACAATCCGGCGCTCGGCGCGCTGCTCACCGTCATCGGCGGCCTGGCGCGACGCGGCCGTCAGTCCACTGTGGACTGATCGGGTGGCCAGGCGTCGCCCCATTCCGCGTCACGGGCCACACGGTAGGCCGCGCCGTGCCGTTTGGTGACGATCGTTTCGGTGAGCCCGCCCTCGGCGCACAGGGACAGGCTGACCATCCCCTTGCGTTTGACCGGATGCCGCAGGATCCGGCCCGCGGCCCGCTCCGGCGCCGTCCGCGAGGCGACGACGTAGGAGAACTTCTCGTCCTCGAACCCGAGCGTTCCCGATTTCAGCTGGCGATGCAGGCCGGTGCGCGGGAGGCGGGCGGAGAAATGGCACCAGTCCTTGCCGCGCGGGATCGGGCAGGCTCCTTCGTGCGGGCAGGGCGCGACCAGGGAGAGACCGAGTTCGACGAGCCTGTCCCGTGCCTCGACGATCCGCTCGTAGCCCGCCGGGGTGCCGGGTTCGATCAGCACCAGCATCCCGGCCTTGGCCGCCAGCCAACCGACGACGTCGGCCCGGCGGGTCTCGGGCAGTTCGCCGAGGACATAGGAGAGGGTCACCAGATCGGCGTCCGGCGCGGGAGCGTCCGGGTCGATCAGGCCGCGTTGCCAGGTCGAGCCGCGAACGGCCTGGCCACCGGCGTTCCCCGCGAGCCGCCGCCCCAACGCGATCGCGCCGGGAACCTGCTCGACGACCGTGCTGTCCTCCAGCGACGGCCACACGTCCGCGGCCGCCCAGATCGCGGCACCGGTGCCGCCGCCGACGTCGATCTGCGTACGCGGAGCGAACCCAGGAGCGCGAAGGGCGGCTTCGGTGAGAACAGCGTGTATGGCCGCGTAGGTGGCTGGCATCCGGTAGCCCGCGTACGCCGCGATGTCGACGTCGGAGGATAGGATCGGAGCCGTCGCCGGGTTGTTCTCGCGGTAGCGCGAGCTGAGCCGCTCGACGGACTGCGTCAGCCTGTGCTGCGGGTACTTGCCCAGCTCTTCGTCGAGGGCTGAGCGGAGATCTGGGGGGAGAGCGGCCACGGCCGAATTCTGGCATGGGCGGTTGACCTGCGATTTCCCGGCTGCTCGAATACTCGCGGAAAAAAGTTCGAGGACCGTGTCGAAACCCGGGATGCCCGATCGACGCGTAGATGTGGCAGGGACGAGCCCCGCCGGGAACGGAGACGCGAGATGCGGTTCATGGTGATCGTCAAGAGCAACGACGAGGTCGAGGCCGGTGCGCAGCCGAGCGCCGAGGACCTGCAGGAGATGGGGAAGTTCAACGAGGAGCTGGTCAAGGCCGGTGTCATGCTCGCGGGTGAAGGCCTGGTCAACAGCACGGACGGGGCCCGCATCCGGTACAACGGCACCGCCGAGGCCAGGGTCATCGACGGACCCTTCGCCGAGACAAAGGAACTCGTCGCGGGCTTCTGGATCCTCCAGGCGAAGGACAAGGCCGAGGTCGTCGAATGGATGAAGCGCGCGCCGTTCCGCGAGGGCGAGATCGAGATCCGCCGCGTCGCCGAGATGGACGACTTCGACCACGCCACCCCCGAGATCGTCGAGCACGAGCAGAAGCTGCGGAAGCAGGCGGAGAAGAACTAGTGGTTGCGGTCGTCGCGCCGACGATGTTGATTGGTCGGCGTGACGGCAACAGCAGACCCTCGTTCGGCGATCGACGCGGTGTGGCGGATCGAATCGGCCCGCCTCATCGCCGGCCTCGCGCGGATGACGCGCGACGTCGGCCTCGCGGAGGAACTGGCGCAGGACGCGCTGGTCGCCGCGCTCGAACAGTGGCCTGAGTCGGGCGTCCCGAGGAATCCGGGCGCCTGGCTCATGACCACGGCCAAACGCCGCGCCGTCGACACCTTCCGCCGCAACGAACGGTACGAGCGGAAACTCGGCGAGATCGGCCGCGAGCAGGAGTTCGAGGAGGAGCCCGACTTCACCGCGGGCCTCGACGACCATATCGAGGACGATCTGCTGCGGCTGGTGTTCACCGCCTGCCACCCGGTGCTCTCGACCGAGGCCAGGGTGGCGCTCACGCTGAAGATGATCGGCGGGCTGCAGACACACGAGATCGCGCGGGCGTTCTTGGCCAAGGAAACCGCCATCGCGCAGCGGATCGTCCGGGCGAAGAAGACACTCGGCGACGCCAAGGTGCCGTTCGAGGTGCCGGAGGGCGCCGATCGGGTCGCGCGCCTGGAGTCGGTGCTCGAAGTGATCTACCTGATCTTCAACGAGGGATATTCGGCGACGGCTGGCGAGGATTGGATGCGGCCGGGGCTGTGCGAGGAGGCACTGCGGCTCGGCCGGATCCTGGCCGGTCTCATGCCGAAGGAACCCGAGGTGCACGGGCTCGTCGCGCTGATGGAGATCCAGGCTTCGCGGTCCGCCGCGCGCGTCGGGCCGAACGGTGAACCCGTGCTGCTCATGGACCAGGACCGCGCCAAATGGGACAGGCTCCTGATCGGCCGCGGCCTCGCCGCGCTGGAACTCGCCGAATCGCTGACGGATGGCGCTTTCGGTGTCTACGCGGCGCAGGCCGCCATCGCCGCCTGTCACGCACGGGCGCGCACGGGCGAGGAGACCGATTGGGGACGCATCGCCGTCCTGTACGAAGGGCTCGGGAAGCTGAACCCGTCACCGGTGATCGAGCTGAACCGGGCGGTGGCGCTGTCGATGGCCTTCGGCCCGGAGGCGGGGCTCGTGGTCGTCGACAAGCTGACGTCGGAGCCCGCGCTTAAGTCGTATCACCTGCTGCCGAGTGTGCGCGGCGATTTCCTGGCGAAGCTCGGCCGTCTCGACGAGGCCCGCGTCGAGTTCGAGCGGGCGGCGGAGATGACCGGGAACGACCGGGAGCGCACCCTGCTGCTCAACCGGGCGGCCGAGTGCGCCTCCGGCACCGACCGCGTTTAGTCCTCTGAATGCGGTACTTGCGCGTGCAACTACCGCATTCAGAGGACGAAACGCGTCAGGCCGGGGTGGGGCGGAGGGTGGTGAGCGCCCGGTGCTGGCCCAGCCGGACGGACTGGACGGAGCAGCCGAGCGCCAACGCGGTGTCGTCGGTGGAAAGCCCGACGAGTGACCGCAGCACCATGATCTCGCGCTGCTGCCCCGGCAGCGCCGAGAGCGGGTTCGGCAGTTCGGCCGCCGTCCGGTGGAAGTCGTCGACCAGGCCGCGCGTGACGTTGTAGGCGAACGCGAGCAGCGTGGTCGCCTCGGCCGCACCGGCGAGGATCTCGCGGCAGCTGTTCGTCGCGACGGCGTCCGCGGTCTCATAGCTACCCGCACGCCGTCCGATCCGCGCCCGGCAGTAGCGCACGACAAGGACGCGGACCGCGTCGATGAGCTTCGAAGCTGTCTCCATCCGCCCGCCGGCCTCCTCCGACCGCCGCGAACCATCTACTGGCATCGGCTCCCTCTCCCACCTTTCAGATGAGCACGCCGGAGGGGGAGGGAGGTACGGTCTTTTTGCCCACACCGGAGGTGTCAGGCGGGTTTTCAGGCCTCGATGAAGACGATCCGCTCCGGTTCGACCGTCAGGTTCACGGTCTGTCGCTTCACGCTCACCAGGGTCTCGAATTCCGTGGCGTGTCCGTCCGGCACGGTGAACAGCCGGTCGTTGCGGGAGTCGAGGAAGTCGGAGAACCCGGTCAGCGAGACGCCGCCGCTCTCGTCGAGCGCGAGGTAGTCGACGAGCCTGCGGAACAATTTCGGCAGGATCACCAGTTCGTCGGCGAGTTGCCGCCGGGAGGAGAGCTTGAACCCGGAGTTCGTGACGTCCAGCGGCCACAGCCCGAGCCCGTCTTCGCGTGCCTTGCCCGCGGCCGCGGCCAAGGCGTCACGGAGATCGGGGTAGAGCAGTGAATAGAACGTCGGGTAGGCGAGGCCGTCCGCGACCTGCCGATAGTTGGCGGAGTTCTTCAGCGTTTTGACGTCGAGATGGACGCGGGAAAGGTCGGCCGACCTTCCCGGCCGTTGTCCGGGAAAGGCGAACGCCACCGCTCGTCCGTATTTGTCCGCGAATCGCGTCAGTATGTGACCCGGTACCTTGATCGGGGTCGCCGAAGTGACCCTTCCCCGTTCATCGCGTTCGACCGTTTTGAACCCGAGTGCCTTCAGCAGGTTCGCCGAGGCGGCGTCGGCGAATTCGGCGGGCTGATGCCACATCCCGCCGGTTCCCCTGGCCTGGTAATGCGTTTCGAGCGCGTCGATCGCGTCGAGCCGCAACTGCATCCCGCCCCGCGAATTGAGCCGGACCTTGAGGCCCGCCTTCTTGGTCGCCTGGGGATCTTCGGGATAGAAGCGCACCGAATCGCCGTCCGGTGAGGCTCCGACAAGCTGGAACGTACCTTTGATCAGCGTCATGGGCATGGGACAACGGTAGTTCTCATTCCGGTGAACGAACCATGCGTTCATCCATCCAGAGCAGTCACGGGTAAAGATCAGGTGACCATTGTGGACATACTCACGACGGGATCATGAATTCCAGCACGGTCGCCTGCAGCAAGGCGATGATCCCGACCACGAAGGTCAGCGCGACCGACCACAGGAACGTCTGCCGCAGCAGCGCCCCTTCCTTCCCGGACTGCCCGATCGCGGTGGCACCGATGGACAGATTCTGTGGCGAGATCATCTTGCCCATCACGCCGCCGGAGGTGTTCGTCGCACCGGCGAGGATCGGGTCGACGTGCAGCTGCTGCGCCGAAATCACCTGCATCGGTCCGAAGAGACTGTTCGTCGACGCGTCCGAGCCGGTGAGGAAGACGCCGAGCCAGCCGATGTAGGCGGAGAACAACGGGAACAGCACCCCGGTGGTCGCCAGCGCGAGCCCGAGTGTCTGCGTCGCACCCGAGTAGTTCATGACGAACGCGATCGCCAGGATCATGAAGATCGTCGCCAAGGCGCACCGCATCTGGTGCAGCGTCCGGCGGTAGGTGGCCAGCAGCAGTCGTGGTTTCGCGCCCATCGCGAAACCCGCCACGATCGCCGCGATCAGGGCCACGGTTCCCGGCGAGTAAAGGAAATCGACGGTCAACGTCGCCGCGTACGGAGTGTCCTTCGGCGTGATCGGCGCGTGCTGGACGACCTCCTTGTGCAGTCCCGGCCACGCGAACATCCAGTCGGCCTTGTGCAGCAACGCGGTCAGGTCCAGCCAGCCGGGCAGGTTCTTGAAGATCGTGCCGACGCGGGAAAGGAAGATCGCCACGATCAGGACGATGTACGGCGCCCACGCGTACGGCGCGCCGCGTCCGGCCTTCGCCGCGCCGAGGTTCGCTCCGGTCGTGATCGGTTCTTCGCCGTCGAAACGCCAAACCGTCGACGGCTGCCAGAACCGGGTCAGTATCCACAGCGCGGCCATCGCGGCGAGCGCGGCGACGACGTCGACGAGGCTCGGGCTGATGAAGTTCGAGGTGACGAACTGCATGACGGCGAACGCCAGACCCGCCGTCAGCACCGCGGGCCAGACCTCCACCATCCGTTTCCAGCCCGCGAGGACCACGATCAGGAAACCGGGGATGATCAAGGCCAGCAAGGGAAGCTGACGTCCGACCATCGACGAGAACAGCTCCGTCGCCTGTTCTTGTTTCATACCGAGGATCGGCGCCGTCAGCCTCCCCAGCACGATGAGCGGATTGCCGAGGCCGCCGAACGCGACCGGCGCGGTGTTCGCCAGCAGCGCGAGCACGACCGCCTTGACCGGCGGGAAACCGAGCGCCGCCATCATCGCCGCGGTGATCGCGATCGGCGAGCCGCCACCCGCGATCCCCTCCAGCAGCGCGCCGAACCCGAACGCGATCAGCAACGCCTGCAGGCGGCGATCCTCGCTGAACCCGGCGAGGACAGCCTTGATGTCGTCGAACCGTCCGGTCGCCACGGTGACGTTGTGGAAGTACACGGCGTGGAACGCGATCCAGGCCACCGACCACACGCCGAACACCAAGCCCATGGCCGCGGCGTCGAAGGCGAGCCCGGCGGGCATCCGGTACAGCGATACCGCGACCAGCAGTGCGGTGATCAGCGCCAACGCCGCCGAAAGGTGCGCGGACCGGCGCAGGACGCCCAGCGTCACCAGCAGCACGATGATCGGCAACGCCGCCAGCGCCGCGGACAGCCAGAGCCCGCCGGCGGGCTGGTAGTCCTGGAGCCAGCCCACGTCAGCCCCTTTGTGCCCGCACGTAACCGAGGCGGAGGGAAAGCGCGGCGGCCGTTCCCGCCACGGTCGCGCCGAGTTCGTCGGTCCGGCGGAGCACGCGGCCCGCCGGGCCCGCGATGCTGATCGCCGCGATCGGCCGTCCGGTGTGGTCGCGGACGGCGGCGGCCACGCAGCCGACGTCGGGTTCGTTCTCGACCTCGTCGACGGCCCAGCCGCGACGGCTCGTCCTGGCGAGGTCGTCGAGCAGCCTGGCCGGATCGATGATCGTCTTGAGGGTGAGACTGTCGAGTTTCATCCGGCGGATGCGTTCGAGCCGGTCCTGTTCGGGCAGTGCCGCCAGCCACGCCTTGCCCAGCGACGTCGCGTGCTGCGGACGGCGGGTGCCGAGACGGCAGGCCAGGGTGACGGCGTTGGCGCTGCGTTCGGTGGCGACGTAGACCATCGTGTCGTTGTCCGGGACGGCGAGATAGGTCGTCTCCCCGCTGCGTTCGGCGAGCGACGCGAGATAACGCGGGGCGCAGCGGTGGAGGTCTGTCGCCGCCATCGCGCGGGCGCCGAGTTCGACCAGCCGGGTACCGAGCCGCACGCGGCCGGTGGCGCGATCGGCTTCGAGGTATTCGAGGTTCTTGAGGGTGCCGACGATGCGGTAGGCGGCGCTCCGGGAGAGACCCAGTTGCCTGGCGATCGCGTTGGTGGAAATTTCCTGGTTCTTGCCGACGTGCTCGAGTACCGCGAGTCCGCGCTCGAGTGTGCCGCTGGAATCCAGGCCGCGTGGTGTACCCACTTCGCCCTCCGTTGGACCGGGGTACCGATGGCCGGTACCTGTTTCCGCTAAGCGGATTCGGACGTTAACAGCTCGGTCCACCGTTGGGAAGGTTTCTTAACAAACTGGCTCGTGGACAAGTTTTCCCAGCTCGTGGCCTTCCTGTCAAGATCACCGGTTCGGCCCAATCCCTTCGGCGGTTCCGATTCGGCGGATGACTTCAGAGGTCATTTTTCTGTTCACGGATATGAAAGAACCCCCGCCGGGAAAATACGGCGAGGGTTCGGCCAGGAGTTCGTTTCTAACGTGCGGACAGGTTCGCGACCGCGCGGACGACCGCCGTGCAGCGATCTTCGACGTAGGCCAAGCCGCCTTCTTCGGCGATCCGGCGTGCCTCGGCGGAGACGATGCCCTGCTGCAGCCAGAGTGCTTTCGCGCCGATCGCGACGGCCTGTTCGGCGATCGGCGGGGTGTCCGCCGACGGGCGGAAGACGTCGACGAGGTCGACCGGCTCCGGGATGTCGGTGAGCGAGCGGTAGACCTTCTCGCCGAGCAATTCCTCGGCCGACGGATGAACGGGGATGATCCGGAACCCGTGTGCCTGCAGCACGGCGGCGACCCCGTGCGAGGCCTTGGCCGGATCACGGCTCAGCCCCACCACGGCGATCGTCTTCGATCCGGCGAGGATCTCGGTGGCGCGATCGGTCATACCGGCTTCAACCATCTCGCCCGCGCGGGAATTCCTAGAGTTTCCAGAGCCGCAGGCCGCGCACCCGGTACACGGGCCAGACGACGTGCCAGACGCGTCGCCGCAGGAAGACCGCGGAACAGGTCAGGACGTTGCGCGCGGACGTCGTCGCGACATCGTGGCGATCCGGCCAGGTCTCGCCGTGCCGTCCGGCGGCGATCCGGAAGGCGTTGACCAGCCCCCGGCCCTGCATGTCGTACTTCGCGCCGGTGTCGCCGGAATCCGGGATGAGGGAAGCGATCTCCGGTCCGAACGCGGCCGAGGGCGCGGGTCCGGCGTCGGCGGGCAGGTCACCGACCGTCGCCGAGATCGCCTTGCCGTAGAGGCGGCGGGTGTAGCGCGTGAGCAGCAACCGTTCCCACAGCGGGAGGACACGGCGGTGCTTGAGCAGTGCCGAACACTCCGCGTGCCCGATGGCGAAGATGTCGGTCAGCTCGTCGTAGGCGTTGTGCGCCGTGGGCCCGTTGAGGTGCACGCGCACCTCGTACCGGATGCGCGCGGTCAGCTCGTCGAGCTCCTCGCGGCGGTCGATCCTGGTCTTCGCCCGTGAGAGCGACCAATCGGACATGGGTGCAGGCTAGGTGAAGATCGCGGTCGCACAAGACACTTTCGGCCTAATCTCCTCGTACCGGCCAGTGGAACGGGCGTCTTGTGCGGGCCAAGGTGAGGAGGCAGAGTTCGGCTGTCGGAAGGAGCCCATGGACGCCAGCACGCTGCAGGAGGCCGCGGCCGCGCTGCTCAGCGCGTACGAGACCGGCAAGCCGATCGCGCCCCTGATCGAGACGTATCCCACGGCGACGCTGGAAGACGCGTACCGCATCCAGCAGCGGCTCGTCCGGCACTGGGTCGAACGGGGTGACGACGTGCGCGGGCACAAGGTCGGCCTCGCCTCCGCCGCCATGCAGCGGCAGATGGGCGTCGACCAGCCCGACTACGGCCACCTGACCGCCTCGATGTTCCACCTCGAACACCAGCCGATCCCGATCGGCGGTTTCCTGCAGCCGAAGATCGAACCGGAGATCGCGTTCGTGCTCGGCTCGCGGTTGCGCGGCCCCGGTGTGACGGTGGCGGACGCGCTGCGCGCGGTCGACTTCGTCGTGCCGGCACTGGAAATCGTGGATTCCCGCATCCAGGACTGGAAGATCGGCATCGTCGACACCATCGCGGACAACGCGTCCTCCGGCGGGGTCGTCCTCGGCAGCAGGCCGACCGCGATCGGCGACCTCGACCTGCGGCTGGTGGGCTGTGTCCTGCACCGGAACGGCGGGATCGCGGCCACCGGTGCCGGTGGCGCGGTACTCGGTTCGCCGGTGAACGCGCTGGTGTGGCTCGCGAACACGGTCGGACCGCTCGGTGTCGCGCTGGAACCGGGCCACGTCGTGCTGCCGGGTTCCATGACGCGTGCGATCCCGGTGAGCCCCGGCGACACCGTCGTCGCGACGATGGCGGGGCTCGGCAGTGTCACCGCGAAGTTCTCCGGGGAGGAACGGTCGTGAGCCTTGGGGTGCGTGAGGCGGCGGAAGCGCTGCTGTCCGGGGAAGAACGCGAGCCGCTGACAGACTCGTGGCCCGCTTTGGACGTCGATACCGCTTATGCGATCCAGGACGAGGCGTTGCGGCTTCGGCGGGCTCGCGGCGAGACCGTGGTCGGCGTCAAGCTGGGCCTGACCTCGCGCGTGATGCAGCAGCGGATGGGAATCGACTCGCCGTTGCTCGCGTGGCTGACCGACGCGATGGTCCTGCCCGCCGGTGTACCGGTGCCGTCGCTGATCCACCCGCGTGCGGAACCCGAGCTGGTTTTCGTGCTGGGGAAACGACTCGCGGGCCCCGGCGTGACCGCGGCGACCGCGATGGCCGCCGTGGACCGGGTCCACGGCGGCATCGAGATCGTCGACAGCCGCTACCGTGACTATCGGGGCAAACTGCCGGACGTCGTGGCGGACAACGCCTTCTCCGCGTATTTCACGCTGGGCCCGGTCGGCGTCGAGCCGTCCGCGCTGGATCTTTCGCTGGAGGCGGCACTTTTGGAGGTCGACGGTGCCATCGTCGACACCGCCACCGGCGCCGCCGTGCAGGGCCATCCGGCGGAGGCCTTGGCGCTGGCGGCCAACACCCTCGGCGCCCGGGGTCTCGCGCTGGAGCCGGGGTGGATCGTGCTCACCGGCGGGATGACGGACGCCGTCGACCTGCGCCCGGGTTCACGGGTGGCCGCGCACTTCTCGCATCTGGGTTCGATCACGCTCGCCGGGTCTTGACCTCGGCCCGGTCCGCCGTCCGCAGCAGGCCGCGTACGAGCCGGGGCCAGATCGCGCGCGGAAGGTCGTGCCCCATCCCGGCGACGATGTCCAATTCGGACTCCCGCAGCGCGCGAGCGGTCGCCCTGCCACCGGAAACGTGCACGAGCGGATCCCTCGAACCGTGCACGACGAGTGCCGGCACCTGGAGTTTCCGCAGCGCGCGGAAACGATCCCGGCTCGACAAGATCGCCGCCAGCTGACGTGCGGTGCCGCCGGGATTCACGCCACGGTCGAAGGAGCGTTCCGCGCGCTCCCGCAGCCGGGCCTCGTCGAAGGGATAACCCGGCGAGCCGATGACACGGAACGTGCGCAGCAGGTAGTCGACGTACTGCTCCCGATTACGCGGCGGAGCCGAAAGCAGCATCGTCATCGCCTTGGCACTCGGCCGTCCGACGAACCGGTTGCCGGTGGTCGACATGATCGACGTCAGCGAGCGCACCCGCGCCGGATGCTCGATGGCCAGGGTCTGCGCGACCATCCCGCCCATCGACGCGCCGACGACGTGCGCGCTCTCGAGGCCGAGCTCGTCCAGCAGCGCGGCGGCGTCGTCCGCCAGGTCCTTCAGCGAGTACGGCGCGACGCGCAGGGTGTAGGCCAGCGGCAGGTTCACCCGCCCCGACAGCCTGCTGGAGCGCCCGGCGTCCCGGTTGTCGTAGCGGACGACGAAGAACCCCTCGGCCGCGAGGTTCTCGCAAAGTTCGTCGTCCCACCAGATCATCTGCGAGGCGAGGCCCATGATCATCAGCAACGGCCTGCCGTCCGGCGGACCGAACGTCTCGTAGCACAACTGGATGCCGTTCACCTCGGCGATCGTCTCCGGCATTCCGACAGTGTGACCGGTGACGGCCGAAACGGCTACGCGTCTTCGATGTGGACGGCCTCACTCTCCGGCCCGGCGGAACGCTGCGTACCCGCGTAGTCGGCGACCTCGTCCGATTCGGTGTCTCGCGGTTCACCGCCGTCGGGCGTCGTGAGCTGGATGGCCTCTTCGGAGACGTCCGCGGGGCCGGGGCCGTCCGCTGCTTCGCGGTCTTCCTGGTCGGACATGCTTTCCCTCCGGTGGATCGGGTCCTTGCCGTCCACCGGTTACCCGCTCAGCCGCCGCGATACGCACGGGCCTGGATTTCGTAAAGCTCGTGGTAGAGGCCTCCTTCCTCGATGAGTTCGGCGTGCGTGCCCTGCTCGATCAGCCGTCCTTTCTCCAGGACCAGGATCCGGTCCGCGGAGCGGATGTTGGCCAGCCGATGGGTCACCAGGATCGTCGTGCGCCTGCCCGCCCCGGAAACGCTCGCGTGCCTCAGCCCCGCGAAGACCCGGGCCTCGGCCTTCGCGTCGAGGGCGGCCGTCGGCTCGTCGGCGATCAGGACGGCGGCGTCCCGGTAGATCCCGCGGGCGATGCCCATCCGCTGCCATTGCCCGCCCGACAGATCCTGCCCGTCGTTGAACTTCTTGGACAGCACCGTTTTCTCCTTGGCGGGCAAGGAATCGATCACTTCGTCGGCGCCGGAGGAGGTGATCGCGTCATGCCAAGCGGCGCGTTCCGGGTCTTCGCGGCCGAGCCTGCCGACGGTCACGTTGTGCTCCGCCGTCATCGGCCATTCGGCGGGATCCTGGGCGATGACGGCGATGTTGGCGTGCACCGACTCGTGATCGGCACCGGCGATGTCGACGTCGTCCCAATACACCTTTCCCTCCGAAGGCGGATAGAGCCCGGTGAGGAGCTTGCCCAGGGTGGTCTTGCCCGAACCGTTCTCCCCGACCAGCGCGATCACCTCGCCGCGCCGGATGGTCAGCGAAACCTCGCGTAGCGCGGGTTTTCGCTGGCCGGGATAGGTGAAACCGACGTTCTCCAGCCGGATCTCCGCCGGATCCGGCGGAGCGGCCACCCCGGTCTTCACCGGACCGCGTTTCCCGGATTCCACCAGCAGCCGGTTGAAGAAGGCGATGTAGAACGACTCCTCGTACAGGGAGTTCACCGCGTGCATCGTGATGGACAGCGAATTCGACGCCGTCCGCATGGCGAGCGCGGCCGTGCCGGCGAGGGCGAGCTCCATCTGCCCGGTGTAGAGCAGGAGACCGAGCACCAGATACGCGATCGCGGTGCCCACCCCGGCCGCCGCGCGCCCGGTCAGGCGGACCATGTTGCTGCGATGCGCGAGCCGGACCTCTTCGCGCATCAGGCTGTCGGTGATCCGCCGGTACTCCCCGAGCAACGGCTCCTGGAGGGTGAGGGCATGCCGTTCGAGGGCGAACTCGCGCCACGTCGCCACCTCCTCGACGATCCCTTTCCGGATGTTGCGGCCGACGGTGTCGAGATAATGCCGGTAGTTCAGCTTCGCGACCTTCGCCGCCGCCCACCCGTCGGCCACCGCCGCGAGCAGCAGCACCGGCGCGAGCCACGGGTTGAGCAGACCCGCCGCCACCAGCGCGGCGACCAGCGAGATCAGCGCCGACGTCAGATCCGCGAGCCAGCGCAGGCTCATCTCGATCGACCGGACCCCGTACCGTGCGCCCTGCCTCGCCAGCTCCCGGAAATCGGCGTCCTCGAAGGCCAGCAGCCGGACGCGGACCATCGCGGCGGTGACCTCGTCGCCCGCCGAAGTCACGACCCGCGGCCGGAGCGCGCCCTCGACCGCGGCCACCGCCGTGTCGAGCAGGGCGCGCAAGGCGTACGTGCCGACGACGACCAGCAGCGCGGGCAGCGACTGCAGCACCCTGTCCGGCGTCGGCCCGTTCTCCAGCAGCGCGATGAACACGTTCGCCGTGGCCAGCAGGCCGAACGCCGTGACACAGCCGGAAAGAAGGTGGACGACGCCGGCGAGCAGGGTCAGCCGCGGCGACGTCCGCCAGGCCAGCCGCAGCACGATGGCCACGGCGGACGGGACCGTGCGGATGGCCTTGACCATCCCCGCCGAGGCCACGGTCTCGTCGACCGTGGCCCATTCGGGCATCTTGAAGTTCTCGACCCCGATCAGGGGCACGGTCGCTTCGGGCACTCCTCCTTCTCTACGCGCACCCACCGACATTTTTGAGAGCTGAAGGGGTGGGGTGACTGTGTGGGTTCGGCGGCGAGGCCGGCGCCGGGTGGTAGCAAAGGTCCCTTGCTCCCTCAGTTGACCGGGTGGATTTCGGGTCATCCCGCCAAAACCCACACGGTCGGTGGGCACCCCTCCTGCCGTCCGCAGGACGAAAGTCCTCTTCAGCTCCCCATCACCCTGCGCTACTCTCTCGCTAGAGCGATCTATCAAGTCGCAAGGGGGCGAACATGGAAACTCTTCAAGACCGGGGACTCACCGCGTTACGGCTGATCCTCGCCTTCACGCTGCTGTCCACCACGCTGCACTACGCGCACAACGTGCTCCGGGCGGCGGACTATCCGCAGGTCGAAGGGATTCCGGTCGGCGTCGCGGCCACGTTGGTCGTCTTCGCGTACTTCCTCTTCACCGCGTTCGGCGTGCTCGGCTACCGCGATTACCTGCGCGGACGCTACTGGCGGGCGCTCGCGTTCCTGATGGTCTATTCGCTGTCCGGGCTGGCCAGTCTCGGCCATTTCCTGGTCGCCGTGCCGCGGATCCCGGCCTTCTGGTTCGCCACGATCTACACCGACACGGCGTCCGCACTCCTGTTGTGGGCCTTCGCGACCTGGGCGGCGACGAAGCTCAACCGCGTGCCCGTGCGCGCCGCCTAGCCGCCGTAAGTGATGTGGTGGGGCGCCGCGATCTTGTTGATCTTCTCCGGATCGATCGCGCCCTCGGTGAAGACGGCCGGTCCCGCCTCGAACAGGTCCTCCAGGTAGTGCTCCCAGCCGCCGGGGGAGGAGATCTGGAGGACCCGGGGCGGTTCGGAGACCCGGCGCAGCGCGTGCGGCACGCCGCGCGGCAGCAGGACGAACGTGCCTTTGGTGGCGACATGGCTCTCGTCGTCGAAATCGATCCCGAGTTCGCCTTCGAGGACGTAGACGCACTCGTCGGCCTCGTGGTGCACGTGCCGCGGGATGTCCAGGGCGAGGGTGACCTCGAGAAGCGAGAACCTCGTCTCGGTGTCCTCGGTCATCGCCTTGACGCTGAACGCCCTCGGCAGCGGCACGCGGCCGGGTCGCGTATCGCCGGGTTTGAGCAGCAGGAAACGGTCCTTCGACATGCTAGACTTCCCCTCATTCGGAAACGGACTCCGTTTCCACTTAATCGCGAGGGGGCCAGCTTGTCAACCAAGCCGCGTGCGGACGCGGAGCGCAATCGAGTGCGGGTGATGGAGGCGGCGCGTGCGCTGTTCGCCGAACGCGGCGACGACGTGCAGATGCCGGAGATCGCCCGCGCGGCCGGAGTCGGGGTGGGGACCGTGTACCGCCATTTCCCGGACCGCCAGGCACTGGTCGAGGCGGCCGCGGAGCAGCGGTTCGCGGAGATCGAGGACTACGCGCGGACGCACTGCTTCGGCGAGGATTCCGGGCTGGAGCGCTACTTTCGGTATGTCGGCGAGCTGCTGGCCGGCGATCGGGGTCTCACCGCCGCCATCGACTCGGCCCGAGGGCGGCCGGGGAGTGAGCCCCGCGGCACCGCTCGCGGGAGACTCGAGAGCGTGGTCGCGGAGGTCATCGCCCACGATCGGGCGGCGGGTCTCGTCCGGCCGGACTGCACTGTTGCCGACGTCTATCTGCTGGTCGGCGCCCTTTCGTCCGTCATCCGCACGGGTTCCGACTGGCGCCGGTTCCTCGACCTGGTCCTTCCTGCTCTCCGTGACCAACTTTCTACACAACATTGACGTTCAATATCGAGATGTAGACAATCGATGAGGTGACGCGGACCACATCGGTGACGTTCGAACGTCATCCCAGCGGCTACCGGCATTGGAATCTGGACATCGACGGCGACGTCGCGTGGCTCGAACTCGATGTCGACGCCGATGGGGGTCTCGTACCGGGTTACGAGCTCAAGCTCAACTCGTACGACCTCGGCGTCGACATCGAGTTGTACGACGCGACGCAGCGTCTGCGGTTCGAACATCCCGAAGTCCGCGTGGTCATCGTGACCAGTGCGAAGGACAACGTCTTCTGCGCCGGCGCGAACATCCGCATGCTGGCCTCGTCGTCGCACGAGTGGAAGGTGAACTTCTGCAAGTTCACCAACGAGACCCGCAACGCCATGGAGGACGCGTCGGCGAACTCCGGCCAGCTCTACGTCGCCGCGGTCAACGGCACCTGCGCCGGCGGTGGCTACGAAATCGCGCTCGCCTGCGAGAAGATCCTGCTGGTCGACGACAACTCTTCGACCGTCGCGCTGCCGGAGGTCCCGCTTCTCGGCGTCCTCCCCGGTACCGGCGGGCTCACCAGGCTGGTCGACAAACGCGGTGTGCGGCGGGATCTCGCCGACGTCTTCGCCACGCGTCCGGACGGTATGAAGGGCCGGGCCGCCGTCGACTGGCGGCTCGTCGACGAACTCGTGCCGCGGCAAGGTTTTCGCGAAGCCGTACTGGCCAAGGCGAAGGAACTCGCGCGGACGAGTGATCGGCTCGACGGCGAAGGTGTCGAGCTGGCACCTCTCACGCATCGTTACGTCGACCTCTCACTGAGCGCGACCGAAGCGACGATCACCGTCAAGGGGCCCGAAGGCGACGACGGCTGGCTGCTGGACGTCACCCGCGAACTGGACGACGCGATCCTTCGCCTGCGCACCAACGAACCCGAACTCGGCACCTGGGTGCTCCGCACCGAAGGCGATCCGGCGAAGGTCCTGGAGCACGAACGTGCCGTGTTCGACGCGAAAGACGTTCTGAGCAACGAAATCGTCCACTACTGGAAGCGGACGCTCAAACGACTCGACGTCACCAGCCGCAGCCTGATCGCGCTCATCGAACCTGGTAGCTGCTTCGCCGGGCTCCTGCTGGAACTCGCGCTCGCCGCGGACCGTCAGTACATCTTGGACGGTCCGCCGATCGATGACGAAGACAGTGAAGAACGTGCGTCGATCACGTTGTCCGAAGCCAACTTCGGCCGTTTGCCGATGGGCAACGGCTTGACCCGGCTCGAATCCCGGTTCTTCGGCGATCCGGATCACGTCACGAGACTTGCGGAAGAGCGCGGCAAACCGCTGAGTCCGGTGGAGGCGAACGAACTCGGTCTGGTCACCGACGCGCCGGACGACCTCGATTGGACGGACGAGATCCGGATCGCGCTGGAAGGTAGGGCTTCGCTGAGCCCCGACGCGCTGACCGGAATGGAGGCGAACCACCGGTT
The DNA here is from genome assembly GCF_055598845.1 of Amycolatopsis sp. NPDC039088. NCBI lineage: Bacteria > Bacillati > Actinomycetota > Actinomycetes > Pseudonocardiales > Pseudonocardiaceae > Amycolatopsis > Amycolatopsis sp. NPDC039088. The sequence goes on along the minus strand of NZ_JBVKAE010000039.1, from coordinate 60,187 downwards.
CGTCGGACCCGAGACGATGGAAAGCAAGATCTTCGGCCGCTTGGCCGCTTGGCAGAACTGGATCTTCACTCGTCCGAACGCATCCGGGCCGGAAGGCGCTTTGCGTCGCTACGGTACTGGTCAGAAGGCCGTCTTCGACAGGAAGCGGGTTTGAGACCCATGCCCACCAAGATCGATTACGACGCCAAGATTCCCAACAACGTCGATCTCTCCGGGGACCGGCGGCTCCAGCGGGCGCTGGAGGGCTGGCAGCCGAAGTTCCTGGACTGGTGGGGCGAAATGGGCCCCACACTGCGGACCCAAGGTGTCTACCTGCGCACGGCGGTCAGCGTCGGCCGGGACGGCTGGGCGCATTTCGACCACGTCAACGTGCCGGACTACCGGTGGGGGATCTTCCTCGCGGAGCGTGACCCGGACCGCGTCATCACGTTCGGCGAGCATCAAGGCGAACCGGTCTGGCAGCAGGTTCCCGGCGAGTATCGCGCCGATCTGCAGCGGCTCATCGTCATCCAGGGCGACACCGAACCCGCGTCGGTCGAGCAGCAGAAACTGCTGGGGCTGACCGCGCCGAGCCTTTACGACCTGCGGAACCTCTTCCAAGTCAACGTCGAAGAAGGCCGCCATCTGTGGGCGATGGTGTATCTGCTGCACGCCTACTTCGGCCGCGAAGGCCGTGAAGAAGCGGAAGCCTTGCTGCTCCGGAATTCCGGAAGTCCGGACGCTCCGCGCATCCTCGGCGCCTTCAACGAAGAGACCGCGGATTGGCTCGCCTTCTACATGTTCACCTATTTCACCGATCGCGATGGCAAATATCAGCTCGGCACGCTCAAGGAAAGCGGCTTCGACCCGCTTTCCCGCACTTGTGAATTCATGCTCAAGGAAGAGGCGCACCACATGTTCGTCGGCACCACCGGCGTCGACCGCGTGGTCACCCGCAGTGCCGAGCTGATCCGCGAGCACGACACCTTCGACATCGCCGGGCACGGCGGGATCCCGCTCGATCTCATCCAGCGGTACCTGAACTTCCACTACACCGTCTCACTCGACCTGTTCGGCGGCGAGACCTCGACCAACGCGGCGAACTACTACACCGCCGGGCTGAAAGGCCGCTGGCAGGAGGCCCGCCGCAAGGACGACCACCGGCTCACCGACGCCGCCGGGTCGTTGTCCCGCCCCCGGGCCGACGGCACCTGGGAGAGCGAGGAGCACCCGGCCATCCTGCTGCTGAACCTCGACCTGCGGGACGAGTACCGCGCCGACTGCCAGACCGGGGTCAACCGCTGGAACAAGATCCTGGACGAGGCCGGTATCGACTTCCGATTCGTCCTCCCGCACCCTGGATTCAATCGCGAAGTCGGCATAAACTCCGGCCACCATGTGACGCCCGACGGCACGGTTGTCGACGAGCGGACCTGGTTGGCCGGCAAACGCAAGTGGCTGCCCACCCCGGAAGACCTGACCTTCGTCCGATCGCTGATGCACCCGGTGTACGAGCGAGGAAAGATCGCGAGCTGGGTGGCGCCGCCACGCCAGGGCATCAATGGGAAACCGTTCGACTACGAATACGTTTACCTGAGCTGAGCCGATAGAAGGTGCGCCGTGACCGCTGCAGCTACCGGGTTCAACGCGGCGAGCTACCTGCTCGAGGCGCATCTGGCGGAGGGCCGCGGCGCCAAGCCCGCGGTCGTCTCGCCGAGGCGGAGCCTCACCTACGCCGAACTCGTGGCCGAAACCCGCCGGGTCGCCGCCGGGCTGCGCGCGATCGGCGTCCGCCCGGAAGAGCGGGTCCTGTTCTGCATGGTCGACGACGTCGAACTGCTCACCGGGATCCTCGGCGCGATGCTGGCCGGGGCGGTCGCGGTGCCGGTGTCCACCATGGTCACCGGGCTGGACCTCGGCAAGCTGCTCGCCGACTCGCGGGCCAGGGTCCTGTGTGTTTCCGGCGAGTTCGCCGCGCAGGCGACGATCGCGCTGGGACTGGCGCCCGAGGTCACCGACGTCGTGCTGGACAGGGCGAAGGCGGCCGAACTGCCGTCCGGGGTCCGCGTGCACGACTGGAGCGATCTGTCCACAGTGGATGCTCACGGTTTCGAACCGGCGCCGACCTGGGAGGACTCGCCCGCGCTCTGGCTGTACACCTCGGGGACGACGGGTAAGCCTAAGGGGGCGATGCACCGGCACGCGGGCATCCGCGCGGTCTGCGAGACGTACGCGCGGGGCGTGCTGGACGTCGGCCCGAACGACCGGTTCCTTTCCGTTCCGAAGCTGTTTTTCGCTTACGGCTTGGGGAATTCGGCGTTCTTCCCGCTCGCGGCCGGCGGGACGACGCTGCTCGAACCGGCCCGCCCGACCCCGGGACTGATCGGCGCCAGGGCACGCGCGGAGCGGCCGACGCTGCTCTTCGCCGTCCCGACGTTCTACGCGGCACTGCTCGCCAGCGACATCCCGGACGACACGTTCGCGTCCGTACGCCAAGCCGTTTCGGCGGGGGAACCGCTACCGGCCGTGCTGTACGAGCGGTTCCGCGACCGGTTCGGCGTCGAGATCATCGACGGGATCGGGTCGACGGAGGCACTGCACATCTTCCTGTCCAACCGGCCGCGCCAAGTCCGGCCGGGCACCACGGGGGTGCCGGTCCCCGGCTACGAAGTCGCCCTGCGTGACGAGCATGGCGTGCCCGTACCGGACGGGCAGCCCGGTGAGCTGTTCGTCGCCGGACCGTCGATCGCGACCGGATACTGGGCGCGGTACGAGACGACGAAGCGGGTGTTTCAGGGCGAATGGCTGCGTACGGGCGACAGTTTCGTGCGCAACGCCGACGGGACCTACACCTGCCTCGGCCGGTTCAACGACATGTTGAAACCCGGCGGGATCTGGGTGTCGCCCGCCGAGGTCGAGGAGCGGCTGCTGCAACATCCGGCGGTGGCCGAGGCCGCCGTCGTGGCCGCGTTCGACGCCGACGGCATCGAGAAACCGGTCGCTTGCGTGGTCGGCGTGCCCGGCCATCGGCTGGACGCGGACGAGCTGATCGACTTCTGCCGGGCGGGACTGGCGTCGTTCAAACGCCCTCGGGGCGTCGTCGAGCTGGGCGAACTGCCCAAGACGGCGACCGGGAAGATCCGGCGCAACGTCATCCGGGACCTCGTGCGGGACATGTACGAGGTCCGGGACCCCGCCCCGCCGCATTTAGTCCTCTAAATGCGGTATGTGCCCGGGCGACCAGCGCATTTAGAGGACTAAACGCGGCAGGTCACGAGCCGTTGACGGTGCGGAGGGTGCGCATGGCCTCGGCCAGCGCGGGCGCGTCGTCACCCAGCGGAGTCAAAACGATGCGCCGCAGGATCTCCGCGCAGGCCTCGCGCGCCTGCTGGGCGACGTCGAGTCCGTGCTCGGTGAGTGCGGCGAAGGTGACGCGCCGGTCGTCCGGACTGGGCACCCGGCAGATCAGGTCCGCGGCGACCAGCCTGTCCGCGACCTTGGTGAAGCCGCCGCTGGACAGCGCCGCCTCGACGGCCAGCCGGGTCATCGGCATCCGGTGCTCCGGCGAACGCACGAGCCGCAGCAGGATGTCGAACGACGCCGGCGCCAGGCCGAACCGGTCGGCGATCTCGCCCATGAGCCTGTTCTGCGTGGCCAGGTAGCCCTCGATCACCAGGCCCCACCACGTGACCACTTCGTCGTCGCTCGGATCCGCTGTCACGGGCGCGAGCCTACACCGAGAACTCTTTCAGGAATATATCTTGCGCGCGAGAGGTTGTCGGGGTTAGCTTGCTTGCACCGGCTCCCAGAGGAGGGGCACCATGTCGATCAAGACTTCCGGCCTGCACCACGTCACCGCCATCGGTGGCGACCCCCAGCGCAACGCGGACTTCTACACCAGGGCCCTCGGCCTGCGGCTGGTGAAGACCACCGTGAACTTCGACGACCCCGGCACGTACCACCTCTACTACGGCGATCAGTCCGGCAAGCCCGGCTCCCTGATGACGTTCTTCCCGTGGAAGGACGCGCCGAAGGGCCGTCACGGCACCGGGCAGGCGACCACGACGTCATTCTCCGTTCCGGAAGCCTCCCTCGGCTGGTGGAAGGCGCACCTCGCCGAAAGCGGCACCGAGACGAGTCAGATCCGCAATTCCGACGGAGAAGAGACACTCACCTTCCTCGATCCGGACGGCCTGAAGCTCGCGCTTGTCGCGCATCCGCAGGGCGACCCGCGCGATCCGTGGGACACGAAACTCGTCCCCGCCGAACACGCCATCCGCGGCCTGCATTCCGTCACGCTGTCGGTGTCCAAAGAGGACGCGACGGCGGGCATGCTCACCGACGGTCTCGGCCTGGCCTTCGAACACCAGGAGAGCAACCGGCTGCGGTTCTCCGCCGGTGAAGGCGGCCCCGGCGCGCTCGTCGACGTCCTCGTGACGCCGGACGCCCCGCGCGGGCTCGTGGCGGCGGGCACCGTGCACCACGTCGCGTGGCGCGCCCCGGACGAAAAGACCCAGGCCGCCTGGCGTGACGAACTGATCGACGACGGCGTGAACGTGACGTCCATTTTGGACCGTCAGTACTTCCGCTCGATCTACTTCCGCGAACCGGGTGGCACCCTGCTCGAAGTCGCGACCGACGAACCCGGATTCGCGATCGACGAACCGCTGCTGGAACTCGGCCGCGCGCTGAAACTGCCGCCGTGGCTGGAACCCAAGCGTGAGGACATCGAGGCCATGCTGCCGAAGCTGGACCTCCCGAGCGAGAACAACCCGGAAGCACGATGACCGGATTGGACCACAAGTACGTCGAAGGTTCACCGGACGAGCCGGTGCTGCTGCTCCTGCACGGCACCGGCGGCGGTCCGGACGATCTGGTGCCGCTCGCCCGTCGGTTGAGCCCGGGGTCGGCGCTGCTCGCGCCGGCCGGGCCGGTGTCGGAACACGGTGCGGCACGGTGGTTCCGCCGCCTGGCGGAAGGCGTCTTCGATCACGAGGACGTCGTCTTCCGCGCGAACCAGCTGGCCGATTTCGTGGTCGCTTCGCGTGCGGAGTACGGACTCGAGGACAGGCGGCTGGTCGCCATCGGGTTTTCCAATGGTGCCAACATCGCCGCCGCGGTGACGTTGCTTCGTCCGGACGCCGTCCGTGAGGCCGCGTTGTTCGCGGCGATGTCACCCGTTCCTTCGCCGCCACAACACGATTTGTCCGGAACGCGGGTGTTCCTCTCGAATGGCGAACAAGATCCGATGGCGCCGCTCGCGTCGGCGGAAGCACTCGTCCGTGCCTTGCGCGAGCGTTCCGCGGCCGTCGTCGCGCACCGCCATCCCGGTGGACATCAGGTGACAGACAACGGTTTGGTAGCGGCCGCGGGATGGCTCAACCCGTGACGGTGAGAGCAAAGTAGACGGACGTACCATCGTCCGATGACTAACGGCGACCTCGTCCGTGCCCAGGCTCTGCTCGAATCGGTGCTCCTCGCGGACGGCCACAACGATCTGCCATGGGAGCTGCGGGTCACGACCGGCCCGGATCCGGTCGAGGCCGTGGCGGGTACGGATCTCACGGTCCGCCAGCCACATCTGCACACCGACTTCCCGAAGCTCGCCGAAGGCAGGCTCGGGATGCAGTTCTGGTCCGTCTACGTGCCTTGCCAGTTCGAGGGGCACAGCGCGGTCACGGCGGTGCTCGAACAAATCGAGATCGTGCACCAGATGGTCGAGCGCTACCCCGATCGCCTGGCGCTCGTCGACACCGCGGACGAGGCCGAAGCCGCGTTCCGCGACGGCAAGATCGCTTCGCTGCTGGGCGCCGAGGGCGGCCACAGCATCGCCGAATCCCTTGGCGTGCTGAGGATCCTGCGCCGCCTCGGCGTCCGCTACATGACGCTGACGCACAACTACAACACCACCTGGGCCGACTCCGGTACGGACGAGCCCACGCACAACGGGCTCACCGACTTCGGCCGCGATGTCGTGCGTGAGATGAACAAGATCGGAATGCTGGTCGACCTTTCGCACGTCGCGCCGAGCACGATGCGCGACGCGCTGGCGGTCAGTTCCGCGCCGGTGATCTTCAGCCACTCCTCGTGCCGCGCGGTCAACGACCATCCTCGCAACATCCCCGACGACGTCCTGGAAACCCTGGCCGCCAAGGACGGCGTCGCGATGGTGACCTTCGTGCCGGGCTTCATCTCGCCGAAGGTCGCCGAGTGGGACGATCAGCTGCGCCAGGACATGGATGCCGCGGGCCAGGACTACCGGAATCTCGACCAGCGCACGAAGTTCACCGCGGAGCGCGGCGGACCGGAGAAGCCGAAGGCGAGCATCGACGACGTCGTCGCGCACATCGAGCACGCTCGTGAGGTGGCCGGTGTCGACCACATCGGCCTCGGCGGTGACTACGACGGAGTCGCGACGCTGCCCGAAGGCCTCGAAGACGTTTCGAAGTATCCGGTGCTGTTCGCCGCGCTGCTGGAGCGCGGCTGGAGCGAAGAGGATTGCGCGAAGCTGGCCGGGAAGAACACCTTGCGCGTGCTCCGCGCGGCGGACGAGGTCACCCGTTTGGACGCTTGAGAGCGCGATCAACCCCAGTTCGGCGGACACTGTCCTGCATGACGCAGCCGCACGAAGGCGCCGCCGAGGTTCCGGTCGAGCCCGTCAAGCCGCCCGAAACCGCTGGCGGCGCACGCCACAGCGGTAAGTTCGACGCCGTCCCGAAGCTCAAACGCACGCGCGTGAGCGGGACCTGGATCGCCGTCATCGTGGCGCTGGTCGTGCTGGTCTTCCTGCTCGTGTTCATCCTGCAGAACCAGGACACCGCGACTGTGCACTTCCTCGGCATGTCCGGCAGCATGCCGCTGGCCGTCGCGATGCTGTTCTCCGTGATCGCGGGCGGCGCGCTGGTCGCGCTCGTCGGCGGAGCCCGGATCCTGCAGTTGCGCAAGCAGGCCAAGAAGTCCCGCCACCTGCAACGCTGAGCCCCCTCAGCGAACGGCGGCCCGCCGGAATTCGCTCGGATTGACGCCACGGACCCGTTTGAACGCCGCGCTGAAACCGAACGGGTCGGCGTAACCGACGGTGCGGGCGATGTCGGAGATGGTCGTGGATTCCCGATCGGCCAGCAGATCCGCCGCGAGGGTCATCCGCCAGCGGGTGAGATAGGTCAGCGGCGGTTCGCCGACCAGGTCGGCGAACCGTTTGGCCAGCGTCGAACGCGACACCCCGGTCCGCCCGGCCAGCGCGGCGACCGTCCACGGCGCCGCCGGTTCGGCGTGCAGCAGGCGCAGCGCGTCGCCGACCACCGGATCCCGCTGGGCGGCCCACCACGCCGGCGGTTCGCCGCCGGGCCGGTCGAACCATTCGCGCAATGAGCAGACCAGCATCCAGTCCAGCAACCGGTCGAGGACCACCTGCTGCCCCGGCGCGTCGACGGCGACCTCGGCCGCGAGGTGATCGAGCACGGGGTCGCCCGTGCCCCCGGCGTCCACGCGCACCACGACGGGCAGCGCGTCCAGCAACGGACGGCTGATCTCACCGCGGACTGGATACGCGCCGACGATCAAGGTCGTCTCACCGCCGTCGCGGTCGTCGGCCCAGCCGAGACGGTGCCGGGTCCCGCCCTGTTCGGGTGTCGCGCAGTCCTCGCCGCATACGATCGGCTCGGCCAGGGTGCCGACCTCGTCGACGAAGGTGAACGTCGCGGGGCCGCGCACGATGATCGACTCGCCCGCGCGAAGCGGCTCGGGCGGACAGCCCTCCGGCACGATCCAGCCCGCCCCGGTCAGCACGGCGCACAGGGTCAGCGGCGCGCCGTCCACGAAATGCAGCGCCCAAGGCGCGGACAGCGTCGAACTGCCGAACAACGAGCCGTGCGCCCGCACCCCGCGGATGAGGTCACTGAAGACGTCCACATCCTCGACATTAGACGAATACACAGGTGATCCGGCTCTTCACCTATGGGCACGTCCAAGTCCGCCCTGTTGAATCGAGCTCATGCTGACCGCTGAAGACCTCGAATTCCTGCGCCGCCCCCTGCACGGGTTCCTGACCGTGGCCGACGGGCCGGTGCCGCCGCAGCCCCGGCCGGTGTGGTTCGAGGCCACCGACGAAGGCACGATCCAGCTGTTCACGCCCCGGGATTCGGCCAAGGTGCGACGGCTGGACAGTGACCCTCGCGCCTCGATCGTCGTCGCCGCCCCGGTCGGTGAACGCGAGCGCTGGGTCTCGGTCGCCGGCCGCACCACGGTGGAGCCCGAGGGAGCGCACGAACTGGCTGCCCGCCTCGGCGCCCGCTACTGGGACCTCGACGACCCGGCCCACGCCGTCGAGCTCAAGGGGATCCAGGAATTGGATCTTCTCCGGCTCGTCATCCACCCGGAGAAGGTCAGCCGCTACTCGATGTGATGATCGACGTCATCCCGAGCACGACGTCGCAAACGCTTTCGTCACCCTTGACGGTGACCCGGTCCTTGTCCACCGGGTTCCGGGTGCACAGTCGCCAGAACGTGTTCGCGTCCGTCGTCACCGAGGCCAGCGGCGAACGTGAGGTCGGCGCGACGCGGTCGATCTCCCAGCCGTCGGCGGTCCGCTGCGCTGTCCACTTCCCGCCGCCCTGGCCGGTGACGGTGTAGACGACCTGCCTGCCGGTGCGAGCTTCGACGTCACGCAGGGTGTGCGGCAGGGCTCGCATGAAGGTGTCGACCACCGGCCCGCGGAACTCGCGCTCGTCGAGTGTCCGCGCGCCCACGGCCTCGCGGATCTGCTGCTGGTGCACCCAGAACTCGGTGTACTCGCGGGCGACGTCGAGCCAGACCGGCGCCGGTTCGTCCCCGGCCCAGCTCACCGGGTCGCCGAGGGCGTCGAGGTCGGCGCGGCCCCACATCTCGGCGAGCTGCGAGGTGCTGTCGACCAGCATCGCGAACAGCACTTCGGGGGAGAGCCGACGGCAGGCGACCACCCATTCGTCGTTGATCCGGTCGATGAACTCCCCGAAGCGTTCGTCCTCGCGCGGGGCCGTCATCCGGTAGTCGTCGCGGTCGCGGGAGAGCCTGCCGAGCTTGTCGCCGAGGATGTGGGCGGCGAGATCGTGCACCGTCCAGCCCGTGCAGACCGTCGGCGCGGCCCACTGCCGCGCGTCGAGTCCGGTCAGCACGTCGAGCAGGGCCTGTTCCTCCCGCGCGAAGAGCGGGAGGACGTCGATGGGTGGTCCCCAGCGCGTAAAGCTCATACACACCATCCAAACACCCTCGTCGATCACAATTTCGGCCATTCGGCCTACTCGCAGGTAGCATCAGCGCGAACGCGAGGGGAGTGCCCGTGAGCAACGATCGAGCCGCCGGTGACGACCTGGCCGCTTTCGCCAAACGCGCGGGACGGCTGGCGGGCTGGGCCGCCCGTACGGGTATCGAATACACCCGCAAGCTCCCCGGCGTCGACATCGCCGAGCAGGTCATCAAACAGGGCGAGCGGCAGCTGCTTTCGGAGCTGCGCCGCCGTCTCGACGAGGTCGACGATCCCTACCACGCCGCGCTCACCGCCGCGTCCGCGATGAACCGCCCCGACGCCGACGGCTCCCGCCCGGTCGAAGCGACCATCACCCTCGTGCACACCCGCGCCCACCTCGAACCGCTCCGCGCGGCGATGGCGGAACTGCTCAACCATTCGATCGGCTTCGGCCGCGAACGCGCCCGTGAGTACCTCTACGCGATCATCCTGCGCCAGTTGACGCCGGATGAGGCCCGCATCCTTTCCGCGCTTTCCGACGGCTCGCCGTTCCCCGCCGTCGACGTCGCCGAGCGGACCAACCTCGGCGCTGCCGGGCGGTTCGTGCTGCGCAACGCCTCCACCGTCGGCAAGGCGGCCGGGGTGTCGCTGCCCGACCAGGTGCCCGGTTATCTCACCCGGCTGATCGGGCTCGGCCTGGTCGAGCTGGACGAAGAGGTGCCCTCACTCGATACGCAGTACGAGATCCTGCTGACCGACGAGACCGTCCGCGAGGCGGAGAAGTCGGTCAAACGGGCCAAGTTCGTCAAGCGCACGGTGCATATTTCCCGGCTCGGCGCCCAGTTCTGGCAAGCCTGCGACCCGAGCGCGGGCTGACCCCCGGCATGGGTGCGTTCTTCGAGGGGATCCTCGCCGACTTCGCCCAGCATTGGCCGATCTACGTCTCCATCCCGATCGTCGCCGCGCTGATCGGGTACACCACCAAACTCGTCGCGATCCGGATGATGTTCCAGCCGGTCGAGTTCATCGGGATCAAACCCTTCCTCGGCTGGCAGGGCATCGTGCCCAAACGCGCCGCGCGGATGGCGAGCATCGCCTGCGACACGATGACCGAGCAGCTGATCAAACCGGCGGAGGTCGTCGCCAGGCTCGATCCGCAGAGAATCGCCAAGGAGATCGAAAAACCGCTGCAGGCGGCGGTCGAGGACATCGTGCGCGACGTCGCCGCCCACTACCAGCCGGGGCTGTGGGAATCGCTGCCCGTGCGGGTGCAGCGGCTGGTGATCCAGCGCGTCCAGGCCGAGACGCCGAAGATGGTCGCCGCCGTGCTGGAGCTGATCAAGTCCGATGTGGACAGTGTGTTCGACCTCAAGGGCATGGTGGTCACCGCGCTGGTCAAGGACAAACGGCTGCTGAACCGGATCTTCCAGGAGGCGGGCGACAAGGAGTTCAAGTTCATCGCCCGCTCCGGCATCTTCTTCGGCGGGCTGATCGGCGTGATCCAGATGGTCGCGTGGGTACTGTTCAAGTTCCCGCTGATCATGCCGCTGTTCGGCCTGTTCACCGGCTGGTTCACCGACTGGCTCGCGCTGCGGATGATCTTCTACCCGCTCGAGGAGCGCCGGTACTTCGGCGTGCGCTGGCAGGGCCTGTTCCTGAAGCGGCGGGGCGAGGTCGCGGAGGCGTACGGCGCGCTGATCGCGAAGGAGATCATCACCCCGCACAACGTCATCGAGGCGGTGCTGCACGGGCCGCTGTCGGATCGGGTGCTCGGGCTGATCCAGCGACAGCTCGACGCGCAGCTCGGACGCCGTGTCGGGGTCGGGAAACCGCTGGTGGTGTTCGCCGTCGGCAGCAGGCGGTATCAGGACATGAAGCTGAACATCGCCGAGAAGATCATGGACAAGTTGCCGGAGACCATGCGGTACATCGAGGACTACGCGAACGATGCGATGGACATCCGGAACGTGCTGGTGACGAAGATGAAGGAGCTGTCGCCGCGCGAGTTCGAGGGCTTGCTGCGGCCGGCGTTCCAGCAGGACGAATGGATCCTGATCGCGACCGGCGCCGGCCTGGGCTTCGCCGTCGGTGAAGCGCAGGTGCTCCTCCTGGAACACTTCGCCGCCTGAGCGAGGGAGTTGCCCTTGGGGCCGCCCGAAAGGCGGCACCAACGGCGGTACCCCGGTTCATCCGTCCGGTCTAAGGTGCCTCCTGCACAAAGCCTTGGGGAGGGCGCATATGGCCGACGCGGGGAGTCCGTGGCCGCAGGAGATCCGGCTGGCGATGACCATGGTGGGCGGGGCGAGCCTCGCGGTCTGGATGGGCGGGGTCGCCACCGAGACGTCGCATCTGCTGCAGGCGTCGAGAAAGCCGGAATCGACGAGTCCGTACCGGACCCTGCTCGACCTGCTCAACGCCACCGTTTCGCTCGACGTGCTCACCGGCACGAGCGCGGGCGGTATCAACGCGGCGTGCCTCGGGCTGGCCGAGGCGTTCCGGTCGAGTCCGGAGGTGTTGCGTGACACGTGGATCAGCACGGGATCGCTCGACAACCTGATCCGCGATCCCGGCGAAAAGGAGCCGAGGTCGCTGCTGAACGGCGATCGCGTGCTGCTCGGCGATCTCAAGGAAGCGCTGCACCGGATCACCGACAAGGCGACGGTGAAACCCGACTGCCCCGACATCACCGTGCTGCTCACCGGCACGATGATCGACGGCGAGACGACCAGGTTCGACGACGCGCTGGGAAACCTCGTGCGGGACACCGAACATCGCCTGCTCTTCCGGTTCGATGGTCCTTTATGGACAGATGACGTCGTCGGTCCGCTCGCGCTCGCGGCCCGGTCCACCGCCTCGTTTCCCGGCGCGTTCGAACTCGCCAGGATGCCGATCGGCGAGAAGACCGGCCCGCTGCATCCGGACATGAGCCGCTACACCGACGTCACGCGGTCGCATTGGCTGACCGACGGCGGGGTGCTGCTGAACAAGCCGTTGCGTCCGGCGCTGCGGGAGATCTTCGAACGGCAGTCGCATTCGGACGTCCGGCGGCTGCTGCTGTACGTGGTGCCGACGGCGGAACGCGAAGCCGAACGCGTCGAGGTCGATCCGGAGCGTCCGCCGCTGCTGGGCACCGCGATGAGCAAGGTCGTCGGCACCGTCCTGAGCCAGACGATCAGTGCCGAGCTCGAAGACCTGACCCGGCACAACGACGCCGTCGTCCGGACCAGGGGAACCCGCGTTTCCCTTGCCTCGCTGGGGGTTCGAGGCGACCCCGAGAAGCTGGTCGATCCGCGGCTGATGAACGACTACCGCGACCGGCGGGTGCAGGAGGACGCCACCGCGCTGGTCCGGGAGGCGACCCGCAGGCTTTCCCTGTCCGATGTGGAGGATCCCGGCCGGCAGTGGGCGTCCGGGACGGCGGCGCAGCTGCGCGCGGCCGCGGCGTCGGGATTGCGCGACGGCCTGCCCACCGAACAGCCGAAGGACACTTGCGAGCTGGAAGATCTGGTCGCCTTCCGCACCACCGCGCTGGACGATTCGGTGGCCACCGGTATCCAGCTGGTGAACGCGGGTTTCCGGCTCGATCCCACGCCGGATCAGGCGCTGCAGCTCAATCGCTGCCGGGTGCTGCTGCACGAGGCGCGCCACCGGGCGGCACGGGGGATGCGGCTCGCGAGCTGGGTCGCCGAACAGGAGCCGCCACCGTCCGACGTCACGCTGGCCGCTTGGATCGAGGGGCTCGCCAAGAAATGGGCGGAGCTCGGCCGGTCGGACACGCTGAAAGAAGCGTGGCCGATGGTGGTCGCCGCGCTCCGGCAGGCGACACCGATCCTTTTGCCGTTGGCCAAAGCGAAACCGGACACCGAGGCGGCCGATACGGTCAGCACGCTACTGGCCTGGACAGGGCTCACCTCGGACGACAAGAGTGCCGGGGATCCGATCGTCACCTCTCGCCTGGTGCGGCTGCACATCGCGACCCGTGGGCTGCTCGCGCAGCCGCCGTCGGTCGACCAACGCGTCGATCTCGTCCAGGTGAGCGCGGATTCACGGACGCTGATGGACATGAAAAGGCGCCGCTCCTGGGACAAGCTCACCGGGATGCAGGCCGACTACTTCGGCGCGTTCTACAAGGCGTCGTGGCGGGCCAACGACTGGATGTGGGGCCGTGTCGACGGCGCGGGCTGGCTGATTCAGTGCCTGCTCGATCCGAAACGCCTGCGGCTGCTGCGTGACGTCGTCGGGCCGGAGGCCTTCCGCGCCCAGGTCCGGGACGCGTTCCGGAAGATCGGCTGGCGGCAGCCGGGTACCGAGGACGGTCTGTCCCAGGAGGAAGCGGAAGCCTTGCGCGCGCAACTGGCCGCCGAACTCGCTTTCCTCGGCCTCGACGGCGAACTCGGTGACGTGCGAGGGGAAACCACCTTGCCGATCAGCATGCCGGTGACGGCGATGGTGCTCGCCAGGGCGCGGCAGCTGGAAATCGCGCGCGAAGAACTGCCCTGCGTCGGCCTCCACTGTGGACACGACGCGAAAACGGCCAAGGGCAACGGGAAGCCGTCGGAACGGTTCCGGCGCCTGATCGAGAACGAACCGGAGACCGACGAGCAGACGCAGCGCGCGTTCCAGGCGTGCCAGGTTTCGGGCGAGCGGTTCGAACACGAACGCGGGACGATGCTGCTGACGAAGACGCTGGTCAAGGCGGGCGCCGCCGGGATCAACGCGGCCGCGGGGGCGACGAGGGTGCCGAAATCGGTCCAGCCGGCCGCGACCTTCGCGCAGGCCGCCGGACGCAGTGCCTGGTGGATCACGCGCGGCGCGGCCACCCTGCCGTCGCCGTGGAACGTGCTGGCCGCGCTGGTCACCGTGCTGGCCGGATTCGTCATCGGTGGTCAGGGCGGCCCGGTACTGCAGTGGGTCGGCGTCCCGGTCGCCGCGGGCGCGATCGTGTTCCTGGTGGTCAGCCTGATGACGCTGCGCAAGACGTGGCGGATGGTGCTCACGGTGCTCGGCGTGCTGGCGGGAGCCGGGTTGCTGTTCGCCGCCTTCCTGCCGCCGGTCCGGGACCCGCTATTCGGCTGGCTCGGCGACGTCGTCGCGGGCTGGCGGCGAGGGGAGGCGCCGGTCTGGTGGCTGGTCGTCTGCCTGCTGCTCCTGCTGCCCGCCGTTTGGACGCCGCTCGGGTCCATCGTCCGTCGCGGACGGCGACGTGAATAGCGTATTCGGGCGGCGAATCGCGCCCTGAGCCTGCGATGGCGTGGTAACGGTTGGTATCGTCACGTGCAGTGAGACCGCATCGAAGCGGCCTTACCCACAAGTGCTGCGCTTCAAACGTTACCGTTACCTTTGTCACGTGTGTTTCGGGGTTGTTGCAGGTAGCCGCGCTGTCGCTGATCGCCTGATCTGACCTCGGCCGAATCCTCCGGTACGTTTCTTGGACATGTCCGGAAAGCACTTGATCGAATCCCCGACCAAGGCCGACGGTGCCGCGCTCTGGAGAATCGCCCGCGATTCGAAGAAGCTCGATCTCAACTCGTCGTACGCCTATTTGCTGTGGTGTCATGATTTCGCGGACACCTCGGTGGTCGCCAAAGTCGACGGTAGCCCGGTCGGCTTCGTGATCGGCTATCGGAAGCAGGACACCGGCTTCGTCTGGCAGGTCGCCGTCGACGCGTCCCAGCGTGGAAAAGGGCTGGCCGGGGCACTGCTCGACGAGCTGTTCAGCCGTCTGGTCGCCCAGGGCGTGCGGTACCTCGAGACCACGATCACTCCGGACAACGAGGCTTCGATCCGGTTGTTCGCCTCGTTCGCCAAGCGCTGGAACGCCACCTTGGAACGCCGGGATCTGTTCTCCGCGAACGATTTCCCGGCCGAGGACGGAACGCATGAGCAAGAGGATCTGTATCGAATCGGTCCGCTCAGCAGCCGATAGAACATAAAACCGGGGATCCCAGGGAGAAAGAAAACGTGATGAGCATTTTCGAGGAACTCGAATCCGAAGTACGCAGTTACAGCCGTGGCTGGCCCGTGGTGTTCGACCGGGCGCAGGGGAGCTACCTGTACGACGAAGACGGCAAGGCTTACCTCGACTTCTTCGCCGGCGCCGGCGCGCTGAACTACGGGCACAACAACCCGGCGCTCAAGCGCGCGCTGATCGATTACATCGCCCGTGACGGTGTCACGCACGCGCTCGACATGTTCACCGTGGCCAAGCGGGACTTCCTCCAGACCTTCAAGGAGAAGATCCTCGCGCCGCGCGACCTCGACTACAAGGTCGTCTTCCCCGGCCCCGGTGGCGCGAACGCGGTCGAGGCCGCGCTGAAGCTCGCGCGCAAGGTGACCGGCAAGGAAGCCGTCATCAACTTCACCAACGCCTTCCACGGGATGACGCTGGGCGCCCTCTCGGTGACCGGTAACTCGATGAAGCGCGGCGGCGCGGGTGTCCCGCTGGTGCACGCCACCCCGATGCCGTACGACAACTACTTCGACGGCTCCATCCCGGACTTCCTCTACTTCGAGAAGCTGCTGGGCGACTCCGGCAGCGGCCTGAACGAGCCCGCCGCCGTGATCGTCGAAGGCGTGCAGGGCGAGGGCGGTATCAACGCCGCGCGCATCGAGTGGCTCAAGGCGCTGGACGACCTGTGCAAGAAGCACGGCATCCTGCTGATCCTCGACGACGTCCAGATGGGCTGCGGCCGTACCGGCCCGTTCTTCAGCTTCGAGGACGCGGGCATCAA
Organism: Amycolatopsis sp. NPDC039088; assembly: GCF_055598845.1. Lineage (NCBI taxonomy): Bacteria > Bacillati > Actinomycetota > Actinomycetes > Pseudonocardiales > Pseudonocardiaceae > Amycolatopsis > Amycolatopsis sp. NPDC039088. The sequence continues at coordinate 44,254 of NZ_JBVKAE010000039.1, read as the reverse complement.
GCCCGACATCGTCTGCCTGTCGAAGTCCATCGGCGGCTACGGCATCCCGATGGCGCTGACGCTGATCCGCCCCGACCTCGACGTCTGGGAGCCGGGCGAGCACAACGGCACCTTCCGCGGCATCAGCCCGGCGTTCGTCACCGCGACCGAGGCGCTGCGCGTCTACTGGAGCGACGACGAGCTGGAGAAGTCGACCAAGGCCAAGGGCGAGCGCATCGCTTCCGCTTTCGAAGGCATCGTCGAGGCGTACCCGGACGCGAACCTGCTCGCGAAGGGCCGCGGTCTGGCCAGGGGCCTCGAGTTCGCCAACGGCGACCTCGCAGGCAAGGTCTGCGCCGCCGCCTTCGAGCGCGGGCTGCTGATGGAGACCTCCGGTCCCGACGGCGAGGTCATGAAGCTGCTGCCGCCGCTGACCCTGACCGACGACGAGCTCACGAAGGGCCTGTCGATCATCGACGAGGCCATCGCCACCGTCCTGAACTGACCGTCCTCACCAGGAAGAAAGAAGGAGTTCTCAGTTGCTTGTCAGAACACTCGACGAGGTCACCGACACCGACGCCGACATCAAGACCCCGAACTGGCGCAGCAAGCGCATCGTGCTGGCCAAGGAGGGCGTCGGCTTCTCGGTGCACGAGACCACGCTCTACGCCGGGACGGTCAACGACTTCTGGTACGCGAACCACATCGAGGCGGTCTTCATCACCTCCGGTGAAGGCGAGATCGAGAACACCGAAACCGGTGAGGTGTTCCAGTTGAAGCCGGGCACGTTGTACCTGCTGAACGACCACGACAAGCACCAGGTCCGGCCGAAGACCGAGATCAAGTGCGTCTGCGTGTTCAACCCGCCCATCACCGGTCGTGAGGTCCACGACGAAAACGGCGTGTACCCGCTCGTCACCGAACCCTAAAATCGCTCGAGGAGGCGACTGCATTGACGCTGACCGACACCCGAGTCGACGACAGTTACCCGACCCGCATCACGGGTAAGCCCGAACATCTCCCCCGCACGCACCCCACCGTCTGGGGTGGCGAGGCGGACGGTCCCCTCGACGCGGCCACCCTCGCCAACCACGAGGCCCGCGGCTACACCGTCGTCGACCAGTTGTTGTCGCCTGGCGAGGTCCAGACGTACTGGCAGGAACTCGTCCGCATGTCGTCGGGGGACCACCGCGACGACGAGCGCGTGATCACCGAGGCCAAGACCGGTGAGGTCCGCTCCATCTTCGACGTCCACGAGACCAGCGAGCTGATCGCGGAACTCGTCCGCGATCCCCGCGTGCTCGACCGGGCCCGGCAGATCCTCGGCTCCGAGGTCTACATCCACCAGAGCCGCGTGAACTACATGCCCGGGTTCAAGGGCACCGGGTTCTACTGGCACTCGGATTTCGAGACGTGGCACGCCGAGGACGGCATGCCCGCCCCTCGCGCGGTCAGCTGCTCCATCGCGCTCACCGACAACTACCCGTTCAACGGCGGGCTGATGGTGATGCCGGGGTCGCAGCGGACCTTCGTCCAATGCGCTGGGGAAACCCCCGAGGACAACTACAAGAGTTCACTGAAAGAGCAGCGGGTCGGTGTTCCCAGTGAGGAAGACATCACCAAACTCGCCGCGGAATACGGAATCGACCAATTCACCGGACAGGCCGGTTCGGCGCTCTGGTTCGATTCGAATGTCATGCACGGTTCGGCGAACAACATCACGCCGTACCCGCGGTCGAACATCTTCGTGGTGTTCAACAGCGTCGAGAACGCGCTGCGGGAACCGTTCGCCGCGATCGAGCCGCGTCCCGCGTTCATCGCCGGCCGCGACTCGACTCCGCTGACGCGCTGACGAAACCGCAGGTAGCGAAGGCCTTGACGGGGCGCCTGTAGCTGTTGGTGTGCGCCCTGTTACGTTGTCGCCACGTGAACGGGCCAGTGGGCTTGCTCACGTAGGTGTTGTCGACGACCGAACGGGTTCTTCGCTCGGGGTGAGCCCACCCGGACGGACGTGGACGCCGATGTCCGGTGTGGGTCGCGCCCCCAGGCGGCCCAAATCGGACATCCCCCGGCTCCGTGCCCCATCAGATCGGGACTGATGGGCACGGAGCCTTTTTGGTCTCGTGAGTGGTAATGACGGTTGGAACCGTCATTACCACTCACGAGGCTTTTCTGGTTGAAGGCGTCTTCGCGCGGTAGGTTGGCTACTCCGGTAAGGGGAGAGATCGGGGGAGGGGGCTTGTCATGGGCGAAAGCGGTTCCCCTGCCTGCTTCCAGCTTCTCGGTCCCGTGCAGCTGCTCGACGGCGACCGGCCGGTACCCGTCGGCGGTCCCGGGGTCCGCGGGCTTCTCGCGCTACTGGCCTTGAAGGTCAACAAGGTCGTCGCGCTCGACGAGATCATCGACGCGCTGTGGGGCCACGACCCGCCGGCCACCGCCCGCACGATCGTCCACGGCAACGTCTCCCACCTGCGACGGGTGCTCCGAGACATCCAAGGCGACCATCCGGGCGGCGCCCAGATCCTCACCGCGCCGCCCGGCTACCAGCTCACCGTCGACCCCGGCCGGATCGACGTCCATCGCGCCAGGTCGTTGCTGGACCGGGCGTCCACCGAGGACCCGGAAAAGGCGTCCGAACTGCTCGCCGAGGCCCTCGCCCTGTGGCAGGGCCCCGCGCTCGCCGGTGTTCCGGGTTCGGTCCGCGCGCCCGAACTGGAGGATCTGCGGCTCGCCGTCCACGGCGCGCGGGTCGACGCGGATCTCGAACTCGGCAGGCACGCGGAGCTGATCGTCGAACTCAGCCCGCTGGTCCGGGCCAAGCCGCTCGCCGAGCGCACGGCCGGACAGCTGATGCGCGCCCTGTACCACGCCGGGCGCCGCGGCGACGCGCTCGAGCTGTACCGCACGGTCTCGCGCGCGACCCTGCGCACCCTCGGCGTCGAACCCGGCGCGGACCTGCGCTGGCTGCACGAGCGGGTGCTCAACGACGACCTGCCGGTCAAGGTCGTCGCGGAACCGAAGGCCGAGCAGGTCGCGACACCGGCGCAGCAGTTGCCGCCCGCCGTGCCGAATCTCGCCGGCCGCGAGGCCGATCTCGCCTGGCTCGACGAGCTCGCCGACCGCGCCGAAGCGGGCGAGACGGCCGTCGGAGTGGTCAGCGGGACCGCCGGGATCGGCAAGAGCAGCCTGGTGGTGTGGTGGGCCCATCGCGCCGCCCGCCGCTTCCCCGACGGCATCCTCTTCGCCTCCCTGCGCGGTTTCGACCCGCACCACCCGCCGCTGGAGCCCGCCGAGTTGCTCACCCAGTTCCTGCTCGGGCTCGGCGTCCCGGCGGAGGGCATCCCCGATCAGGTCCACGAACGCATCGCCCTCTACCGCTCGATGATCGCCGGGCGCCGGATGCTGGTGCTCCTCGACAACGCCCGCTCCGCCGAGCAGGTGCGACCGCTGCTGCCGCCGGGATCGCGATCGATGACGCTGGTGACCAGCCGCTCCAGACTCGACGGGCTCGCCGTGTCCAACGCCGCCAGACTGCGCGTCCTCGGCACGCTCGCCCCCGGTGACGCCGTCCGGCTGATCGAGGAACTCGCCGGGCCCGCCGGGTTCGATCTCAACCACGCGCTCGCCCGGCTCTGCGGCTATCTCCCGCTCGCGCTGCGGATCGCGGGCGCCCGGCTCGCCGCCAGCGCGCAGTGGTCCGCGCAGGACCTTGTCGACGAACTCGGCAACGAACGGACCAGACTCGCCGCGCTCGACGTCGAGGGCCCGGACGACGGGGTCCGCGCCGCCTTCGACGTCTCGTTCCGCGGGCTGCCCGCCGATGTCGCGCACACCTTCCTGCGGCTCGGCGTCGTCCAGTGCCTTTCGGCGGGCTCTCATCTGACGGCCGCGATCCGCGGGATCACCGTCGCCGAGGCACGGCGGCATCTGCGGGTGCTCGCCGCGCACAACCTGCTCACCGAAACCGGTCGCGACGCCTTCGCCTCGCACGACCTCGTCCGCTTGTTCCTCCGTGAACTGGCGGAGAACGAACTCGACGAGGCAGACCGGGACGAGGTGCTTTCGCGGTCGGTGCGGTACTACCAGGCCGTCGCCGACCGGGCCCGGCGCAAGATGCTGCGGATCGTCGACCCACTCGACTTCACCGGCGTACTCAGCGACGCGCAGATGCCGCCGATCGACACCTTCGATGAGGCGCAGGACTGGTTCGCCGCTGAATGGGGCAACCTCGTCGAGGTCCTCGAAGCCGCCGGCGCCGCCGGTCGCCATGGTGACGTGTGGCGGCTGGCGAGGGTCGCGCACACCTATCGTGCGGTATACCCGCTGCTCGACGAATGGACGCGGCTGGTCGAGATCGGCCTCGACGCCGCCGAGCGCTCCGGCGACGTCCTCGGCCGCTGCTGGATGCTGATCTCGCGGTGTGCCATCGCGCTCACCTTCGAACTGCCGCAGGGCTGTCTCGCCGACGCCGAACGCGCGCTGGAACTCGCGAGCGCGATCGGCGACAACCGGCTGATGATCTCGGCGAACATCCACCTCGGCTCGGCGCTGACCCTGCTGGGACGGCACGACGAGGCCATCGCGACCTTGCGGCAGGCGGTCGAGGAGACCGCCCGGACCGGCGATCTCGAACTGCGCGGGCAGGCGCTCAACAACTGCGCGGAGGCCGAAAAGCGGGCGGGCCGGTTCATCGAGGCGATCGGCCATCAGGTCGCTTCGCTGGAGATCGACCGGACCCTCGGCGATGAAAGTTACGTCGTCGTCTCGCTGAACAACCTCGCCGAATTGAGCATGAAGATCGGCGAACTCGCCGCCGCCGAGCGCTACGTCTGGGAGGCCGTGGACCTGACCATCAGCAGGCGGTTCGTCCTCCAGGAGGGCGTGCTGCGGCTGACACTGGGCAGGGTGCTGCGGGCCGGGTCGGATGTGGACGGTGCCCGCGAGCAATTCGCGCTCGCGCTGAAGATCCTTTCCGACGTCAATCCCAAGCTCGCCGGCATGGTCCGGAGGGAAATCGCGGATCTCGGCGATGGTCGGTGAGTGATCCTTAGCGGATTCTTAGTGGCCTCGGCATTCGCGCGCGTAGGGTCCGGTTCGGCGCCGGTCGAGCCCTAGGGGAGGGGCACGCGACAGAGATCGGCGCTCGGGCGGATCCGGATTCCGGATCCGTCTGAAGAGCCGCCAGGAGCGGCTCGTGGCGGTCCGGCCGGTGGAGGTGGGGGCGATACCGGCCGGCCGCCAGGCGGCGCGTCAGCCGGCGTTCGCGGTGCAGAGCGCGATGGTCTGCCCCTTGTTCTCCGCCACCTTCCGGCCGTTGACCAGGATCGAGCAGGCGATCTGGTTGCTGACCGACGAGTTCCGGGTGTCCGCGGTGACGGTGAGCAGATAGTCGCCCGAATTGAAGGACGCCGTGCCGCGCCATTCGTCGGTGCTGGCCGGGGTCGTCTCGCTCCGCTGGTCGTGGAGCGAGCCGTACCGGACGGTCGCCCCGCCGGAGGCGCTCACGACGAACTCGACGCGGTTCTTGTCACCGGCGACAGCGGGGACGTGCAGTCCCGACTCACCAGTAGTGAAGAAGTTGGTGTAGACCATTAACCCGCTCGCGGCCAGCAGGCCCGCGATGGAAAGCGCGAGTCCCGCTACACCCATTCCCTTCTTGTCTGCTTCGCCCTTCTTGATTTTGATCAAACCGATCACGGAAAGAATCATCCCGATCACGGCGAGCGGCCACGCGGCGAGCCCCGCGACCGGGACGAAGGCGACCCCGAGCGCGGCGAGGCCGACCAGGAAACCGGCGATGACCAGGCCGTTCTTGGGCTTTCGGTGCCGGGTCCCGTGCGTGGCGAACCCCGGGCCGTAGCGGGTGGCCGGTGGGTGCGGGAGTGGTGGATCGGTCGGCATACATGCCCTTTCGGAGGCTTCCGTCCGAAGACGTTAACCCATCGTTCGGGGCAATGGCCGAAATTGTTACCTGCCGGAAAAAGTCATCATTCAACGATGATCAAGCGATTATCGATATTTTCTGACGAGAATTGTGGCATCGCCGAATGTCGGAAACCCGATCACTGATCGAACAGGTTGACTTCCGGGGTGATCTCGAGCAGTTCGTGCACCGGGCGGCCGCGGCGGCCGTCGATGGTCGTGGTGCGCACGACGCGCAGCCGCGCGGTCACCGGCCGGTCCAGGTTCTCCTTGATCTCGTCGAGCAGATCCGGCGCGACCGCGCCCTGGATCGTGCCGCCCGATTCGCGTTCGAGATAGAAGATCCGGCGCCGGGTGCGGACGCCGTCCAGCCTGCCGCTGACCGTCTCGTAGCCGACGGCCTCCCGCGACTCGCGCAGGCTCCCGGACAGGATCCTGGCCTGCTCGGTGGTCATGCTGCGGGTCAGTTCTTCACCGGCTGTCGGGGTCAGCGCCATACCGATCCCGGCGTGCTTGCTGACCGCGTTGACGATGTCGCTGACCGCGTTGCGGACGGTGTCGCGTTGCAGCAGCACCGCGTCCAGCGCGCCGTCGTCGGAACCGTTGGCAGGCAGGAAGTCGCACAGTTCCTTGACCGCGCGTTCGGACAGCGATTCGAGCCCGTCGTGGATGAGCGCGTCGTCGAGCGCCGGTTCGGGAAAGCCGAAGAAGATCGCGTTGCCCGCCTGGCCGCGCTGGATCAACGGCGCCTTTTCCCGGTCCGCGGGCTGGACGATGGTCACCTCGCCCGACGGGTTCCGGATGATGTGCCCGATCTTCGCGGTCGCGTCCTGCAGCGCGCGGCTGATGTCGGAGAAGGTGTACGCGTCGAGATGCGACTCGCCGATCACGGACACGCGAAGCAGCGGCGAACGGGCCGTCCGCTCGAACTTCGCGTACGCGGCCATCGCCGACGCGCGGGCGAGGTCGTCGAGCCAGGTGCCGCCGGGGATCTCGTCGGCGATACGCCGGAATTCGTTCCTCACCAGATCACTTCCGGAATTCCCCTGCCACCCGATGCCCATACTTCCTCCCAGATGTCCTCGTCGCCGGGGCGGCAGAGGAAGCCGTCGAGCATGCCGCCGACGGGCTGGACCTGGTCGAGATACATGGCCGGCTGGCCGACGATGACCCCGCGCAGCGTCAGCAGCCCGTACAGCGCCGAGCGTCCGGCGTCGTCGAGCCGTTTGAGCGCGCCCCATTCGTCGGGGATCAGCACCACGTCGAGTCCCTGCGGCGCGTGCGGGGTCCTGGCGGTGAGATCGCCGCCGATCCACGCGCGGCCGGTCGGCATGATCCGCCGGGCGACACCCAGGTAGCTGTTCAGCGCGCTGAACAGGATTTCGCGGTCGTTCTGATGCGGTGCGTCGAAGACCAGCCGCTCATAGACGTCGGCGAGGTCGGCTGGATGACGGCCCGGAGGCAGCAGGTTGTGCGGCGTCCAATAGGGGAGCGCCAAATCGGAGCCTCCTTCGTGTGCCGGGGCTCCCGATCGACGAAATGTGCCCGGCTTCACGCTCACAGTGCGTAGCCGAATTTACCAGGCGGGTGTCAGCCGCCCTGCCCCGGCCGGTACTCGGCGGTGCGGCCGCCGGGCGGCCAGTCCTCGTCACTGGGCCAGACCGGCTCGGGTTCGTGGCCGTGGCCGCCGTTCCGGCCCGCCGGTTCCGGCTCCTCCGGGTGGTAGACCCGCGCCGGGCGTACCGGCTCCGGGGTCAGCTGGCCCTCGCGGTGGCCTTCCGTCTCCTGGTCGTACGGCTCGTCGTCGTCATGGATCCGCGCGGGCGGGATGAACTGCGTCTGCTCGGCCGCCAGCGGGACGGGCACGGGGTCAGGGTCGGCGTAGGCCGGGGTGGCCCGTTCCGGCTCGGGGGCCGCCGCCGTGGGAGCCGCGTGCTCACGCCGGTCGCCGCGCGTCATCAGCCAGGTGACGCCGCAGCCGAGGGCGAAGGAGATGAGCAGCCAGAGCCAGATCTGCCCGAATAGCCAGAGCATCAGCCATCACCTCTGTTCGACCGTGATGTCGACGCGGCGGCCCTCGCCACTCGCACCGTCGGAGTTCTTGCGTTCGGTGGAGTACGCCTGGTCGCGTTTGACCCCGTTGCGCTCCAGCAGCCGTTCCACCGTCTTCGCCCGGTTCAGGGACAGCTTCTTGTCCGAACCCGTCGCCACCTGTCCGGTGATCCGGAACCGCAGTTCGCGCGGCGCGTCCGTGAGCAGCTTCGCGATCTCCAGCGCGCCGCGTTCGCCGTCCTCGGTCAGTTCGGTGGTGTCGGGTTCGAACGTGATCGGAGTGGCCGTCAGCAGGCGGTCGAGCTCGGCCTGGAAACCGGCCTTGTCGGTCGGCTTGGCCGACGTCGTGGTCGGGCTGGGCGGTGGGCTCGGCGGCGAGGGCGGCGGGCTCGGCGGCTCGCCGCTCGTCGTCACCGGACCGGGCGGGGCGGTGTCACCGGAGATCTCGACCGTGCGGACCCCGTCGATCCGCTGGATGGCGTCCATCGCCTGCGCGGCCTTGTCCGGCGGGAAGCCGCTGAGGTTCGCGTCGCGACCGGAGAAGCTCACCTGGCCGCCGGAGACACCGACGTCGGCGAGCGCGTTCTTCGCGCGCGCGGACAGTTCGGCCTCGATGTCGTCCGAGGCCGACCAGACGGAGATCGCCGTCAAGGCGAGCGTGACCAGCAGCGCTGTAGGCAGCAAGCGGCTCCAGCGTGTACCGGGCATGAAGGGACTGTAAGCCGCGCCCCGCCGGTTGGCGAACCGGCTTTCGGTCCTGGTGCACCGGGCGGTCAGTACATGACCCTTGTGGGTGACACGGCGGGTGAGCTGGGTAGCGCTGGTCCGTGAGGGACTCCTTGAGGGACCCAGAGTCCCTCAAGGAGTCCTTCACGGACCCGAAACCACATCACAAGCCCCAGCGGCACCACCAGTCACAACAGCGGCGCGTGAAGGACCCCTTCCCTCGGCTCAGCCGAGGAAACTCGACCCTCACACCTTTCCCAGTACATGAAGGCCCCCTTCACTGCGCCTAGCGCAACGAAGGGGGCCATCATGTACTTCACGCGAGCAAGCCCGCAGGCCACGAGTAGGTACCTGAGAGAGGGTTCGTTCTAACGACCCAAATCACTCACGAGCCTCAGCGGTACCGACCCGGGTCAGCTCGCGTGGTGGTGGATCGTCCGCTCGGACGGCAGCGTGACGGTCGCCGTTTCGATCTGCTCCAGCGGAAGCAGCGGCGCGAGTTGCGGACGCTTCGGGGACAGGCCGTCGCCCATCGACTCGCCCTTGAGCTGACGCCGGATCCACGGCAGCAGGTGCGCCTTCGTCCATTCGAGGTCGGAGCGGCGCGAGGTGATCCAGGTACTCGGCTCGTCGGACGCCGGCCACGGCTCGCGCCAGTCGTCGGCGACCGGGACGCCGAGGACCTCGGCCGCGCGCAGCGCGATCCGACGGTGGGCCTCGGGGGTGAAGTGCAGCCTGTCGTCGCTCCAGGCACGACGGTCGTGCAGCGGGTCCATCGCCCACAGGTCGACCATCTTCGCGCCGTGGCGGTGGGCGATCGCCCACAGATGCGCGTTGTAGATACCGACCTTGCCGCGCAGGACGTGCATCACGGACAGGTACTTGGTGTCCGGCCCGTTGAAGATGAGCACCGGGATCCCGGCCTCGCGCAGCTTGGCGACCCCCGCCTCCAGCCGCGCGGCGACGGCGTCCACGTCCGCGCCGGGCACGATGATGTCGTTCCCGCCCGCGCACAGGGTGACCAGGTCGGGTTTCACCGCCAGCGCGATGGGCAATTGCTCTTCGAGGATCTCGTCGAGCATCTTTCCGCGGAGGGCGAGGTTCGCGTACTGGAAGTCGGGCCTGCCTTCGGCGAGGATCTCGGCGAGCCGATCCGCCCAGCCCCGAAAGGTGCCGTCGGGCAAATCGTCGTTGAGTCCTTCGGTGAAGCTGTCACCGATCGCCACGTAGCTGTCGAATCCGTACACGTTGGGTCCCCTTCCGTCCGTGTGCCCCCGGTTGATACTTGTACACCACAACTAACAGCTGAGAACGCCCCTGCCATCCCACCTTGCCGAAACCCGTGGTTCAGTCCGTTGACACAGTCTCTTATTTTGTCGGACGTCCATGCATCTCCATTACTGGGATGTACACTCCTGGGCTGCCGAGATTCATCTCAAGCAGGCGTAAAACGGACAGGGTATGTGGCGAACGTCTCCCCGACCGGGTGTCGGCGCTCATGGATCCGGCAGGCTGTAAGGGTGACCTATCGACCCCCGCGTGAGTCGCTCACCCAGATCCTCGGCGGGCGGCGTGGCGCCCTCGACGCGAGCATCCCGCCCGCGGCCTTCGTCGTCGGCTGGCTGATCGCCGGCCAGTCGATCGCCTGGGGCGCCGGGGTGGCCATCGGCGTGGCGGTACTGCTCGGTGCCTACCGGGTCGCGCGCGGTGACAAGGCCCGCGCTGTCTTGGTGAGCCTCGCCGCGGTGATCGCCGCCGCGCTGATCGCCCTGCACACCGGCCGCGCCGAAGACTTCTTCCTCATCCAGCTGCTGTCCAATGTGGCCAGCGCGCTGCTGTGGGCGGCCAGCATCGTGATCCGATGGCCGTTGCTCGGCGTCGTGGTCGGGCTCGTCATCGGGCAGAAGACGCGCTGGCGTCGTGATCCCGCGCTGCTGCGCGCGTATTCGCGGGCGAGCTGGGTGTGGGTGTTCCTGCAATACACGCTGCGTGTGGTCGTGTACGGCTCGTTGTGGTGGAGCGGGCAGGTGGTCGCGCTCGGCATCGCGCGGACGCTGCTGTCCTGGCCGCTGGTCGCGGTGACGGTCGCGGTGAGTGGCTGGGTGCTGTACCGCACCTTGCCACCGGAACATCCCGGTCTGCGGGTCGTGGAAGACGAGGTTCCGGAAAGCGGCGGCGACGCGGACGCGGCGGGCAAGAACCCCTCCGGCTCCGAGCCCGACGGGCTACCCAGGACATAAGGCGGCCCCCGGCGAGGGGGGAGGGTCCGGGGGCCGGGTCCTACGGTACCCGGACTTCGGGCCCGGAGTCGATGGTTTGGTCTTTTGGGGACCGTTTTCGGTGTTTTTTCATCCGGCCGCCGGGCGTGGCACCCCTTCGCCGTACGCGTCGACGGCGGCGAGCCAAGCGGCGCCGAGTACCCCGTCGGTGCTGGTCAGCACCTCGATTCCGGTCAGCGCGGCGCGGACTTTCGCGCCGACCGGGCCCGCCGGGGACAGCACGGCACCCACGAGGACGACCGGTGTGGTCTCGCCGGGTTCGCGCGCCGCCATGACGTTGGTCACCAGAAGCCGCGCCGCTTCGGTGGTGATCCGGTCCGCCGCCGGGTCGTCCTCCCGGTCGGCTTCGCTGACGAGCGGAGCGAATCTGGCGAGCCGGATCGGCGCCTCGGCGTTGACGCCCGTGATGAGCGCGCGCCACACCGCCGTCCTGGCTCCGGGATCGCTCACGTCCACTGCGGACGGTCCGAGCGCTTCGGCGAGGACGGCGGTCGCGAGCGGGCCGAGTTCGTCACCCCGGCCCAGAGCATCCAATGTGGAGCGAACGGCTTCACGGCCGAGCCAGTACGCCGAACCTTCGTCACCGAGCAACCAGCCGTAGCCGCCGAAGGTGGAGACCATCCGCCTGCCGCGGATCCGGCCCGCGATCGATCCGGTGCCTGCCACGAGCACCGAACCGTCCGGCGCGGAGGTGGCCGACGCGTAGGCGACCTCGGAGTCGGGGACCGTCCGCACTGGACTGATCCCCAGGTTCTTCCAAGTGGCCGTGAAGATCTCCCCGATCGCCGGATCGCTCAGCTTGCTGACGCCCGCCATGCCGACGACGCACGCCGCCGTCTCCGCCGGGTCGAGCCCGCCCAGCGCGCCGGTGATCGCGCTCGCGATCCGCGAGGCGGCCTCCCTCGGCGGATGGGAGTTGGGATTCGCGCCGCCCGCGTGCCCGGACCCGAGGACGGCGCCGGAGGCGTCGACGGCGATCGCTCGCGTCGACGTGCCTCCGGCGTCCACACCGATGACGTGGGTCACCTCGTCTTGGTCACCTTCAGCAGACCGCGGGGGCTGTCCGGGTCACCGCCACGTGCCAGCGAAAGCCCGAGAGCGATCCGCTGGATGGGCAGGATCTCCAGAATCGGGGCGACCTCTTCGGCCGAAGGGGCGACACCGATCCGCAGGGCGGCGGGGACGTCGGCCGCGGCGGAGCCGACCGCGAGCACGTCCGCCCCGCGTTTGCCGACGGCCTCGACGACCTCTTGCATCGCGCCCACGCCGTGCCCCTTGCTCGTCACCGCGAGCACGGCGGTCTCACCGTTTACGGCGGCGACCGGACCGTGCAGCAGATCCGCGCCGCTGTACGCGCGGGCCGCGAGGTAACTGGTTTCGGCCAGCTTCAGCGAACCCTCCAGCGCCGTGGCGTAGGAGTAGCCGCGACCGGTGGTGAGCACCCGGTCGACGAAGCGGTAGCGATCCACCGCGCGCTGAACACCTTCGTCGGCGCCGTCGAGGGTCTGCTGCGCGAGTTCGCCCAGCCGCTCCGCGTCCTCGCCCTTGCCGCCGCGGACCGCGTCGATCAGAAGGTAAAGCGAAAGCAAGGTGGCGGAGTACGTCTTCGTCGCGGCGACCGCTTTTTCCAGTCCCGCGCCGATGTCGACACCGAGTTCGGCGGTGGAGCGCAGCGGTGAGTCGGGGGTGTTGGTGACCGAAACGGTCAACGCTCCCTGGCGACGCGCCGTTTCGGTGACCTCGATGAGATCCGGCGAACCACCGCTTTGGCTTACTGTGATGAAGAGAACGTCCCGCAGATCGGGACGGGCACCGTACAAAGTGGCGGTGGAGGGTGAGACGAGACCGCAGGGGAGACCGAGGAGTACTTCGATCAGGTACTTCGCATACAGGGCGGCGTGGTCACTGGAACCGCGCGCGGCGAGCAGTGCGAACCTGGGCGGGCGCTTGGAGATGGCTTCGGCCACCTCGGCGATTTCGGCCTGTCGCTCCACGATTCCTGCCAGAATGGCGGGTTGCTGGGAGATCTCCGCGGCCATGTGCTCGCCGGGGCGCTGTTCGGTCATCTCGTTCCCTTCCACCGGGACGTACCTCGTCCCCCGAGTAGGTCTAGACCAATGCTAGCCCGAATGGACGTTTGTGGTGAAGGGTACGTTTCCTAGCGGGGCAGGTGCGCGTTTGAGTGGGAAGGCTTAGGGAGTCGGTCATGTTGGAGACAACCACCGCGGGTGAGGCGGGCGCTGCAGCAGGGATGCGCGGACAGCGCGAACCCAAGTACTGGGCGCTGAAACAGCACCTGCTCGATCTGCTCGACGCGTTGCCGCCGGGCTCGCCGATTCCGACGGAACGGGCACTGGCGGGTGAATTCACCGTATCGCGCACCACGGTCCGCCAGGCGCTCGCCGACCTCACCGCCGAGGGCAGGCTCCACCGCGTGCAGGGCAAGGGCACCTTCGCCGCCGAGCCGAAACTCGCGCAGCGCCTGCAGTTGTCGTCCTACACCGAGGACATGCACAAGCAGGGCCTCAAGCCGTCATCGAAGCTGCTGGAGATCGACGAACTTCCGGTGGAAGCCGATCTCGCGAAACTCCTCGGAATCCGGGTCGGCGCGAAGATCCTTCGCCTTCGCCGTCTCCGGCTGGCCGATTCGCAGCCGATGGCGCTGGAGACCACGCATCTCCCCCTCGGCCGGTTCCGCGGTTTGCGCAAACACGTTTCCGCAGGTGGCTCCCTGTACGCCGTGCTCAGGGAGCACTACGGCGTCGAGCTGGAAAGGGCCGAGGAAACGATCGAGACAGCGCTTGCCGGACCGCACGAAGCGGAGATGCTCGGCGCCGACGTCGGGATGCCGATGTTGCTCCTTTCGCGGCATTCCTTCGCCACCGACGGAAAACCGGTCGAGTTCGCCCGCGCGATCTACCGGGGCGATCGTTACAAGTTCGTCACGACGCTCTTGCCTTGAGCGCGCGCTGACGGAAACGTTTCGCAGGGCGCTGGACCGTAGTGAAGCTCGCGGTGATCTTGAAGGGCGCCCTACAAAACGTTTCCGTGGCCTTCGGCCAAAAGAGGGCGCGCGCTGTGCGGACTCCCCGCCGGCGCTGGCGCGCCTTCGGGGAGTCGGGTCCGCCGGTTCCATAGCTTCGCTACTCAAGTTCTCTGACGGGTCAGGTAATTGTGGGGTCTGGTGGGTTGGCGTGATTCAGTCGTGTCATGAGTGACGGGGTGGCGGGGATTCGGTGGGGGACGCCGGTGGCGCGTGGCGTACTCGCCACCACCATCGTGGGCTCGGGCATGGCGATGCTCGACGGGACGATCATCAACGTCGCGTTGCCGAGAATCGGCGAAGAACTCGACGCGTCCGTCGCGGGCCTTCAATGGATCCTCGACGGCTACCTGCTCGCGCTCGCCGCGCTGATCCTCGTCGCCGGTTCACTCGGCGACCGCTACGGCCGCCGCCGGATGTTCATCGTCGGCGTCGTCTGGTTCGGGATCGCGTCCGGGCTGTGCGCCGCCGCGACGACCACCGAGATGCTCGTCGCGACGCGGATCCTCCAGGGAATCGGGGGAGCTTTGCTCACGCCGGGCTCGCTCGCGATCCTGCAATCGTCCTTCACCCACGACGACCGGGCCCGCGCGATCGGCGCGTGGTCCGGCCTCGGCGGGATCGCGGCGGCCATCGGCCCGCTGCTCGGCGGCGTACTGGTACAGGTGTGGTCGTGGCGGCTGGCGTTCCTGATCAACCTGCCGCTGGCCGCCGTCTGCGTCCTGCTCGCCAAGCGCTACGTGCCCGAGTCCCGCGACGAACAGGCGACCGGGCATCCGGACTTCGCCGCGGCCGCCGTCGGCGCGATCGGGCTGGCCGGGCTGACCGGCGCACTGGTCGAAGCACCCGGACGCGGCATCGGGGACGTCGTCGTCCTGATCGCCATCGTGCTCGGCGTCGCGGGGCTGGGGGCGTTCCTGGTCATCCAGCACCGCTCGGCCGACCCGCTGGTGCCGCCGAAACTGTTCCGCGACCGGACGTTCAGCCTCGCCAACGCGCTCACCTTCGTCGTCTACGCGGCCCTCGGCGGCGTGATGATGCTGATGGTCATGCAGCTACAGGTCTCGCTGGGCTACTCGCCGACCGCGGCCGGGCTCGCCGGGCTGCCGATCACCGTCATCATGCTGCTGTTCTCCGGCCGGTCGGGCGCACTGGCGCAGCGGATCGGCCCGCGCGCGCAACTGGTCATCGGCCCGATCCTGGTCGGCGTCGGCATGCTCCTGTTGATGCGCGTCGGGCCGGGAGCGTCGTATCTCGGCTCGGTGCTGCCCGCCGTCGTCGTGTTCGGGGCAGGCCTGGCGACGGTCGTCGCGCCGGTGACCGCGACGGTGCTGGCCGCCGCGCCGGACCGGTACGCCGGCGTGGCCTCCGGGGTCAACAACGCCATCGCCCGGTCCGGCGGGCTGCTCGCGATCGCCGTGCTGCCCGCCGTCGCCGGGCTCTCCGGCGCCGCCTACACCGATCCGGTGGCGCTGACGTCGGGATGGCGGACGGCGCTGCTGGTGTGCGCGGCGCTGGCCATCGGGGGCGGTTTGATCGCGCTCGGCATCCACAACGGCGTCCTCGCGGCGCCTTCGGAGGAGCCGGCCGACGACGAGTCCCCGCACCCCGGCGAATGCCTGCACTGCGGGGTCGACTCGCCGCCGACCCACGTCCGCCCTTCTGCCAGGCCGTGAAGGCCTCCTTGAGGGACTCAGAGTCCCTCAAGGAGGCCTTCACGGACAGACACGGCCTAGTCGCCGAGGATCTCCGTCAGCGTCGCCGGGTCCAGGTTGCCGCCCGAAACCACCGAAACGACCTTCCCCTCGGGCAGTTCGCCGCGGTGGAACAGATACGCGGCGGTCGCGGTGGCGCCGCTCGGTTCGGCGATCAGCCTCGCGCGGTGCGCCAGTGTCCGGACGGACGCCCGGATCTCGTCCTCGGAAACGGTGATGACGTCGTCGAGCACCGTCTGGAGGTGGGCGAAGGTCAAGTCCGACGGCTGGGCGCGCAGGCCGTCGGCGATGGTCCGCGCCCGCAGGTCCATCGGCCACACGATCCGCCTGCCCGCGCGCAGGCCCTCGGCGGTGTCGGCCGCGAGTTCGGGCTCGACGCCGATGACCTTCGCGCCGGGAAGCAGCGCCTTGATCGCCGTGCCGACGCCCGAGGCCAGCCCGCCACCGCTGAGCGGGACGAGGACGACCCCCGCGTCGGGCAGGTCCTCGGCGATCTCCAGGCCGACGGTGCCCTGTCCGGCGATGACGTCGCGGTGGTCGAACGGCGGGATCGGGGTGAGGTTCCGTTCGGCGCCGACGGCGCGCGCGGAGGATTCTTGCCGGTCGATTGGGACCTCGATGACTTCGGCTCCGAGCGCTTTGGTGGCTTCGATCTTGGCGCGCGGTGCCACGTCCGGAATGAGGATCACGGCGTGGATTCCGAACCGCTTCGCCGCGTAGGCGACCGCTTGCGCATGGTTGCCGCTGGAGAACGCGACAACGCCGCGGGCGCGCTGGTCGTCGTCCAGTGCCGCGATCGCGTTGTACGCGCCGCGGATCTTGAAAGCGCCGATCTCCTGCAGGCTTTCCGGCTTGAGCCACAACGGCGCCCACGACTGTGGCAGCAGCGGCGTGCGCACCACGGCGCCCTTGATCCGGCTCGCCGCGTCGCGGATCTCCTCGATTGAAACCAGTTCCATATGCCTGATTATGTCAAGGAATTGTGAATATTTGAGAGTCCTTTTTGGACAGACAAGGTGGCGCTCCTCACGTGCGGACAACGAGGGGAGCATCCCGCGCGCCTTATTCGTTAGGACCGGGTGAGGATCGACTAGCTGCAGAACGGGATCATGACCAAGGAGACTTCCGAGAAGGACACCGAAAAGACCGAAAAGCAGGGGCGGATCGTCCAGGTGCTGGCGGCCGCGATGGCCGCGATCACCGCGGCGCTACTGGGTTCCACGCTCGGCGTGGCGGGAACGGTGGTCGGCGCGGGACTGGCGAGTGTCATCACGACGGTCGGCGGCGAGTTGTACCTGCGTTCGCTGCAGCGCACGCGCGACGCCGCGCTGAAGGCGCGCGAGGTACTGACCGTGCCGGGACGGCGCCGGGTGCTGGACCCCGCCGACCAGGAGACCGTCCGGCTGAAGCCGTCCGAGGACGGGGAAGAGCCGTCCGGGCGGAAGTTCAAGCCGCGCTGGGCGGTGATCGCCGGGGTCAGCGTCGTGGCGTTCGCCGTGGCGCTCGTCGCGATCACCGGTTTCGAGGGCGCGACGGGAAAGTCCTTCGGCGGCGGTACCGGGACGACCATCGGCAAGATCATCGGCGGCGGCCAAGCCCAGGAGCAGCCGCGGGAAAAGCAGGACACCCCGGCGACGACGTCCCCTTCGGAGACGCGGGACAACCAGCCTGAGACGACGCCGTCGACCACGCCGACCACTCCGGCGACGCCCACTACGACGCCTTCGACTCCGCCTTCGACCACTCAGGCGCCTCCGACGACGCCTACGACCACTCAGGCGCCTGCGACGACGCCGTCCGCCCCCGCCTCCGGCACCCCCGCCCCCTGACCCCCGTCAGTCGAGGGCGGAGCGAAGCGTGCGAGCGGCCGCTTCGGGGTCTTCGGCCTCGGTGATCGCCCGGACGACGACGATCCGCGACGCCCCCGCCTCCAGCACCTCGGGCAGGCGTTCGGCGTCGATCCCGCCGATCGCGAACCACGGCCGCGACGTCCCGAAGGCCGTGGTCTCGCGCACCAGGCCGAGCCCGGGAGCGGACCGGCCCGGCTTCGTCGGCGTCGGCCAGCAAGGGCCGGTGCAGAAGTAGTCGACGCCGGATTCCCCGGCCGCGGCCTTGGCTTGCTCGGCCGAATGGGTGGACCGCCCGATCACGACGTCGTCGCCGAGCACGCGTCGCGCCAGCGACACCGGGATGTCGTCCTGGCCGAGGTGCAGCACATGCGCGCCGACGGCGAGGGCGACGTCCGCGCGGTCGTTCACCGCCAGCAGTTTGCCGTGCTTCTCGCACGCTTCCGAGAGCACCTCCAGCGCCGCGATCTCGTGTTTCGCCTCGATCGGGGCGCCGCCGGTCTTGTCCCTCAGCTGGATGATGTCGACCCCGCCCGCCAGCGCCGCGTCGGCGAATTCGGCGAGGTCGCCGCGGGCGGACCGGGCGTCGGTGCAGAGGTACAGGCGGGCGTCCGCGAGCCGGGCGCGGATCTGCGGACCAGACAGGGTGGGCATGGCGGCGACGGTACCCGCGCGCTACGGTGGGGTGGTCCGCACGGGAGCCCGAGGACGGGCTGAGAGGGAGCCGAAACCGCTCCGACCGTGGAACCTGATCCGGGTCATGCCGGCGCAGGGAGCGAGCGTTCATGAGGGAACTTTCGGTAGTCGGCGGCGGGGTCATCGGCCTGTCGGTCGCTTGGCGCGCCGCCGCGCGCGGTCATCACGTCACCGTGCACGACCCCGATCCCGGGCGAGGGGCGTCGTGGCTCGCGGGTGGCATGCTGGCCCCGGTCACCGAGGCCTGGCCCGGTGAAGAGGACGTCCTCACCCTCGGCGAGGCGTCGTTGCGGCGATGGCCGGATTTCGCCCGTGACCTGGCCGAAGAGGGCGTCGACCCGGGTCTTTCGCCGCACGGCACGCTCGTCGTCGCGCTGGACAGCGCCGACGCTGGCAACCTCGAAATGCTGGCCGCGTACCTCACCGAACTCGGCCGCGAGGTCGAGCAGCTGACCGGCCGTGAGGCCCGCCGCGCCGAGCCCGGCCTCGCCGGGTCTGTCCGAAGTGGACTGCTGGTACCCGGTGATCTGGCCGTGGACAACCGAAGGCTGCTGCACGCGCTCAAGTACGCCTGCGGCAGGCACGGCGTGGAGTTCCGCCGAGAGACGGTCAGGGAGCTCGAAGCCCTCGAAGGCGACGTCGTCCTCGCCGCCGGCGCCTGGACCGGACGCCTGCATCCCGCGCTCGCGGGCGCCGTCCGCCCGTTGAAGGGCGAGATCCTCCGCCTGCGGCCGCGCCGGGGTTGTCTGCCGCCGCCGGTCAGGACCGTCCGCGCGATGGTCGAAGGCCGCCCCGTCTACCTCGTCCCGCGTGACGACGGTGAGCTCGTGCTCGGCGCGACCCAGTACGAGGCCGGTTTCGACGAGACCGTCACCGCACGAGGAGTCCGCGAGCTGCTCGAAGGCGCGGAGCGCGTCTTCCCGGGAATCGCCGAATACGAACTCGTCGAGATCGCCGCCGGGCTGCGCGCGGCGAGCGTCGACACGATGCCCTTCATCGGTGAGCTGGGCGAAGGAGTCTTCGCCGCTACGGGCCACCATCGCAACGGCCTCCTGATGGCCCCGGTCACCGCGGACGCCGCGGTCGCCTGGCTGGACGGCGCGCCGTTGCCGGACGAGGTCGCGGCGGCCACGCCGTCGCGGCGAAGCGAGGAGCGGGTGTGATGGAGATCCAGGTCAACGGCCAATGGCGCGAGTTCCCCGACGGGACCACCGTCGAGGGTGTCCTCGAAGCACTCGGCACCGCCGGACAAGGCGTCGCGGTGGCGGTGGACGGCGTGGTCGTCCGGCGCGGCGAATGGCCGGAAGCCGTGGTGCGCAAGGGCGCCAGCGTCGACATCCTGACCGCGGTCCAAGGAGGCTGAAATGGACGGAGACCACCTCGTCATCGGCGAGCACAAACTCTCGTCGCGACTGATCATCGGCACCGGCGGCGCGGCGAACCTCGCCGTGGTGGAACGCGCGCTGGTCGCGTCCGGCACGGAACTGACCACCGTCGCGATGCGCAAGGCCGACGCCGAAGGCGGCTCCGGCGTGCTCGAACTGCTCCGGCGGCTCGGCATCCGCTTGCTGCCCAACACCGCTGGCTGCCGGACGGCCGCCGAAGCCGTCCTCACCGCCCAGTTGGCGCGTGAGGCGCTCGACACCGACCTGATCAAGCTGGAGGTCCATGCCGACGACCGCACGCTGCTGCCGGATCCGTTCGAGACCCTCGAAGCGGCCGAGCGGCTCGCCGCGGACGGCTTCACCGTGCTCGCCTACACCAACGACGATCCGGTGCTGGCGCTGCGGCTGGAGGAGGCGGGCTGCGCGGCCGTGATGCCGCTCGGCGCGCCCATCGGCACCGGTCTCGGCATCCGTAACCCGCACAACATCGAGCTGATCGTGGCTCGCGCGGGGGTCCCGGTGATCCTCGACGCCGGAATCGGCACGGCGTCCGACGCGACGCTGGCGATGGAGCTCGGCTGTGACGCCGTCCTGCTCTCCACCGCCGTGACCAGAGCCGCGGATCCGGAACGGATGGCGTCGGCGATGCGTGCCGCGGTCACCGCCGGGCGGCTGGCCGCCGGTGCGGGCCGGATTCCCCAGCGATTCTGGGCACACGCTTCGAGCCCACCTCGATAACCCTTTTGCACGGTTCACGGCCTTCACAGCGAGTATGCACGGGGAGCCCGTATGGTTGACGGCACTTTCCGGAGGCGCATCCGCCGCCGTGTACCCAGAGGAGCCAGTGGTGACCACGTCAGCGGTCCAGGACGTTTCGGGCAGGTTGTTCCTGGCGGTGGGCCGGTTGTCCCGGTCACTGCGCCAGGCGGGCGTCCCCGGACCCGGCCACGGCGCGATCTCGGCGCTCGCCACGCTCGTGAACTCCGGCCAGCTCCGTCTGGGTGATCTCGCGGCGAAGGAAGGCGTCGCCGCGGCGACGATGTCGAGGATCGTCGCTTCGCTGGTCGAAGCCGGGTACGTCCGTCGTGAATCGGACCCGATCGACAGGCGGGCTTGGCTCGCGGAGGCCACCGAAGAGGGCGAGCGGCTGGTGTCCGGCGTCCGGTCGACGCGGGTGAACGAGCTGGGCAAGCGCCTCGAACGGCTGACTCCGGAGCATCAGGCCGCGCTGGCGGCGGCTCTGCCCGCCCTTGAAGCACTGATCGCGGACGACGACCGCTAGGTGTTCTGACGCAGCTCCGCGACTTCGGCACGAAGGGCGCGGAGCTCGTCGAGGATCTCCTTGTTCGCCACGGCTTGGGTCTCGGCCTGCTTCGCCTCTTCCTCGCGGATGTCCTGGCGAAGCTCGTCCTCCATCCCACTGACCACGACGGCGATGAAGAGGTTCAGCACCGCGAAGCTGGACACGAGGATGTAGACCACGAAGAACACCCAGGCCATGGGTGCTTCCTTCATGATCTCTTTGGCGATGTCCGGCCACGCCTCGCCCGTCATCACCTGGAACAGCGTGAACAGTGACGTGCCGAGGTCGCCGAAGTTGTCCGGGGAGATCGCGCCGAACAGCTTGGTCGCCATCACGCCCGCGACGAAGATGATCAGTGCGAGGAGCGCGGCGATCGACGCCATTCCCGGGATCGCCGTGAGCAGCCCGGTGACGACCTTCCGCATCGAGGGCACGACCGAGACCAGCCGCAGCACCCGCAGGACGCGCAGCGCCCGCAGCACCGCGAACGGACCGGTCGTGGGAATCACCGCGATGCCGATGACCAGCAGGTCGAAGATGTTCCACGGGTCGCGGAAGAACTTCGTGCGATAAGCGTAGAACTTCGCGCCGAGTTCGAGCACGAAGATCCCGAGCGCGATGTAGTCGACCGTGTGGAGCAGCGACCCGTATTCCGCGACCATTCTGGTCGAGGTCTCCAGGCCGAGGGTGACGGCGTTGAAGACGATCACCGCGATGATGAAGTTCTGGAAGCGGCGGTCTTCGACGACCTTGGCCACCGTTTCGCGTGCGGTCACGGTGCAGATCGTAACCGGGCGGATGCTCAGTGCTCCGGCGCGAGCCGCCAGAACGCCGAAACCGGGCCGACCTTCGCGCCCATCCGATAGGCGTTCTGTACCGCGTGTGAAACGAACCACTTGCCGTAGCGGGCGGCCTCCACGACGGACATCCCCTTGGCGAGGCCCGCCGTCAGCGCCGACGCCATGGTGTCCCCGGCGCCGTGCGTGTGCTCGGTGGCGAACCGCTCGCCGGGCAGTTCGACGAACGTGGAGCCGTCGAACAGCACGTCGACGCATTCCGGGTCGGAGACCAGATGGCCGCTCTTCACGAGCACGTACTTCGGCCCGAGCCGATGCAGGACGACGGCCGCCTGATGCATCTGTTCACGGGTGGTCACGGTCATCCCGGTCAGCAGCCGGACCTCGTCGAGGTTGGGGGTGAGCACGGTCGCGCGCGGCAGGAGCTCGTCCCGCAGCGCCACCAATCCGGCGTCGTCGAACAGCGGATGCCCGTGCATCGACGCCGCGACCGGGTCGACCACGAACGGGACCTTCCGGTCACGGCCGATCTCGGCCTTGTCGCACGCGGCGGCGACGGCGTGGATGATCTCGGCCGAGGCGAGCATCCCGGTCTTGGCCGCGTTGACCCCCATGTCCGCCGCGACGGCCTCGATCTGCCCGGCGACGATCCGCGCCGGGATGTCGGTGCGGTCGTGCACCCCGAGGGTGTTCTGGACGGTCACCGCGGTGACCGCGACCAGGCCGTGCACACCGCAGGTGAGGAAGGTGCGCAGGTCCGCCTGCAGTCCGGCGGCGCCACCGGAGTCGGAGCCTGCGATGGTCAGCGCCGACGGCGGACTCGGGTTCTCGCTCATGGGGCCATTTTCCACAGTGGGTCCTGTACGGCCACCACTGCTACGGGTGGGCCGTCACACAACCCTCGGTCAAGACCCCGCCGTTGGACTTGACGAACCTCGCGCACCAGAGATCGCCCGCGTAGGTCACCGTTCTCGGCATGGTCCGGTACACGGAATCGTTGAACCGGTGATGGACGTTCTCCTCCGAGCGCCAGCCACGCGGGCCCCAGAGCTGCCAGTAGCCGTAAGTGGAGATGCTCTTGTCCCAGCTGTCCGCGTAGAAGTCGGAGACGACGCAGCCGACGGGACCCACGAATTCGTACCAGACCACCAGGTCGTGGATTCTGGTCCGGTTCGAGTCTCCGAAATCGGAACACGCGGACGCGGAGGTGCGCTCGGCCGCGGTCGCCGGTGCTGCCAGACCGAGCACCGACAGAATGGTCGCCACCGCGACGATCAGCTTCTTCAACGGGAACCCCCAGGGTGTCGAGGCCTTACCAGCCGACACCGTATTGGGCCGCGCTGTCATTTCGCTGCCACGAGGCGAAAGAAGGCGGCAGGGGACGGCTCAAGCCTCGCTGAGCCGCCAGAACGGCGAAACCGGTCCCACCCCGGCGCCCAGCGGGTACGACTCCGCCACGCACCGCTCGATGAACCGTTTCCCCTCGGCGACGGCTGTCGGCACATCCGCCCCCTTCGCCAGCGACGAAGTGATCGCCGACGCCATGGTGTCCCCGCCGCCGTGCGTGTTCCGGGTGTCGAACCGCGGCCCGCTCAGCTCGACCAACGTGGTGCCGTCGGTCAGCAGATCCACACAGTCCTGCGCCGCGTCGAGGTGCCCGCCCTTCACCAGCACCCACTCGGAACCGAACTCCAGCAACGCTTCCGCCGCTTCCCGCTGGGTCGCGGGCCCGGTCACGGAAACGCCGGTGAGCAGCCGCACCTCGTCGAGGTTCGGCGTGATCAGCGTGGCGCGCGGGAACAACTCGGTGCGGATCGCCTCCAGCGCCTCCTCGCGCAGCAAGGCGTGCCCGGTCATCGACGCGGCGACAGGGTCCACGACGAATGGCGTGTCCGTGTTCCGTCCGATGTGGACCTCGTCGAGCGTTTTGGCGACGGCGTCGATGATCTCGGCGGTGGCGAGCATCCCGGTCTTCGCGGCGTCGACACCCATGTCGGTGGCGACGGCCTTGATCTGGCCGGTGACGACGTCGGCCGGGACCTCGCTGAAACCCTGCACGCCCAGCGAGTTCTGCACGGTGACCGCGGTGAGCGCGACCATCCCGTGCACGCCGTTGGCGAAGAAGGTACGCAGATCGGCCTGGATCCCCGCACCACCGCCGGAATCGGATCCGGCGATGGTGAGGGCGGTCCTGGGAGAGGACGTCACTGATTGACCACCGGCAGGTAGACCTTGTTGCCCTGCTCGGCGAACTCGTGCGACTTCTCCGACATACCGGCTTCGATCGCTTCCACAGTGGACAGTCCGTGTTCCTCGGCGTACTTGCGGACGTCCTGGGTGATGCGCATCGAGCAGAACTTCGGTCCGCACATCGAGCAGAAGTGCGCCGTCTTCGCCGGTTCCGCGGGCAGCGTCTCGTCGTGGAACGAGCGCGCGGTGTCCGGGTCCAGCGACAGGTTGAACTGGTCGTTCCAGCGGAACTCGAAGCGGGCCTTGGAAAGCTCGTCGTCCCATTCCTGGGCGTACTGGTGCCCCTTGGCCAGGTCGGCGGCGTGCGCGGCGATCTTGTAGGTGATGACGCCGGTCTTGACGTCGTCGCGGTTCGGGAGGCCGAGGTGCTCCTTCGGCGTGACGTAGCAGAGCATCGCCGTGCCGTACCAGCCGATCTGCGCCGCGCCGATGGCCGAGGTGATGTGGTCGTACCCCGGCGCGATGTCGGTCGTGAGCGGGCCGAGGGTGTAGAACGGCGCCTCGCCGGTCAGCTTCTCCTCGAGTTCGACGTTCTCCTTGATCTTGTGCATCGGCACGTGGCCGGGGCCCTCGATCATCACCTGGACGTCATGCTCGCGGGCGATGTGGGTGAGCTCGCCCAGCGTCTCCAGTTCGGCGAACTGCGCGCGGTCGTTCGCGTCGGCGATCGAGCCGGGGCGCAGGCCGTCACCGAGGGAGAAGGTGACGTCGTATTCGCGCAGGATCTCGCAGAGTTCGGCGAAGTTGGTGTACAGGAACGATTCCTTGTGGTGTGCGAGGCACCAGGCCGCCATGATCGAGCCACCGCGCGAGACGATGCCGGTGACCCGGCGCGCGGTCAGCGGGATGTAGCGCAACAGCACGCCCGCGTGCACGGTGACGTAGTCGACACCCTGTTCGCACTGCTCGATGATGGTGTCGCGGTAGACCTCCCACGACAGCTTTTCCGGCTCACCGTCGACCTTTTCCAGCGCCTGGTAGATCGGCACGGTGCCGACCGGGACCGGCGAGTTGCGGATGATCCACTCGCGGGTCTCGTGGATCCGCTTGCCGGTGGAGAGATCCATGATGGTGTCGGCACCCCAGCGGGTGGCCCACACCATCTTGTCGACCTCTTCCTCCACCGAGGACCAGACGGCCGAGTTGCCCATGTTGGCGTTGATCTTCACCAGGAAGTTCTTGCCGATGATCATCGGCTCGCTCTCCGGGTGCTTGCGGTTGGCCGGGATCACCGCGCGGCCGCGCGCGACCTCGTCCCGCACGAACTCCGGCGTGCAGCGTTCACGCGCCGCGATGTACTCCATCTCGCGGGTGATGACACCCTGTTTCGCCCAGCCGAGCTGGGTGTTGTGCTCGCGTCCGTCGGCCCAGCCCGCGCGCAGCCGGTGGAGTCCACTGTGGACGTCGATCTTCGGGTCCGTCTCGGTGTACGGACCGGAGGTGTCGTAAACATCGAAATGCTCGCCGTTTGAAAGGTCGATCCGCCTCGCGGGAACCCGGAGACCGGATTCCGTCTGGTGATAGACCTTGTGGGAACCGGTGATCGGCCCGGTGGTCACGGTCGGCGTGATGTTCCGGGCATTCTCAAGCGTCGTCAACGACGTTCACTCCCTACGCCGGCATTACCCGGTCAGGTTCATGCGGTCGGCGGCGCCGGGTCTTCCAGAAAAAAGACTCCAGCCGCCCTCTCAGCCCGCCATGGCGCGAGCTCCCGCGGTTGTTTGGTTGTGCCCCGACCATGCCACGCCGGGGGTGCCGCAATCAACCCGCCCCGAGGTGAACTGTCTGAAGACATGTCGACAGCGTTACCGGTTCACCGGTTTGGAGCATGTGTGCGCACGGCGTTCACGACAGAATGCGGAGGCTCTGCACCGTTACAGAACCTGGGGTTGATATGCGAAAGATCGTGCTCCCGGCACTGGCAGGCGTGCTGATCGCCGGGCTGGTCCCGGCGGCGGCGTCGGCACAGGGCGGTGAGGCGCCCGGTGCGCCCGGCGCCCATCCGAGCTGGCTCCCGGCCAACAAGACCGGCTTCGGCACCGCCCGTGACCGGGCGAGCAACATCTGGTTCACCCTGCAAGGCGGGCGCCTCTCCGAGGTCTACTACCCGGATCTGTCCACGCCGAGCGTCCGTGCGCTCGACCTCGTCGTCACCGACGGGAAGAGCTTCGCGACCGTCGATTCGTCGGCCAAGGCGCAGCAGGTCCGGCGCACCGGCGCCGACGGCCTCACCTACGAGCAGACCATCACCGACGACCAGCGCCGCTGGAAGCTCCGCAAGACCTACGTCACCGACCCGGCGCGTACGAGCGTGCTGATCGACGTCGACTTCGTTTCGCTGACCGGCCGCCCCTACCAGGTGTACGCGGTCGCGGATCCCGATCTCACCAACGAGGGATCCGACGACTCCGCGCGCACCGACGGGGTGAACGCGGTCGCGTCGGACGCGAAGACGGCGGCCGCGCTGACCGCGGAACCGGCGTTCTCGCGTACTTCCGTGGGTTACGCGGGTTCCTCCGATGGTCTCACTCAGCTGACGAAGTCCTTCACGCTCAAGGACTACGCGAGCGCGGCCAAGGGCAATGTGCTGCTTACCGGGCAGACGTCCGCCGACGGTGTCCGCTCACGGGACTTCACGCTCACGCTCGGTATGGGCGCGAAGGACTCCGACGCCCTCGCCAACGCGAAAGCCTCGCAACGGCGCGGATTCGCCGATGCCGCACGGGCGTACGACCGCGGCTGGAAGCAGTACCTCCGCCAGGTGAAGGACGTCCCGTCGTCCCTCAAGACGAAGCAGGAACGCGACCTCTACAAGGCGTCAGTGCTCATGCTCGCGGCGAGTGAGGACAAGACTCACCAGGGAGCGTTCATCGCGTCGCCGAGCATGCCTTGGCGGTTCGGCAACAACGACCCGGAGTGGTCGCCGTCGGGCACCTACCACCTGGTCTGGCCCCGCGACCTCTACCAGATCGCGACCGGTCTGCTCGCCGCCGGCGACCGGGACGCCGCGAACCGGTCGGTCGACTACATGTTCGGCACCCAGCAGTTGCCGGACGGCCATCTGCCGCAGAACAGCCACGTCGACGGCACGCCGTACTGGACGTCCATCCAGCTCGACGAGACCGCGCTGCCGATCGTGCTCGCGCAGCAACTCGGCCGGACCGACGCCAAGACCTGGCAGCGGGTGCGCAAGGCGGCGGAATTCCTGTTGTCGTACAAGGCGGACAACGGGCACGCCTCGCCGTACAGCCAGCAGGAACGCTGGGAAGAACAGGACGGTTACTCGCCTTCGACGATCGCCGCGGTGATCGCCGGACTGGTCTGCGCGGCCGATCTCGCCAAGACGAACGGCGCCGCAGCCGACGCGAAGCGCTACCTCGACACCGCCGACGCGTTCAAGGCGAAGCTCGCCCAGTGGACCGTCACCACGAACGGCCCGCTGTCGAAGGACCCGTACTTCGTCCGGCTGACCAAGGACGGCAACGCGAACAACGGCACGAAGTACAACCTGGGCAACTCCAGCGTGACCATGGACCAGCGTGCCGTGACCGACGCCGGATTCCTCGAACTGGTGAGGCTGGGCATCTACCGGGCCGACGATCCGGTGATCCGCAACAGCGTCAAGGTCACCGACGCCGACATCGCCTTCACCACTCCGACGGGTCAGTTCTGGCACCGGTACACGAAAGACGGATACGGCGAGAAGGCCGACGGGTCACCGTGGGACTACACGTTCCCGGCGGAAAGCCGGACCACTTTCGGGCGACTGTGGCCGCTGCTCGCGGGGGAACGCGGCGAGTACGACCTCGCCGCCGGTGACCGGGGTACGGCCGCGAAGCGGCTTCGCGACCTCGGTCGCGTCAGCAGTTCCGGCGACACCATGCCGGAACAGGTCTGGGACGAGAACGCCCCTTCGGGTCAGACGGGCTTCCCCGCGGGTACCCCGACAGCGTCCGCGACCCCGCTGGCCTGGACGCACGCCCAGTATCTCCGGCTCGCGTGGTCGGTGCAGACCGGGAAGGTGATCGAGCAGCCGCGGGTGGTGCGCTGCCACTTCCTGGGCTGCTGACCCTCGCTCAGATGCCCTGAAAGGTCCTTTCCTCGGAAAATTTGCGAGGAAAGGACCTTTCAGGCCGCGCTGGAGGTCAGTCGTCGGCGGGTTCGGGCTGAGGTTCGGGGAGCCACGAGTTGCCGGGAACGCCCCACCTGTTCGACTTGAGCATCTTCTTCGCGGCCCGCGCGTGGCGGCCGACCAGCCGGTCGAGGTAGATGAAGCCGTCCAGGTGATCGGTCTCGTGCTGCAGGCAGCGCGCGAAGTAGCCGGTGCCCTCCACCTCGATCGGATTACCGTCGACGTCGAAGCCGGTGACCTTCGCCCACGAAGCGCGCCCTGTCGGGTACGACTCGCCGGGTGCCGAAAGACAGCCTTCCCAGTCGTCGTCCGGGTCCGGCATCGTCTCCGGGATCTCCGACGTCTCGAGCTTCGGGTTCACCACGACGCCCTTGTGGCGCGTGCCCTCGTCGTCGGGGCAGTCGTAGACGAACACTCGCAGGTCGAGGCCGATCTGGTTGGCCGCGAGGCCGACCCCTTCGGCGGCGTACATGGTCTCGAACATGTCGTCGATGAGCGTGCGCAGCTTGTCGTCGAACTCGGTGATCTCCCGAGTCGGGTTGTGCAGCACGGGCTCGCCGGCGATCACGATGGGATGGACGGTCACGGGCGCAGTTTAGTCGGACCCTTCTGGTAGACCCTTACCCATGACGCGCCGACGTCGATACCGAGGCCGGGCGCCGGATCCGTGGTCTAATGGCGCCGCGGAATGACAAGCCTGTGGTTTCACGCCGCCGAGCACTGACCTGATTGCGAGGAGTCGGATGGACGCCGCGGAGTCGATGGCCGAGCCCGACCAGCCGTCCCCGTCGGAGACCGTGCACGGCCTCAGCGAGCGCGAGCTCGACATGCTCGCTTTCGAACGGCAGTGGTGGAAGTACGCCGGCGCGAAGGAACAGGCCATCCGCGAACGTTTCTCGATGTCGTCGACGCGGTATTACCAGCTGCTGAACCGGCTGCTCGAGAAGACCGAAGCCATGCAGGCCGATCCGATGCTGGTGAAGCGCCTGCGAAAGACGCGAGCGGCCCGGCAGCGCAATCGCGCGGCCCGGCGACTGGGGATCGATCTCTGATGAGTCTGTTTTCGGGTCTGTCCCGGCCGATGAAGGCCGCCGGATTGGCCTTGGTCGGTGTCGCCGTGATCGCCGCCGTGATCGGCGGGATCACCCTGGCCACCG
The DNA here is from genome assembly GCF_055598845.1 of Amycolatopsis sp. NPDC039088. Taxonomy (NCBI): domain Bacteria; kingdom Bacillati; phylum Actinomycetota; class Actinomycetes; order Pseudonocardiales; family Pseudonocardiaceae; genus Amycolatopsis; species Amycolatopsis sp. NPDC039088. The sequence continues at coordinate 14,971 of NZ_JBVKAE010000039.1, read as the reverse complement.
GCGGCGGTGATTCGGACACCGCCACCCCGCCGGGGACCACCCCGACGACCTCGGACGGCGGGGTCCCGCCGTCGTCACCGGCACCGGGTTCGCCGCCTGCCAGTTCGCCGCCCGCCTCGTCGGCACCGCCGTCGAACCCGCCCGCGAGTTCGGCGCCGCCGTCGAGCCAGCCGGGGCAGCCCGGGCAGACGGGCCAGCCCGGTCAGCCGGGTCCGGGTCAGCCCGGCGGCGACCAGCAGGCCTCCCACAAATGGGTGACCGTGCGCGTCTACAACAACAGCACGATCCAGGGGCTGGGTGAGCAGGCCGCGAAGGACTTCCGCGCCTCCGGCTGGAACGTCACCGACGTCCACGGCTACCAGGGCAAGCTCCCCTCGACAGCGGCCTACTACCGGCCGGGTACCGACGAGGAAGCGGCCGCGAAGGCCTTGGCGCTGGAGTTCGGTTTCCAAGCCCAGCCGAGGTTCGCGGAAATCCAGGACGCGGCGCCTGGCGTGATCGTCATCGTCACCAAGGACTACAAGGCCAACGACAAGAGCGGCTCCTAGAAGTACATGAAGGCCCCCTTCACTGCGCCAGGCGCAGTGAAGGGGGCCTTCATGTACTTACGCCTGGGCCTGCGCGTAGGCCTCCAAAGCCGCCAGCTGGGCCGGGTCGAGTGACGGCCGCACCGCCTCCGCCGCCTTCGCCAGATGCGCGGCGGTGACCTCACTGGCCTCCAGCGACTCCCGCATCGCGGTCAGCGCGGCCTCCCGGATCAGCGCCGCGCAGTCCGCCGCCGAGTAACCGTCCAAAGTGGCCGCATATGCCGCGAGGTCCACATCGGACGCGAGCGGCGTGTTCTTGGCGCTGGCGGCCAGGATCGCCTCGCGTGCGTGCGCGTCCGGCGGCGGGACGTAGACGCGGCGCTCCAGTCGTCCCGGCCGCAGCAGGGCCGGATCGACCAGTTCCGGCCGGTTCGTCGCGCCGAGGACGATGACCTCGCGCATCGGTTCGACACCGTCCAATTCGGTCAGCAGTGCCGCGACGACCCGGTCCGACACGCCGGAATCCGAGGACTGGCCGCGGCGCGGGGCGAGCGCGTCGATCTCGTCGAGGAAGATCAGCGACGGCGCGGCCTCGGCGGCGCGGCGGAAGAGTTCCCGCACCGCGCGTTCGGACTCGCCGACCCATTTGTCCATCAGTTCGGCGCCCTTGACCGCGAACACGTTCAGCGCGCCGGTGCCGGCGAGCGCACGCACCAGATACGTCTTGCCGCCGCCGGGCGGCCCGTACAGCAGCACGCCGCGCGGCGGGTCGACACCGAGGCGCGCGAACGAGTCCGGATAGCGCAGCGGCCACAGCACCGTCTCGGTGAGCGACTGCTTGACGTCGGTCATGTTGCCGACGTCGTCGAGGGTGAGCCCGCCGGTGGCCAAGGTGTCCGAAGTGGACATCGAGATCGGGCGGACGGTGGTCAGCGCGTCGAGCAGATCCTGCTGGGAGATCCGCGGTTCGTCGGCTTCCCGTTGCCGCAGCGCGGCGCGGAGGGCGGCGTCACGGCGGAGCGCGATGAGGTCGGCCGCGACGAAACCGGGCGTGCGCTCGGCGATCGGGCCGACGTCGACGCCGGTCTCCAGCGGCGCGTCGCGCAGCAGGACGCGCAGTAGTTCCGTGCGGGTCTTGGCGTCCGGCAGCGGCAGGCCGAGTTCGCGGTCGAGCAGGTCGGCCGCCCGCAACCGCGGATCGGTGGACTCGGCGCGGCCGGTGGTGGCGATGACGGCGAAACCCTTGCCGCGCAACGCTTTGCGCAGGTCGTCGAGGACGACCGTCGCGAGCGGCGGCGGCTGGGAGGCGGGCAGCAGTGCGTCGATGTCGGTGATCATCAGGACAGCGGGATCCTCGTCGCGAGTGGCCTCCGCGATCGCCTCGCGCAGTCGCGCGGCGGCCACGTTCGGTTCGAGGACGGCGATGTTCGGCGCCGCGAGCGAGACCACCCGCACCTTTTCGGCCTGCGCCACGGCGCGGACCAGCGTCGCCTTGCCAACGCCTTCCGGCCCGGACAGCAGGACCCCGAGATGCGCCGACGCCCCCAGTTTGGCCAGCAGTTCGGGACGGTGGAAGGCCAGGTCGAACCACTCGGCGAGCTTGCGCGCGGCCGACTCGGATCCGGCGAGGTCGGACAGGGGCGGCACGGACTCCTCGGCCACTTCGTCGAGCTGCTCGTCCTCGACGATCTCGGCGTCGATGAAATCCTCGTGCGGGGTGGCGGGGGTGCTGCGCACCAGCGTCGTCCCGGCACGGGCCGGTGCCGCGGCGGGCGCGGCCTCACCGGTGCGGGCGCCGTCGCGCCAGCTGACCACAGTGGACGGTCCGACGGCCACCGGTCCCGACGGTTCGGTCGCGGTGACGGTGAGCAGTTCGTTCGTCCACGTCATCCCGATGGCGCGGGAGAGCTGGCCGCGGACCGCGGAGACGTCGGAGCCCGGCGCGGGCGCGAGATCCTGCGGGAGCAGGGAAACCGCGTCGCCGACGGTCAGCACCTTGCCGATCAGGGCGAGTCGCAGCGTATGCGGGGAGAGGGACACGCTCGCCATCCGCGAGCCCGAGACGGTGACCGTCTTCGCCGCCGACACCTCCGCCGGCGCGACGACCACCTCCGAACCCTCGGTCACACCGAGGTTCGACATCGTGACGTCGTCGAGGAGGATCACCCCCGGGACCCCCTCCGCGTCCGACGGGGCGGCCAGCGCGGAACTCACCCGCGCGCCGGTGACGCGGACGGCGTCCCAGGCCATCAGGCCGAGCGCGTCGAGGACTTCGGGATGCAGCCGGACGACGCCACGGCGGGAATCCAGGGCGGACGGGGTGTGCCGGACGGTCAGCGTGATCTGGGGTGCGCTCACCCCGCCACCCTATCGACGCGAGGCGGTGGCGGCGGCCTGCTGGTCGCCGAGGTCGGCAGGGGGTGGGGGGGGGGGGGGGGGGGGGGGGGGGGGGGGGGGGGGGGGGGGGGGGGGGGGGGGGGGGGGGGTGGTGGGGGATTCACCGCAGCCCTACATCCC
>NZ_JBVKAE010000039.1:0-11917 GCF_055598845.1 Amycolatopsis sp. NPDC039088 | reverse complement strand
CGATCGCGTGGTGAGCCGCTAGCGGTCGGGCCGTGGAGAAACCCCCCCCCCCCCCCCCCCCGGGAAAAAAAAAACCCCCCCCCCCCCCCCCCCCCCCCCCCCCCTTCCCCCCCCTCCCCCCCCCCCCCCCCCCCCCCCGACACCCTGCGTTCCTGGCGCCCCTCAAGTTGTCCACAGCTTCACCCACTTGTGGACAACTCCGGCCTCCGGCCCCCGTTTCCCGGGTCCCGTCAGACACCCCCGATACGCTGGGCGCGGGGCCGTCCCCCAGGGACGGGCGGGGGCTGGGAGCTGGGCGATGTCGATCGTCCACAAAGGACGTCAGTTGGGGGAATGTCAAGTTTGGGCCGTTTTGTGGTCCGTGAAGGCCACCTTCCCTGCCTTGAGAGCAGGGTTCCGGCAAAGTCGCAGAGTTGCTGGTCGGCACTTTTCTTGGTGGTTCGGATGTGGCGTCGCTGGTGCCTGTGGGGTTCGAGTGTGGAGGATTTGGGGCGTTGAACGTCCCAAATCCTCCACACTCGGGGGTGTGCCGGGTTCCGGGGCATGTTGTCCCTGATCCCCTGTTGAGCAAGGTTCGACCGGTGCGGGCCCGCGCCAGGACAAAGAGGTCCCCGACCTGCACGATGCCGACTTTGCCGGGACCCTACCTTGAGAGTAGGGAAGGAGGCCTTCACGGAACTCACTACTTCGCCGGCGCGCGATCACACCTGGACAACCCCGAGCGCCTGCCTCAAGGTCCTGGCGCGGGTCAGCGTTTCCGCAGGCCGATCCGCCGCCATGAGCGGCGCCGCGGGCCTCGGCCGTTGTCCTGGTCCTTGTCGTGGGTGATGGTGCGCGGAGCGCGCGCGACGTGCTGTTCGCCCCGCTGCAGCCGGACGCGCTGAGCGGCACCGGCCACCACGCGCCGCAGCGGCGGGCGCAGGCCCAGACGGCGACGGCTCGTGCTGCGCCGGATCGCACGCCGTTCCCTCGGCGGTGCCATCCACGCCTCCGGGTGCTTGGCGAGCCAGCGCTGCCGGTACACCGAGTACGGGATGTGCGCCAGGTACAGGATCAGCGCGATCGCGAGCGCCACCAGCGGGAACTGGATGATCGCGGCGGCCAGCAGGCCCACCCCGACCAGCAGCGGCGCGATCGCCTTCGGCGGCGCCTTCACCGTCTTCAGCGACAGCGTCGGGATCCGGCTGATCAGCAGCGCGGCGACGGCGATCGTCCACACCCACACCATGTACTGGTGCGACCACCAGCCTCGCCCGAACTGCAGCTCCAGGATCAGCGGCAGCATCGCCAGCAGACCACCGGCGGGAGCGGGCACCCCGACGAAGAACTCACCCGCGTACGGCGGCTGCTCGGTGTCCTCGATCAACGTGTTGAACCGCGCGAGTCGCAGGATCATGCAGACCGCGAAGATCAGCGACGCCACCCAGCCGATCCGCTCGCCTTCGGCATGCCAGACGTACAGCACCAGCGCGGGCGCGACACCGAACGAGATGCCGTCGGACAGCGAGTCGAGCTCCTGCCCCATCTTCGACGTCGCGTCCAGCAGCCGCGCGATCCGGCCGTCCAGGCTGTCGAGCACCGCGGCGATCCCGATCGACGCGATCGCCATCGGATAGTTGCCGATCAGCGCGAACTGCACCGAGGACAGACCGGCGCACAGAGCGAGCACCGTGATGGCGTTCGGCAGCAGCCGGACACCGGGAGTGGTCACACGGACCATGGATCAGCCTTCCGGGTGCGGCGCCGTGGGCAGCTCGGCGATCGGGGTCTCGCCGCCGATCGTGCGCTGGCCCTTCGAGACGAGGACCTTGCTGCCCGGCGGCAGGTACAGGTCCACTCGGGAGCCGAAGCGGATGATGCCGTACGTCGAACCGACGCCGACCTTGTCACCCTCACGGATCTCACAGAGGATGCGCCGGGCCACCAGCCCGGCGATCTGCACCACGACGAGCTCGTGGCCGTCGTCGGTGCGCATGAGCACGGAGTTGCGCTCGTTGTCGTCGCTCGCCTTGTCCAGGTCCGCGGACAGGAACTTCCCCGGCCGGTAGACGACCCGCTCGATCACACCCGACGCCGGGATCCGCTGGACGTGCACGTCGAACACCGACAGGAACACGCTGACCCGCATCCGCGGTTCGGCGGGCAGCCCCAGCTCGGGCGGCGGCACGGCCTCCTCGATCAGCGACACCAGACCGTCCGCCGAAGCGACCGCCAGACCGGACTGGGCGGGCGGGACGCGCTTGGGCTCACGGAAGAACGCGGCCGTGGCGGCCGTCGCGAGCGCGCCGACGACGCCGAGGCGCTTGGAGAACTTCCGCAGCACCAGCGTCGCGGCGAGACCGCCGAGCACGAACGGCCTGCCGGCCGGGTGCATCGGCGGAACGGTCTCGCGCGCCAGCTTCACGGCGTGCGTGAGTGGGTTTCCAGTGGCTTCCGGCCGGTTGCCGCTCATTGGTCGGGTTCACCGCAGTTCGTGTCGGGGGTGTGGGGTCTTGGAAGAGCCACCACGCTACCGCCCTGTCCAGGACAGGCCCGTGGCCTCCCCCGGAAGGGTTTCCCCGGCCCGGGTGGGAGGGGCCACATCCCGGTAACGGAAGGTGGAAATACGCGATAACTCTAGGTAATTGATGCCGATCGCCGACCTTGAGGACCCGCGAATGCCCGCCAGTCCGGACCCCGCAGGCGAGCGACTCGCCGAGCTGTTCCGAGCCTGGAAGAGGGACATTTCGGCGACGCCGATGCCGCCGCTCGTGGACCCCGTCCGCGCCGCCTCGATCATCGCCGAGGCGCGCGCGTCCGGGTGCGTATGCCCCCCGACGGCACGCGCACCCGGCCGCGTTCACTGGAACTGAGCGAAAGTCCCACTTTAGTTCGCCGGATGCCGGTGATCACCGGTCGCGAGAAAACCGTTACCAACGGTTACTCCATCGGTCACCGCTGATAGGGCGGCCGTGAATCGCGCCGCCCGGAGCCGCGCACCAGCCGCAACAGGGCCAGCAGCACGATCGAGCCGAGAATGGCGACGCCGAAGCTGGGGAAGTCGAACTCGAAGCTCCGCTCGGTGCCCGTCGCGAGCCGGTAGATGAAACCGCCCAGCGCCGCCCCGAGCACGCCGATCAGGATGCTGAACAGGCAGCCGCCCCGCCGGTCGGGGCCGCCGACCACGACGTTGGCCAGCCACCCCGCGATGGCGCCGAACACGATCCACGAGAAGAAACCCATACCCCGAGGTTACCGACCCGGATGGAGTAGCGCACAAGAGGACTTGTACAAGACGTCTTGTGCAACTACTGTTGTGCGTCATGGCCGACCGTGAAGTGCGTGAAGTCCACGATTCGAAGGTGCTCGCCGCGATGTCCCATCCGCTGCGGCGCCGCCTGCTCGACGTCCTCCGCCTCGACGGCCCGTGCACCGCTTCCGTGCTCGCCGAGCGGACCGGGCAAGCCGTCGGGAACGTCAGTCACCACCTGAAGGTGCTGGCGGCCAGCGATCTGGTCGAGGAGGCGCCCGAACTCGCCCGCGACCGCCGCGAGCGTTGGTGGCGCCGCGTCGGCTACGCGGTTTCCTGGTCACCGTCGGACTTCCCGGACGACCCGGTCGCGGCCGCCGCCGAATCCCTCGCCCTCGAACGCCAGGTTTCCATGGCGCGCCAGTGGTTCGCCGAACGCGACAGCTACCCCGAGGAGTGGCATCGGGCCGCCTTCGCCACGGACAGCTGGATGAAGCTGTCGGTCGCGGAACTGGCTGAACTCGAGAGCCGGATCCAAGCGCTGGTCCGGGAGTACAGCGACCGCGAACAACCTGACGACGGCCAGGAACGCAGGCCGGTGTTCTTCGCCACCCGAGCCGTCCCGGCCCGCCCGTGATCACCCGGGAACGCGGCGGACTGCTGCGCGGCCGGGACTTCCGGTTGCTGTGGACCGGCGAGACGACCAGCGTGCTCGGCAGTTCCATCGCCGTCGTCGCGCTGCCGCTCGTCGCGGTGGTCACCCTCCAGGCGAGCACGTTCGCGGTCGGCCTGCTGACCGCGGCCGCCTGGCTGCCGTGGCTGCTGATCGGCCTGCCCGCCGGCGCCTGGGTCGACAGACGGCCGAAACGCCCGGTCATGCTGGCCTGCAACACCCTCTCCATGCTGGTGTTCCTGAGCGTCCCGGTCGCCGCGTGGTGCGGGCTGCTCACGATGACCCAGCTGATCGTCGTCGCGTTGGCGGGCGGCGTCGCGAAGGTGTTCTTCAACGTCGCGTACCGCGCGTACCTGCCTTCGCTGGTCGACAAGGACCAACTTCAGGAAGCCAACGAAAAGCTGCAGGGCAGTGAATCCGCCGCGCAGATCGGCGGACCCGGTCTGGCCGGTCTGCTGGCACAGGGTTTCGGTGCCGTCAGCGGCGTGCTCGCCGACGCCGTCAGCTTCGGGATCTCCGTACTGTGCCTGCGATCCATCCGCCACCGCGAGCCCGAACGCCCGGCGAAGACGCGTTCGCGGCTGCGGGACGAGATCCGCGACGGTCTCGATTTCGTCGTCCACGACCCTTATCTGCGTGTTCTGGCCGTCTTCGGCGCGATCTCGAACGTCGCGCTCATGGGCTACCAGGCGATCGAGGTCGTGTTCCTCGTCCGCGATCTCGGCGTCGGGGCGGGGACGGCCGGACTCGTGCTCGCCCTCACCGGCGCGGGCGGGATCTTCGGCGCGGCGCTGTCGGGCAAATTCGCCGCGCGGGTCGGCACCGCGCGTGCCTTCATCCTCTGCGAGGGCTCCGGGTCGCTGATGATGTTGCTGGGACCACTCGCCCAAGGCGGCTGGGGACTCGCGTTCTTCGTCGTCGCCGGGTTCTCGCTCAGCGCCGGGGTCGTCGGCTCGAACGTCCTCAACGCCACGTTCAAACAGCGGTACGTCCCGGCGGCGATGTTCGGCCGGGTCACCGCGAGCATGTCCGTGCTCAGCCTCGGCGCGATCGCGCTGGGCGGCCTGCTCGGCGGGATTCTCGGCGAGACCGTCGGCGTCCGGCAGACGCTGTGGCTGATGGCCGGTCTCGAAGTCGTCGCCGTGTTCGCCCTGCTGCTCACGCCGATCGGCCGGTGCCGCGACTTCCCGGCGGATCGCGTTTAGCCCGCTAAAGGCGATCAGAGCAGGAGGACGTCGACCTCGTCGCCCTTCGCCACCGAGTCGACGTCCTCCGGCAGCACGATCAGGCAGTTCGCCTGCGTGAACGCCGCCAGCAGATGCGATCCCGGTCCGCCGCGAGGTCCGACGATCCCGGTGACCTCACCTTCGGAGTGCGTGTAGAAGCCCCGCCGGAACTGACGCCGTCCGGCGGGGGAGGTCATCGACTCGGTCAGCCGGGCCCGCACCTGCTGGCGGTCGACGCCCGCGTGGCCCATCGCCGCGAGCAACGCCGGCCGCAGGAATGCTTCGAAGGAGACGAGCACGCTCACGGGGTTGCCCGGCAACGTCACCACCGGCACGCCGTTCCACCGCCCGCAGCCCTGCGGCCCGCCCGGCTGCATCGCGACTTTCCGGAACTCCACGCCCTGCCCCGTCAGCGCGTCCTTCACGACTTCGTACGCGCCCGCGCTCACCCCGCCCGAGGTCACCAGCAGATCCACGTCCGCCAGCCGCGGCTCGATCACCGCGCGGAACTCGGCCACGTCGTCGACGACACTGCGCACGACTTCGGCCTCGCAGCCGAGCGCGCGGACCGCGGACGCCAGCATGATGCTGTTCGATTCGTAGATCTGCCCGTGCCGCAAGGGATTCGGCGCGTCGACGAGTTCGGTCCCGGTGGAGACGACAAGCACCTTCAGCGGCCTCCGCACCGGAACCTCGGCGAGCCCGACGGCCGCCGCGAGGCCCAGCTGCGCCGGACCCAGCACGGTGCCCGCCGAAAGCGCCACCGTGCCTTCGACGACGTCTTCACCGAGGCGGCGGATATGCGCGCCCGGGACGGCTGTCCTGAGAATCCGGACGTCCGTCACACCGCCGTCCGTGTGCTCCACCATCACCACCGCGTCGGCACCGGGCGGCAGCGGGGCGCCGGTCATGATCCGGTGCGCCGTACCCGGCTCCAGCTCGCCGATGTCGACGCGGCCGGCGGGGATGTCGTCGGCGACCGGCAGCGTCACGGGCGCTTCGGCGGCGGAGGCGATATCGGCGGCGCGCACGGCGTAACCGTCCATCGCGGAGTTGTCGAACGGCGGCAGCGAAACCCCCGCGAGCACGTCCTCGGCCAGGACGAGCCCGGCGGCCGAAGCGAGCGGAAGACGGATGACGGGGGCGTTTCCGAGCAGGCCGGTGACGGTCTCACGGTGGGCGTCGACGGAGATCACGCGGACCATCCTCCCCCCTCTTCGGTCGCATGCAAGACTCTGCGCGTCACAACGACCACCGGGGAGACAGAGACATGCAGGTTCAGATCCGTCACCAGCCATCGTTCGCGGTGGCCAGGCTCATGCTCGCACCGGGTGAACCGGCGCAGGTCGAGTCGGGCGCGATGATGGCGACGAGTTACGGCGTGCAGGTCCAGTCCCAGGCGCAGGGCGGCATCATGAAGGGCCTCGGCCGCGCCTTCCTCTCCGGCGAGTCCTTCTTCATCTCCACCTACACCGCCCCGCAGAACGGCGGCTGGGTCGACGTCGCCGCGAACCTGCCCGGCGACATGCAGATCATCAACCTCGACGGCCGCACCGGCTGGTGCGTCACGCGCGGCTCGTGGCTCGCGTCGTCCCACGGTGTGCAGACCGAGACCAAATGGGGCGGGCTCAAGAACCTCGTCGGCGGCGAAGGCGGCTTCCTGACGCACGCGACCGGACAGGGCCCGCTGGTCGTGGCCTGCTACGGCGCGCTGGAGACGGTCACCCTGCAGCAGGGCGAGGTCATCACCATCGACACCGGGCACGTCGTCGCGTTCGCCGACACCGTGCAGTACCAGATCCGGAAGGTCGCCACGGGCGTCATCCAGTCGATGAAGAGCGGCGAAGGCCTCGTGTTCGACTTCGCCGGGCCCGGCCAGCTGCTCACCCAGACCCGCAACCCGTCGGCGCTGTCCGCCTGGGTGATCGCCCAGGTTCCCTCGCGCTGAGCCATGCGCGTCCAGACCAGGCACACCCCGAACTTCGGGGTCGCGCGCGTGCTGTTGTCCCCCGGCGAAGCCGTCCAGGCCGCCGGGGACACCATGCTCGCCAGCAGTTTCGGCATCACCGAGACCGTTCCGGCCCGCGGGGGTTCCCGGGCGGGCAAGACCGCGCCCTCGGTGTTCAACGCGCCGGAGGGCGGCGGCTGGATCGACTTCGCGCCGCTGGCCGCGGGCGACGTCTACCCGCTGGAATTCACCGGCGGCGCGGGCTGGTGCGTGAGCCGCGACGCGATCCTCGCCCGGCCGGCGACGGTCAGGCAGGACCCCGCCTGGGCGCCGCTGCAGAAGCTCTTCGGGGCCGACGCGGGGTTCCTGGAGCATTACAGCGGAAGCGGCCCGCTCGTACTGGCCGCGCAGGGCCCGGTCGACGCCTTCGAACTCGCCGCGGGCGAACTCGTCACCGTCCGGCCGGACTTCCTGCTGGCCTATCCGGACACCGTGCAGTGCCGCCTCCGCGCCGTCGACCAGTCCGGTCCGCAGTCGGTCCGCACCGGCGAAGGGCTCGCGCTGGACTTCGCAGGACCAGGACGCGTCCTGGTGCAATCGCGCAATAGGCGGCTTTTTCGCGGGTGACCTTGGGACGAATCGACCATTGCCGACGGCGGTGATTCGGGTAGCGTGAACTGCACTCGAAACCGCCGTCCGGGGCAAGAAGGCCGGCGGATCCCGTGCTGAGGGAGGGCGCCGTGGCAGTCGGCACCGTCAAGTGGTTCAACTCGGAAAAGGGCTACGGATTCATCGAATCCACCGAAGGGCCCGACGTCTTCGTCCACTACTCGGCCATTCAGGCCGACGGGTTCCGGACGCTCGACGAGGGTGATCGCGTGGAATTCGAAGTCCAGTCCGGGCGTGACGGGCGGAGTCAAGCGGCGGACGTGCGCAAGGTCTAGCGAGACTTCGGGCGAACCCCCGGCGGCCTCCGGAACTGGCGCGTTAGGCTGCGCTGCGTGACAGGCGATGAGTCGGGGGACCTGACCGGTCGCCGGCTGGGCAACTACCGCATCGACGGGGTGCTCGGCAAGGGCGGCATGAGCGTGACCTACAAGGCCACGGACGTGCGGCTCGGACGCAAGGTGGCACTGAAGGTCATCGGTGATCACCTCGGGGCCGACGCCGAGTTCCGCGAACGCTTCGTCGACGAGGCGCGGAACACGTCCGCGATCGACCATGCCAACGTCGTGCCCTTGTACGACTTCGGCGAGCTCGAAGGCATGCTCTACATCGCCATGCGGATGGTCGACGGCGGGGACCTCGCCGGCCTGATCTCCGGCGGCCCGATCGCGCCCTCCCGCGCGCTGACCATGCTCGACCAGGTCGCCGACGCGCTCGACACCCTGCACAACCGCGGACTCGTGCACCTCGACGTCAAACCGGCCAACGTCCTGGTCACCAGCAAGGAGACTTCGCGTGAGCACGTCTACGTCGCCGACTTCGGCCTGACCCGGCGCGGCGCCACCGGGCACCGGACTCGCGGTGGTGACTTCCTCGGCTCGCCCACTTACGCCGCCCCCGAGCACCTGCGCGGCGAGCCGCTCGACGGCCGCACCGACCAGTACGCGCTCACCTGTGTCCTCTACGCCTGCCTGACCGGCAGCCCGCCCTTCAAGGGCGACGTGCAGACGGTCATCAAGGGTCACCTGAACGGCGAACCCCCCGCCATCTCCCGGATCGTCGGCCTGCCCGCGGGCATCGACGAGGTCATCCGCAAGGGAATGGCGAAGAATCCCGCCGATCGCTACCCGAACTGTGTTGAGATGATCGCGGCCGCCAGGCGCGCGCTGGGTCCGCTCGCGACCTCGAACGAGCCTCCGGGTCCGCCCGGGCAGGCGGCGGCCGCGACCGTCCAGCAGGCGGTACCGCATCAGGCGCCTAGGCAGAACACGCCGCCACAGGGAGAGGGGGGCCCCGTGCACCCGTATGGAGGACAACAGCCGGGCTACGGCCAGCAGGGACCGGGGCCGCAAGGCCCGCCCCCGGGGCAGGGCCCGCAGCAGCAGGGTCCGCCGCCGGGTTACGGTCCGCCGCCGCAGCAGGGTGGCTACCAGCAGCAGGGCGGGTTCCAGCAGGGTCCGCCGCCGGGCTACGGTCCGCCGCCGCAGCAAGGCGGGTTCCAGCAGCAGGGTGGGTTCCAGCAGGGTCCGCCGCCCGGTTACGGCCCGCCGCCGCAGCAGCAAGGCGGCTTCCAGCCCAAGAAGAAGGGCGGCGGCGCCAAGTGGATCTGGATCATCGTCGGCGCCCTCGTGGTCGCCGGCGCGATCGTCGCCGCGATCTTCGTCTTCAGTGACTCGAGCGGTGGCAACGGCCCGCAGACCACCGCGCCGAACATCCCGGTCGGCCCCGGTGGCTCGCAGTCGCAGGCTCCCGGATCGTCCCTGAAGCCTCCGCCGTCGTCGATCTCCATCAAGCCGAGCACCTGATACCGCCGCGCTGACCTGCGGTTCTTGCACTCGACCCCGGAGAGTGCTAAACACGGTGTTGGCACTCGACGCCGTCGAGTGCCAGACAGGCGGTCACCGACCGCTCGTCTGAAGGTCGGGACGGTGAGGCCGCACCCTTCACGGGGTGGGTCGTCCGTCGCGGGCACCGAGCCTGGCCGAGGAAAGAGTCCTGCCGCCGCGCTGTTCAAGCGTGCGGCGGCGCCCAATATCGGAGGACCACACCGAAATGGCCAAACTGATCGCGTTCGACGAGGACGCCCGCCGCGGTCTCGAGCGTGGCTTGAACATCCTCGCCGATGCCGTCAAGGTGACCCTCGGCCCGCGGGGCCGCAACGTCGTGCTCGAAAAGAAGTGGGGCGCGCCGACGATCACCAACGACGGTGTCTCCATCGCCAAGGAGATCGAGCTCGAAGACCCGTGGGAGAAGATCGGGGCCGAGCTCGTCAAGGAAGTTGCCAAGAAGACCGACGACGTCGCGGGTGACGGCACCACCACCGCCACCGTGCTCGCCCAGGCTCTCGTCCGCGAGGGTCTGCGCAACGTCGCCGCCGGGGCCGACCCCATCAGCCTGAAGCGCGGCATCGAGGCGGCCGTCGAGGCCATCACCGAGCAGCTGCACAAGATGGCCGTCCAGATCGAGACCAAGGAGCAGATCGCCGCCACCGCGTCGATCTCCGCCGCGGACCGCACCATCGGCGATCTCATCGCCGAGGCGCTGGACAAGGTCGGCAAGGAAGGCGTCGTCACCGTCGAGGAGAGCAACACCTTCGGGCTCGAGCTCGAGCTCACCGAGGGTATGCGCTTCGACAAGGGCTACATCTCCGGTTACTTCGTGACCGACCCGGAGCGTCAGGAAGCCGAGCTCGAGGACCCGTACGTCCTCCTCTTCGGTTCTAAGATCTCCACCGTCAAGGACGTGCTGCCGCTGCTGGAGAAGGTCATCCAGTCCGGCAAGCCGCTGCTGATCATCGCCGAGGACGTCGAGGGCGAGGCTCTGGCCACCCTGATCGTCAACAAGATGCGTGGCACCTTCAAGTCCGTCGCCGTCAAGGCCCCGGGCTTCGGTGACCGCCGCAAGGCGATCCTGCAGGACATCGCGATCCTGACCGGTGGCCAGGTCATCTCCGAGGACGTCGGCCTCAAGCTGGAGAACGCCGACCTTTCCCTGCTGGGCAAGGCGCGCAAGGCCGTCATCACCAAGGACGAGACCACCATCGTCGAGGGTGCGGGCGACGCCGACCAGATCCAGGGTCGCGTCAACCAGATCCGCGCCGAGATCGAGAACTCGGACTCGGACTACGACCGCGAGAAGCTCCAGGAGCGGCTGGCGAAGCTGGCCGGCGGCGTGGCCGTCATCAAGGCCGGTGCCGCCACCGAGGTCGAGCTGAAGGAGCGCAAGCACCGCATCGAAGATGCAGTGCGCAACGCCAAGGCCGCCGTCGAAGAGGGCATCGTCGCCGGTGGTGGCGTCGCTCTCATCCAGGCCGCCGAGGCTGCCTTCGCCGGTCTGAAGCTCGAGGGCGACGAGGCCACTGGTGCCAACATCGTCAAGGTCGCCGTCGAGGCGCCGCTCAAGCAGATCGCGATCAACGCCGGCCTCGAAGGCGGCGTCGTGGCGGAGAAGGTCAAGGGCCTCCCGACTGGCCACGGCCTCAACGCCGCCACCGGTGTCTACGAGGACCTGCTCGCCGCCGGCGTGCCGGACCCCACGAAGGTCACCCGCTCCGCGCTGCAGAACGCCGCTTCCATCGCGGCGCTGTTCCTGACCACCGAAGCCGTCGTGGCGGACAAGCCGGAGAAGGCCTCGGCCGCTCCCGCCGACCCGTCCGGTGGCATGGGCGGCATGGACTTCTGAGTTCGAGCCTGTAACACCGGAAAGCCCGGACGCGCCTCGCGCGTCCGGGCTTTTCTTATGTCGTTCTCTTGGTAGTGAAGGAGGCCTTCACGGACTGGCGACAGGCGAGAGACTCCCCTTGAGGGCGGTCGCGGCCATGACTGTCCACAAGGGACATTTTCTGCCGGATCGATGTCTGGTCGATGCCTAAATGTGCGGTCCTGAATGAGGTCGTGAGTGTTATTGAGGGGCAAGGCGAACATGGCGTGCCCCGGCGCGGGACCGGGCCGACTGACGGAAGCCGGGCCGCGCCCCAGCGTCCACAAGGGACAATTTTCCGAAGAAGACTGTCCGGCTTGGGTGGTTTGTGCGGCTTTGGGCGGGGTCGTGAGTGGCAATGAGGGTTCTATTTGAGAGGTAACCCAAACGTGGCGTGGTGGGTGGTAAGTCCGTGAAGGCCTCCTTGAGGGACTCTGGGTCCCTCAAGGAGGCCTTCACGGACTTCAAGACGGGAC
>NZ_JBVKAE010000038.1:55779-89236 GCF_055598845.1 Amycolatopsis sp. NPDC039088 | reverse complement strand
ACACCGATTCTTCGAAAGGCGTCCCTTGTGGACAGTCGCGCGACGCGCCCCGCCTCAGCGGGGAGCTTCTCGCCTGCCGCCAGACAGCGAGCCGATCTCGCCACGTTTGCCTTACCCCTCAATAGAACGACCCACATCACTCACGACCCCCTCGCCAAACCCCGCAACTCGCCCAAATCGGGCACATTTGTCTCGAAAAGCGTCCCTTATGGACAGTCGGGAGCCAGGTGAGGCCCCCTTTTGCGTAAACCCGCTCCCGCCGGGTCCGCCACGACACGTTCGCCTTGACCCGCTCTAGTAATGGAGCCGACCAGCAGTTATGCGACTTCGCCGGGACCCTGGCCCTAGACGCAGTGAAGGCCTCCTTCATGTACTTCGGCAAGGCCAGTGCGGTGCCGCGTCACCCAGCCCACCGCCTCGCCCGAGACACGACACGTTTGCCTTACCCCCCAATAGAACGACCCACATCACTCACGACCCCTTCTCGGAACCGTGCAAGTCCCCCAAACCGGGCACATTTGACTCGAAAAGTGTCCCTTATAGACGGTCAAGAGCCGGGTGAGGCCTTTTGCGTGAAGCCCGCTCCCGCCGGGGCCACCACGACACGTTCGCCCTGTTCCGCTCTAGCGGCGGAGCCGACCAGCAGTTATGCGACTTTGCCGGGACCCTGCCTTGAGAGTAGGGAAGGAGGCCTTCACGGCAGGGCCCCGGCAATGTCGGCGGGCTATCGGTTCGACGATGAAGGAATTGGGACGATGAGTGTCCCGATTTCCCGCGTCGTCGCACGAGTCGCCCGGTGTCAGACCTTGATCAACGGAGGATCCGGGACACTCAACGTCCCGAATCGTCCGTTGATCAAGCCGGTCACGACAGGTGACGGACAACCGGCAGAACGTAGGGAAGAAGGAGGCCTTCACGGCAGGGGCCCGGCAAAGGCGGCCAGCTACCCGCCCCCACCGCCCTTTCTCTCTCCGCGGGTGAATCCGCAGGTCAGGCGTCCTGCCGGGCCAACGCGGGGCCCAGCACGAACTCCGGGTCCACCTGCGCCGTGAGGTCTTCCCCGGCCCGCCCGCTGCCCCACGCCCGCGCGTTGCGGAGGTGGAACTCGACGCCCTGACGCTGGTAGCGCGCCCAGTCCCGCTGCTCGGCGTCGACGGTCGCGAGCATCGAGCCCAGCGTCTGGAGGTTGTGCGCCTCGAGTTCGCCGATCGGGCGCGCGCGGCCGCGTTCGGCGGCGCGGACGTGCCGCGAGTTCTCCATCCAGCCCAGCAGCGCGTCGCCGACCTCGTCGCGCAGGAACTCGATGTCCTCGTCTTCGGTCACCTTGTTGCCCACGACGACCAGTCGCACGCCGAAGTCCCGCGCGTAGTCGGCGTACTGCCGGTACACGCCGACGCTGCGCACGGTCGGCTCGCACACCAGGAACGTCACGTCGAATCGCGTGAAGAGGCCGGACGCGAACGCGTCGGCGCCGGCGGTCATGTCCATGACCACGTATTCGCCCGCGTCGTCGATCATGTGGTTCAGCAGCAGTTCCGCCGCGCCGACCTTCGAGTGGTAGCAGGCGACGCCGAGGTCGTCCTCGTCGAACTGTCCGGTGACGCCGAGCCGCACGCCGCCGAACTCGCGGAAACAGGCCTCGAAGATCGGGTTGTCCTCGAACGGCCGGACCAGCCGCGATCCGCGTCCCGGCGGAGTCGTCTTGATCATCGAGGCCGCGTCGGCGATCCGCGGGTTGTCGCCGCGCAGGTACTCCTTGATCAGGCCCATGTTGTCGCCCAGTGTCGGCCACGCGATGGCCTCTTCCTCGCTCGCGCCGAGCGCGACGGCGAGGTGCTGGTTGATGTCCGCGTCGATCGCCAGTACCGGTTTCCCGGCGCCGGCCAGGTACGCGGTGAACAGCGACGCCAACGTGGTCTTGCCGCTGCCGCCCTTCCCGACGAACGCGATCTTCACGCCACGGCCCTTCCTGTCGTTTTGAAAAGGGTATCGGTTTTCATTTCGGCCCGTAACGTACACCCGACCGGCCCGCACCCGAACGGGCGATCAACCGGTCCGGATCGAGATAGGGTTGGGTGGTGCCTCCACTCGTGATCAGGACACACACGGCCGGAGGGGACTTCGGTCGCCTGCGGGCCGAGTTCTTGCTGCCGGAGACGTTCGGGCCCGACGTGCTCGCCGAGGCGGAGGCGGCGGTCGTCGACCCGCTCGAGTCGGCGGGGGACCGCGAGGACGCCACCGGTCTGCCCTTCGTCACCATCGATCCGCCCGGTGCCAAGGATCTCGACCAGGCGGTGCTGATCGAGCGCGTCGAGGGCGGCGGATTCCGCGTCCACTACGCGATCGCCGACCTGGCCGCGTTCATCCCACCGGGTGGTGCGCTCGACAAGGAAGCGCGACGCCGCGGGCAGACGCTCTACCTGCCGGACGGAAACGTGCCGTTGCACCCGCCGGTGTTGTCCGAAGGCGCGGCGAGTCTGCTGCCGGGGGAGACCCGGCCCGCCGTGCTGTGGACCATCGATGTCGACGCGGGCGGAGAGCCGACGGCGACCAACCTCCGCCGCGCCTTGGTCCGGTCGACCGAGCAGTTCGACTACGAAACCGTCCAGGCCTCGATCGACGCGGGTACCCCGCATCCGTCGGTCGCCGCGCTGCCGGAGCTGGGCCGCTTGCGCCGCGAACTCGCGGTCCGGCGCGGCGCGGTGGAACTGCAGTTGCCGGAACAGGAGATCAACGGCGACCCCGACGGCGGCTGGGTGCTGGTCCAGCGGCCGCGCAACGACGTCGACGCGTGGAACGCCGAGATCTCGTTGCTCACCGGGATGGCGGCGGCGAAGCTCATGATCGACGCCAAGATCGGGGTCCTGCGGACCCTGCCCGCCCCGGAGCCCGAAGCGGTCGATTGGCTGCGCCGGTCCGCGCAGGCGCTCAACATCGAGTGGCCCGAGGGCAAGAGCGTGTCGGAGTTCCTCGCCGCGCTGGATCCCGGCCAGCCCGCCTCGATGGCGCTTTTCGCCGACACCACCCGTCTTCTGCGCGGCGCCGGGTACACCTCGTTCGACGGTGAACTGCCCGCCTTGACCACGCACGCCGGCATCGGCGGCGCGTATGCCCACGTCACCGCGCCGATCCGGCGGCTGGTCGACCGGTTCGCCACCGAGATCTGCCTGGCCGTGAGCGCCGGCCGCGAGGTGCCCGCGTGGGTCCGCGCGGCGCTTTCGGAGGTGCCGGAGCAGATGACCGCGTCCGACACGCTGGCGGCGAAGGTCGAACGTGCCTGCATCGACCAGGTCGAGGCCTGGGTCATGGCCGAGCACATCGGCGAGGAGTTCGGCGCGATCGTCCTGCGGGCCGACGAGAACAAGGCGGAGATCCTGATCGAGAACCCGCCGGTGATGGGCAAGTGCGCGGGCGAGAAGCTGCCGGAGGGCGAGCGGATCCGGGTCCGGCTCACCGCGGTGGACGTCGACAAACGGAAACTCTCCTTCGAGCGCGCATGATCGACGATCTCGGCGAAGTCGTCCCGTTGCGCGAGCCGGCGTCGCGGGTGGTCTCCCTCGTGCCGTCGCTGACCGAGGCCGTCGAGGTGAGCGCGCCCGGCAGACTCGCCGGTGCCACGGACTACTGCACCCATCCGGTGGATCTGGACGTCCCGCGGGTGGGTGGCTCCAAGTATCCGAATGTGGCCAAGGTGCTCGAACTCGAACCGGATCTCGTGCTGGCCAACTCCGAAGAGAACCGGCCGGAAGACGTGGAACGCCTGCGCGCCAACGGAATCCCGGTCTGGGTGATGGAGGCGTCGGCCACCGTGCCCGCCGCGCTGGGCTCGATCCGGCGGATACTGACGCAGGCCTACGACCTCGCCGAGCCGGACTGGCTGGTCGAGGCCGAAGAGGTGTGGCGGGAGACGCGGCCGGAGCGCTTCAGGGCGGTCGTGCCGGTCTGGCGGAAGCCGTGGATCGTGCTCGGCCGGGACACCTTCGGCGGCGACGTCCTGCATCGCGTCGGGATCGGCAATGTCTACGCGGACGACGAAGAGCGCTACCCGCGTCCCAAGCTCGAAGAACTCCAGGCGCGCTTCGCGGCCGGGGACGCGAACTTGCTCGTCCTGCCCGACGAGCCCTACGAGTTCACCGCCGACGACGGCCCCGAAGCGTTCCCCGGTGTGAAGCACGTCCTGGTCTCCGGGCGCTACCTGACCTGGTACGGCCCTTCGCTCGTCGAGGCCCACTCCCACCTCACGCATTTAGTCCTCTAAATGCGGTAGTTCGTCGTACGAACCACCGCATCCAGAGGACTAAATGCGGGCTTCTCGGTGGGGTTAGAGGGTCAGGCCGGTCAGGACGGTGACGCGCTCCTCGGTGAAGTCGGCCATCGCCGACGCCGGGCCCTCGCGGCCGACGCCGGAGTCCTTCACGCCGCCGTAGGGCATCTGGTCGGCCCGGAAGCTCGGCACGTCGCCGACGAGCACACCCCCGACGCGCAGCTTCGCGGACACATCGAAGGCGGTCGGCAGGTCGCGGGTGAACACCCCCGCCTGTAGCCCGAAGCGCGAGTCGTTGATCCGCCGCACTCCGTCGTCCACCGACTCCACCCGCGTGATCGACACGACCGGCCCGAAGACCTCGTCGGCCATCACAGCCGCGTCCTCCGGCACGTTCGCGAGCACGGTCGGCTCGACGGTCGCGCCGTCGCGCTTCCCGCCGGTCAGGAGTTCGCCACCCGCGTCGACGGCCGCGGCGATCCACGACTCCACCCGGGAAGCGGCGTCGGTGTTGATCAGCGGTCCGACGTCCACGCCGTCCGCCCGAGGGTCACCGGTCCCGAGCGCCCGCACCTGCTCCAGCACCTTCGCCCGGAGCTCGTCGTAGACGTCGGCGTGCGCGTACACCCGCTGCACCGAGATGCACGACTGCCCGGCCTGATACATCGCGAACGTCGCGATCCGCTGCGCCGCGAAGTCCAGGTCAGTCCAATCAGGACAGACGAGGACCGCGGCGTTGCCGCCGAGTTCGAGCGCGACGTGCTTGCGTGGGACGCTGTCGCGGATGCCCCAGCCCACCGGCACGGAGCCGGTGAACGACACGACCGGCAGCCGCGGATCGGAGACCAGCCGAGCCGATTCCTCGTTGCTCACCGGGAGAATCGACCAGCTTCCGGCAGGCAGGTCCGTCTCGGCGAGGATCTCGCCGAGCAGCAGCGCGGTCAGCGGCGTCGCGGGCGCGGGCTTGAGCACGATCGGCGCCCCGACCGCGATCGCGGGCGCGACCTTGTGCGCCACCAGGTTCAGCGGGAAATTGAACGGCGTGATGCCGAGAACCGGGCCCTTCGGCACGCGGCGCACCAACGCCAGCCGTCCGGTGCCGCCCGGATCGGTGTCGAGCCGCTGCAGGTCACCGGAGAACCGGCGCGCCTCCTCCGCCGCCCAGCGAAACGTCGACGCCGCCCTGCCGACCTCGCCGCGCGACCACTTCAGCGGCTTGCCGGACTCGGCGGTGATCAGCCGCGCGATCTGTTCGGACCGCTCACCCAAGACTCGGGACACGTGGTCCAACGCGCCCGCTCGGACGTGGGCGGGCAGCGTCGCGAACTCGTCTTGTACGTCGTGCGCCGCCTGCACGGCGGCCTCGATGTCCGAAGTGGACGGAACGTGGTGTGAGCCCGCCTCACTTCCGTCGAAGGAGTGACGGACGACGACGGTCTCGCCGCTGGTGACCGGCTTTCCGGCTACCCAATAAGGAAAGGTGCTCACTTGACGGCCTCCGTGCGGACAGCGTGCTCGAGGACGGACAGGCCCTCGTCGAGCAGTTCGGTGGACAGGGAAAGCGGCGGCAGCAGGCGGACGACGTTCCCGTAGGTGCCGCAGGTGAGGACGACGACTCCGGCCTGGTGACAGGCCTGCGCGATGCGTTTGGTCAGGTCGGCGTCCGGTTCGGTGGTGCCCGGCTTCACGAACTCGGCGGCCAGCATCGCGCCACGGCCGCGGACGTCGCCGATCACACCGGTTTCCGCGGCCAGCGCCCGAAGTCGCGGCAGTACCGTGTTCTCGATGCGCTTCGCCGACGCCGCGAGGTTCTCCTGCCGCATGACCTCGATCGAACCGAGCGCCGCGGCGCACGCGATCGGGTTACCGCCGTAGGTTCCGCCGAGCCCGCCCGGTCCGACGGCGTCGAGCAGTTCCGCGCGGCCGGTGACCGCCGCGAGCGGCAGCCCGCCCGCGATGCCCTTGGCGGTGGCGATCAGATCCGGCACGACCTCCTCGTGCGTGGAGGCGAACCACTCGCCCGTGCGGCAGAAGCCGGTCTGCACCTCGTCGGCGACGAACACGACGCCGTTTTCGGCGCACCACTTCGACAACGCGGGCAGGAAGCCGGGGGCGGGCTCGATGAAGCCGCCCTCACCCTGCACCGGTTCGAGGACGACGGCCGCGACCTGGTCGCCGCCGATCTGCTTTTCGATGCGGTCGATGGCGATCCGCGCCGCTTCGGGACCGGACAGGCCATCGCGGTACGGATACGACCCGGGGACGCGGTAGACCTCGGGCGCGAACGGGCCGAAACCGTGCTTGTAGGGGATGGACTTCGCGGTCAGCGCCATCGTCAGGTTGGTGCGGCCGTGGTAAGCGTGGTCGAACACGACGACCGCCTGGCGGCCGGTCGCAGCGCGGGCGATCTTCACCGCGTTCTCGACGGCCTCGGCGCCGGAGTTGAACAGCACCGAACGTTTCTCGTGGGTGCCGGGCGTCAGCTTGTCGAGTGCTTCGCACACCTCGACGTATCCCTCGTACGGCGTGACCATGAAGCACGTGTGCGTGAACCGGCCCACCTGCTCGCGGACCCGGTCGACGACGGCGGGAGCCGCGTGGCCGACGTTGGTCACGGCGATACCGGAGCCGAAGTCGATCAGGACGTTGCCGTCGACGTCGGTGAGCAGGCCGCCCTCGGCGGAGGTGATGTAGACGGGCAGCACCGAACTCACGCCCGCGGCGACGACGCCGGCGCGTCGTTCCTGCAGGGCGCGCGAGGCGGGGCCGGGGATCTCGGTGCGCAGCCTGCGCTGGGTTTCGGTGGTGGCGGTCACGGCCAGACTCCTGCGGACGCGGGGGACGGGGTCGCACTCCAGGATGGGAGCCGCGCCGAGGCACGTCAGCTCGACATCTTGTCGATATCGGCGCGTAAAGTTGGCCAACATGGCACTGACGCTCCGCGCCCTCGCGGCCCAACGCCCGCTCGGCCTGCGCGTGCGTGCCGCCGAGGGCGGACTCGACCGGCCGATCGGCTGGGTCCACCCCACCGAACTGACCGATCCACAAGCCTTCCTCGAAGGCGGCGAACTCCTGCTGACCACCGGCCTCGCCCTCGATGAGACCACATCGCCCGGGTACATCCGGCGACTCGTCGACGCCGGGGTGGCGGGGCTCGGGTTCGGTGTCGGCCTCAGCCACGAGACGATCCCTCAGTCCCTTGTGGACACCGCCGAAGAGGTCGGGCTCCCGGTGCTCGAAGTGCCGAGGAAGACGCCGTTCATCGCGATCACGCGGGCGGTCTCCCGTGCGGTCGCCGCCGACGAGTACGCCTCGCTCGTGCGCACCGGCAAGGGGCAGCAGGAGCTGACCAGGACCGCCGTCGGCAAGGGCGGTCCGGGTGGGGTGGTGCGCAAACTGGCGAAGCTGGTCGACGGCTGGGTGCTCCTGCTCGATTCGGCGGGTGCGGTCATCGAAGCGTCGCCCGCGGCGGCCCGGCATTTCGCCGACGAAATGCGTGAAGATCTCCCGCGGCTGCGGGCGGGCACGCTGGTGACGGTGGTGGGGGAGCACGACGTCGTCCTGCAGACGCTCGACACCCGTGCTCGCGGTGTGCTCGCCGTCGGCACGCGTGAGCCGCTCGACGCCGCGGGTCAGCACATCGTCAACACCGCGGTCTCACTGCTTTCCCTTGCACTGGAACAGAACCGGGAACACGTCGGCGCGCTCAGGCGGCTGCGGTCCGGGACGATCGACCTGCTCGCCGCGGGCCAGGCCGAACTCGCCACCAGGACGATGAAGACGCTCTGGGGTGCGGTGCCGGAAGCGCCGTGGCCGGTGCTGGCCGTCACCGGTCCGGCCGCCGCGCGCCGGTCGCTCGCCGACGCGCTCGACGCCGAAGTGGCCGGAGACAAGGTGTTCTTCGGTGAGTCAGGAGCGTTCGTGGTCGCGCTCGGCGACGTTGAGGTGGTCTCCCGGCTGGCATCCCGGATCGGCGGGCTGCACGCCGGACTCGCCGACCCGGTGTCCACAGTGGATTTCCCGGCCGGGCTCCGTCAGGCGAAGCAGGCGGCGGAAGCGGCGAAGGCCGAGCGATCCGAGTTGGTCCGGTTCGCCGAGCACGCCGGTCAGGGTCTCCTGGAGCTGGTCGATTCCCAAGCGGCCCAAGCCTTCTCGGACAGCCTGCTGGCACCACTGCGGCAGCACGACGAAACCGGCCGCGGCGCGTTGGTCGCCTCGCTGACCTGCTGGCTCGAACACCACGGCCACTGGGATCTGGCGTCCGCACGGCTCGGCGTGCACCGGCACACCTTGCGCAACCGTATGCGCAAGGTCGCCGAACTGACCGGCCGCGACCTCGATTCACCCGGCGTGCGCGCGGAGTTCTGGCTCGCGCTGCAGGTCAGCGCTCGGATCTGACCAGCGCGATCGGCGAGTCCCCGCAGCGCCGGAGGTGCGTGCCGTTCTCCGTCGTGACCGGTTCCGCGCCGGAGGACCACCATGCCGGGACGTCGACATCGCGCACCAGCGAACCGGTCGCCTGGCGAGCGTTGTTCGACACGATGACCCGGCCCTGGGCGTTGACCAGCGCCGCGCGGCCGCCGAGTCCGCGTAGTTTCGGCTGCAGCAGGCGTTCGACCTCGCGTACGTAGATGTCCGCGCCGACGACACCCGCGAAAGACCCGCTTCGCTGGACAGGGACGGTGAACGTCAGGGTGTATTCGTCGGTGCAGAGGTAGTCGACGTACGGGCCGTTGATGTGACGGCGGCAGGTGTCACGCGGCACGGTGAACCACGACTGGCGGGTGTAGTCGAGGAAGTGCTCGCTGTCCGGATCGAGGCTGATGACCAGCTGAGCGGGTTCGGCGTCGCCGGTTTCGGTCCACCACTCGAAGCCGAATTCCTGATCGGCCAGCGCGTTCGGCGCACTGATGAACCCGGCACCGACCACGAGGCCGCCGAGGACGTCGAAGACCTGCGGCCGGAGCCGGGTCAGGTCTTCGACGGTGGCGTCGGCGGATTCGGCCAGCAACCCCTCGGCGACGGCCAGAACCGGCTTCAGCCTGCCGAAGACGTCCTCGACCAGTGCGGATACCTGCTCGACGACCTCGGAACCGGCGGACGGTGTGTCGTTCACGATGTTCACCTCGGTTGCGCGGATGCCGCAGCTTAAGGGGCCAGAAGGTCTAAATGCACGTCCGCCAGCCGGTCTATCGCTTCGAGGATGTGCTCCTCGGTGAGCTTCCTGGCCAGTTCGCCATCGGCCTGCGCGATGGCGGAGGTGATCGCGAGGTGCTCGGCGTAGGCGTTCTCGCGGGTGCCGTGCGGTTCGAGCGGCAGCCACAGCAGACCGCCTCGCTCGCTCTGCAGCTGCACTTCCTCCCTCGTCAGCCGCGGTGACTGCGCGGCCGCGGCGACTTCGAGGTGGAACTGGCGTTCGGCGCGGGATGCCTCCGTGCCGGTCGCGGTGCGGATGTCCTCGGTCGCCAGTTCGAGCCGCTCGATGTCCTCCGGTGAACTGCGCTCGGCGGCGAGTTTGGCCGCGGCCCCGGCGATGGCCAGGTAGTGGTCGCCGACGTCACGCAGGTCCGACAGCGAAACCGTGCGAAGGCGTTCTCGCCACGAAGCGGCCGAAGGGTTCACGGGCGTCTTCACGAAGCTTCCGCCGCCCCGCCCGCGACGGGTCTCGACAAGTCCCTGCTGGCGTAGGGCGACCAGCGCTTCGCGAACGGTCACGGTCGAGACGCCGAACTGAGCGGCCAGTTCGGCTTCGCTCGGCAGCTGTTCGGAGTCGGCCAGCAGCCCGAGCGTGATGGCGTCGACCAGCCGGGCGGTGACCGCTTCCGCCCGGCCGATCTGGTCCAGCGGCGCGAACATCGCTGACCGCGCGCTGTGCGACAACCCCTTACGCATGGTGGCCCTTCACCCGTACCGCTACCCGATGGAACCAATCTTGCCCCATCGTCTTGTCATTTAACCTATGGACTTATATGTTTTAGCTCGCTTGCCGCCCCACAAGGGAGCAAGGGACCTTTGCTATCGCCTCACGCCCCCAGGCCCAGTCGCCAGGAGCTCTCGTGCAGCAGTTGAAGCACTTCATCGGCGGTGAGTACACCGGATCCGTGTCGGGCGAGGTCGCCGACATCGTCGATCCCGTCACCGGCCGCCCGTATTGCACCGCCGCCGTCGCCGGCCCCGAAGACGTCGACCGCGCGCTCAAGGTCGCGGCCGCCGCCTTCGAGCGGTGGCGCGAGACCACGCCCGCGCAGCGCCAGCTCGCGCTGCTGAAGATCGCCGACGCCGTCGAAGCGCGCGCGGACGGCCTCGTGCTCGTCGAATCGGCGAACACCGGCAAGCCGATCGCGCTCACCGCGGCCGAGGAACTGCCGATGATCGTCGACCAGTTGCGGTTCTTCGCCGGCGCCGCGCGTGTCCTGGAAGGACGGTCGGCAGGCGAATACATGGAAGGGCATACCTCTTTCGTCCGCCGAGAACCGATCGGCGTGTGCGCGCAGGTTACGCCGTGGAACTACCCGCTCCTCATGGCGGTGTGGAAGATCGCGCCCGCGCTGGCCGCGGGGAACACCGTGGTGCTCAAACCGGCCGACACGACGCCGGCGTCGACCCTGCTCCTGGCGGAGATCTGCGCCGAATTCCTGCCGCCCGGAGTACTCAACGTCGTCTGCGGCGACCGCGACACCGGGCGTGCGCTCGTCGAGCACGACATCCCCGCGATGGTGTCCATCACCGGCTCCGTCCGCGCCGGGATCGAGGTCGCCGCTTCGGCGGCGAAGGACGTCAAGCGCGTACATCTCGAACTGGGCGGCAAGGCACCCGTACTGGTCTTCGCCGACGCCGACATCGAAGCGGCCGCGGAGGGAATCGCCGCGGCGGGCTACTTCAACGCGGGTCAGGACTGCACCGCGGCGACCCGCGTCCTGGTCGCCGACGAGGTCCACGACGCGTTCGTCGCGGCACTCACCAGGCAGGCGCAGGCGACCACCACCGGCAAGCCCGACGACACGTCGGTCAGCTACGGGCCGCTCAACAACGCCGCCCAGCTCGACCGCGTCGCCGGGTTCGTCGACCGGCTTCCCGAACACGCGACAGTCCACTGTGGAGGTGAACGGCATGGGCACGAGGGTTACTTCTACAAGGCGACGGTGATCTCCGGCGTCCGACAGGACGACGAGATCAGCCAGACGGAGGTCTTCGGCCCGGTCATCACCGTGCAGCGCTTCGGCTCCGAAGCGGAAGCACTCACCGCGGCCAACGGCGTCGACTACGCGCTCGCGTCGTCGGTGTGGACCACCGATCACCAGCGGGCGATGCGGCTGGCCGGGAAACTCGACTTCGGCTGCGTGTGGATCAACACGCATATCCCGCTGGTCGCCGAAATGCCGCACGGGGGCTTCAAGAAGTCCGGCTACGGCAAGGACCTCTCGCTCTACGGCCTCGAGGACTACACCCGCGTCAAGCACGTGATGAGCGCGCTGTGACGACCACCGAAAGGCACGCCATGCCTCATCAAGCACCCGTCACCTCCGCCGAGGGGGAGCAAGGGACCTTCGCTATCACTTCCGCGGGTGGAGACGGGGTCCCCGCGATCCGGCTGCGCGGGCTCCGCAAGGAGTTCGGCCAGGTCCACGCGGTCGACGGCGTCGATCTCGACGTCCCGCCCGGCGAGTTCTTCTCGATGCTCGGACCGTCCGGCTCCGGCAAGACGACCGTGCTCCGCATGATCGCGGGCTTCGAACTGCCGACGTCGGGCACGATCGAACTGCACGGCCGCGACGTCAGCCGTCTCGCCCCGTTCGACCGTGACGTCAACACGGTCTTCCAGGACTACGCGCTCTTCCCGCATATGACCGTGCGACAGAACGTCGAGTACGGCCTTCGGGTGAAACGCGTCCCTCGCGCGGAGCGGCGTCAGCGTGCGAAGGAGGCTCTCGAAACAGTCCGCCTCGGCGACTTCGGCGAGCGCAAACCCGACCAGCTTTCCGGCGGCCAGCGGCAGCGGGTCGCGCTCGCCAGAGCACTGGTCAACCGGCCGAAGGTGCTCCTGCTCGACGAGCCACTCGGCGCGCTCGACCTGAAACTGCGCCACACCATGCAAACCGAGCTGAAGCAGATCCAGCGCGAAGTCGGCATCACCTTCATCTTCGTCACCCACGACCAGGACGAGGCGCTGACCATGAGCGACCGCATCGCGGTGTTCAACGCCGGCCGCATCGAACAGGTTGGCTCGCCGGTCGAGGTCTACGAGCGACCCGCGTCGGCGTTCGTCGCCGGGTTTGTCGGCACCTCGAACCTGCTCAGCGGTGGCGGCGCCGAAAACATCATCGGCAAACCCGGCGTCTTCAGCATCCGCCCCGAAAAGATCCGCGTCGACGCCGACCTCTCGAAATCGGCGGAGGTCGGCGAGACCAGCGCCACCGGCACCGTCACCAACACCGTCTACGCGGGCGCGACCGTGCGCTACGAGGTCACGCTCGACGCCGGCGGCCAGCTCTCCGTGGTCCGGCAGAACACCGCCGAGCCCGTGGCCCTCGAGGGCGGCCGGGTCCGCCTGAGCTGGCGGCACGAACACAGCTTCCGCGTCCCCGAAGCCGGCTAGCCCTCCCCAGTACCGAAAGGGTTCGTTCAATGAAGAACAGGAAACTCGCGCTCGCCGGGCTGCTCGGCGCCGGTCTGCTCGTGGCCGCCTGTGGCACCTCCGGATCCAGTTCGACCGCCGCCGCCCCCGGAGGGCAGGGCTTCACCCCGCCGAAACTGGACGCGCTCGCGCAGCTCGGCCAGCCGGAAGGGCAGGTCAACGTGCTGGCCTGGCCCGGCTACGCGGAGAACGGCTCGAACGATCCTGCCGTCGACTGGGTGACCGGCTTCGAAAAGGAGACCGGCTGCAAGGTCAACGTCAAGGCGTTCGGCACCTCCGACGAGGCCGTGAGCCTGATGAAGACCGGACAGTACGACGTCATCTCCGCCTCCGGTGACGCTTCGTTGCGGCTCATCGCGTCCGGAGACGTCGAACCGGTGAACACCGCGCTCGTACCGAACTACGCCGACGTTTTCGATTTCCTCAAGAACCGCCCGTGGAACAGCGTGAACAACGTGGCTTACGGCGTACCGCACGGCTGGGGCGCGAACCTGCTCACCTGGCGCACCGACAAGGTGACCCCGCCGCCGACGTCGTGGTCGGTGATGTTCGACGCGAACAGTCCGTACAAGGGCAAGATCTCCGCCTACGACTCGCCGATCTACATCGCCGACGCCGCGCTGTACCTGCAGACGCACAAACCGGAACTCGGCATCAAGAACCCGTACGCCTTGGACGACAAGCAGTTCCAGGC
This sequence comes from Amycolatopsis sp. NPDC039088, assembly GCF_055598845.1. Classification (NCBI taxonomy): domain Bacteria; kingdom Bacillati; phylum Actinomycetota; class Actinomycetes; order Pseudonocardiales; family Pseudonocardiaceae; genus Amycolatopsis; species Amycolatopsis sp. NPDC039088. Next base: position 75,643 of record NZ_JBVKAE010000038.1, on the reverse strand, counting down.
CGCCGTCGACCTGCTCAAGCAGCAGCGGCCGATGGTGGGGGAGTACTGGTCGGACTACCTGAAGGAAAGCCAAGCCCTCAAGAGCGGCGACGCCGTCGTCGGCACCGCCTGGCAGGTGACGGTGAACCTGACCAAGAGCGAGGGTGCACCCGTCGAGTCCGTGCTGCCGTCCGAGGGTGCGACGGGTTGGTCGGACACGTGGATGGTGTCGGCGAAGTCGCCGCACAAGACGTGCTCCTACAAGTGGCTGAACCACATCGTCAGCCCGAAGGCCAACGCCCAGGTCGCCGAGTACTTCGGTGAGTCGCCCGCGAACCCCAAGGCGTGCACCGAAACCAAGGACAAGGCGCACTGCGAGACCTTCCACGCCGGTGACGCCGCGTACGCCGCGAAGATCGCCTACTGGACGACGCCGATCACGCAGTGCCTCGACGGCCGCACCGACGTCAAGTGCAAGGACTACGGCGAGTGGACCCGCGCCTGGACCGAGATCAAGGGCTGAGCCTCCCGAACTCCGGGAGCGGACGATGGTGCCCCCCAACTTCGTCCGCTCCCGGTCCCATCCCCGGTGGAGATCATGACGACCACGCTCGATTCGCCAAGGCGGAAAGCCTCCGCCTTCCTGTACCGCAAACCCCGGCTGCGACTGGGAATGCTGCTCTCCGCGCCGGCGCTGTGGCTCGGCCTCGCCTATCTCGGCGCACTGGCCGCGTTGTTCGTCACCGCGTTCTGGCACATCGACGTCTTCACCGGCCAGGTCGTCACCGAATGGTCGCTGGACAACTTCGTCACGCTGTTCAGTGACGCGGTGTACCGCACGATCACCCTCCGGACGGTCGGTATCGCCGCGCTGGTCACCGTGATCACCGCGATCATCGCCTTCCCGATGGCGTTCTACATGGCGAAATTCGCCTCACCGAGGGCGCGGCGGCTCCTGGTGATCGCGGTGATGACGCCGCTGTGGGCGAGCTACCTGGTGAAGGCCTACGCGTGGCGGACCATGTTGTCCGGCAACGGAGTCCTGCACTGGCTGCTCGACCCGTTCGGCCTCGACACTCCCGGCTATGGCGTCCTGGCGACCGTGATCACGCTGTCGTACCTGTGGCTGCCGTACATGATCCTGCCGATCTACGCGGGCCTGGAACGGCTGCCCGATTCCCTTGTGGACGCTTCCGGCGACCTCGGCGCGCGGCCGTTCAGGACGTTCCGGTCGGTGGTGCTGCCGGTGACCTTCCCGGCCGTCGTCGCCGGGTCGATCTTCACGTTTTCGTTGTCACTGGGCGACTACATCGCGGTCAAGATCGTCGGCGGTACGTCGCAGATGCTCGGCAACGTCGTCTACGACAACATCGGCGCGGCCAACAACCTGCCGTTCGCGGCCACCGTCGCGACCGTGCCCGTGGTGATCATGCTCGCCTACCTCGCCGCCGTGCGCCGCACGGGCGCGCTGGACAATCTGTAGGAGCGCGCGATGCGGCTTTCCCGGACGACCAAATACCTGCTGCTGGCGGCCCTCGTGCTCGGGCTCGCGGTGATCTACTTCCCGCTGCTGGTGGTCCTGCTCAACTCCTTCAACGCCGACACCACCTTCGGCTGGCCGCCGTCGAGCTTCACCCTCGAATGGTGGGGCCGGGCCGCCGAGAACCAGGGCGCGCTGAACGCGCTGTGGACGAGTGTCCAAGCAGGACTCGCCGCGACCGCGATCGCACTGGTACTCGGCACGATGGCGGCGTTCGCCTTGCAGCGCTACCGGTTCTTCGGCCGCAACCAGGTGTCGCTGCTGATCATCCTGCCGATCGCGCTGCCCGGCATCGTCACCGGTATCGCGCTGAACAACGCCTTCCGCACGATCCTCGGCATCGACCTCGGCCTGTTCACCGCGATCGTCGCGCACGCGACCTTCTGCATCGTGGTGGTGTTCAACAACGTCGTCGCGCGCCTGCGGCGAATGGGCGGCAACCTCGAAGAAGCGTCGATGGACCTCGGCGCAGACGGGCTCACGACGTTCCGCCTGGTGACCTTCCCGATGCTGCGGTCGGCCCTGCTCGCCGGTGGCCTGCTGGCCTTCGCGCTGTCGTTCGACGAAATCATCGTCACGACGTTCACCCTCGGCACCGGGCTGGAGACCCTGCCGATCTGGATCCTGAACAACCTGTTCCGGCCGAACCAGGCGCCGATCGTCAACGTCGTGGCGGCGGTGCTGATCCTGGCCTCGACGGTGCCGGTCTACCTGGCGCAACGGCTTTCCGGCGACACGACGTCGGGTGGGCGGCTGTAAGGCAACGCCGGTGCGACCCTTTGAGGGCCGCACCGGCGTTCTCACTCAGTAACGATGGTCTTCGATCGCTCCCGTCGATCCGTTGTACGTGATGTAACCGAACTGGAAGTCACTTCGCTTACCGGTCGGGATGTTGTACTCGCCACTGGTGGGGAAGCCGAGATACGACGTCTCCCAGCCGAGATCCCGCCAGCGCAGCCGGATCATCCCCTTGACCTCCCAAGCGACGTTCGTCCCCGCCCGCCAGTAGATCGAGTGATCGAACCCGCCTTGGCGGAAGTGGTTGTACTTACCCTTACTGCCCGGCGTCCAGGTCTCGTCGGTAATCGGGTAGCCGACACCGGTTTGCCAGCCGGTCGCCGCGAAGCGGTCGCGGATATATCCATGCACTTCGAAGGCATCGGTCGATGGTGACCAATAGATCGAACCGTTCCCGCTGAAGTGGGTGTACCGGCCGACGCCGTCCGCCGTGGCCACCTCGTCAGTGGTCGGGTAGCCGAAGAACACCTCCCAGCCCAGCGACCGCCACTTCTGCCAGATCCGCCCCTTGACGTAATGCGCGCCGGTCGCCGCGGTCCAGTAGATCGAGCCGTTGTTGTTATTGAAGTGATTGACCCGCCCGATGCCGTCCGGGGTGGTCAGCTGATCGCTGGTCGGGAACCCGAGTGGCCCGACTTCCGCGTCGGTCTCCATCCACTTCGCCCGGATCTCGCCGTGAATGGCCATGGCGCCGATGCTGGAGTTCCAGTAGATCGAGCCGAGACCGGTGGTCGGTCCGCCCGTGAAGTCGTTGTAGCGGCCGTTGCCCGCCCTGGCCACCAGTTCGTCGGTGGTGGGCGATCCGAGGAAGGCGTGTGCCCCGAGCGTGACGTACTTGGTCAGGATCTCCCCGGAGACGGCTTTCACGTTGTACAGCTGTGTCCAATAGAGGCGGCCTGACGTGTACAGCTGCCAATGCCCGTCACCCTCGATGAGCTCGATGCCCACCGGAGTACCCACCAGGGTGCGGAGAGCCGCCTCGTCCGCGTACCGCTTCTGGATCGGGGTCTGGTAATCCGCACGCAGGCCGAGGCCGCCGCCGGGCATGACGATCTGCCGGGTGGGCTCCGTGCTCTGGTTGTCCGCCCACTGGACGAAGTTCGCCGCGTCGAGGGAGGCGGCGGGTGCGGTGATCAGAACCGGTGCCCCCACCGTCACCAGACGGCCGGCGTCCTCGTTCGCGCCGATCTTGATCTGGGCCGGGTGATTCCCGATCACGGTGAGGCGGGCCAGCCGCGGATTCGCGATGTACTGCTTGCTGGCGACGACGTTGCGGACGTTCGTCACGGTGGCGGTGACCACGACGCGGGTGTCGGTCTCGTTCGGGAATCCGATCGAGAACGCGGGTCCGGTGCCCGTCTTGAGCTGGTTGATCTCACAAACGGCGTTGCGAGGGCAGTGCTGCCGTTCCGCGCGCCAGCTCACGGTGAGTGGTCCGTCGCCCGGGTCCTCGGCTGTGGCACCGACCGAGACCGTGTCGTTGGCGGAGAAGACCGTCGACGTCGGCGGGACGAGTTCGATCGCGGGGCTCGCCTCGGTCGGGACGACCGTCTTGCTGGTGTTCGCCACGGCGCCGTTCGGGTCGGTGACCGCGAGGCTCACCGTGACCGGATCTCCCGCCGAGTACGCGTGACTCACGGTCTTCCCCGCTCCGGTGGTGCCGTCACCGAAGGTCCACTGGTAGCTGAGACCTTCACGATCAGGATCGTCCGACGTGCTCGCGTCGAACGAAACCGTGCCCGTGGCCGGATCGGTGGTCGCGGTGAACGCTGCTCGGGGAGCCTTGTTGGCCGGCTTGTAGCTCAGCCTGCGCAACTTCGAGGTGACGGCATCGGCAAGCACGATGTCGCCGTTCGGCGCGGTCAGGACGGATACCGCGTCGCCGATCGCGGAAGCCGCCGCGGTGAGAGGCTGGGTGACGGTCCCTTTGTTGTCGAAACCGATGGTGGAAAGAGTCTGCGCACCCTCGTTGGCTACGAAATGAATTCCACGGTAACCCTCGGGATAGGAGACTCCAGTGTAAGGAACGCCGCCGACGAGGGTATCCGCGGTTCCGTGTACCACTTCGCCGAGTGGTCCGGCGTTCGCGACATTGTTGCACTCCGGTGTGTCGCGATAGCCCGGTGTCCGTGTCGAGCCTTCCCAGCACGGCCATTTCAGGTTCTGGCCGGGGAAAGCGAGGTCGACCTCGTGGCGGGCGGCCCAGCCGATGTCGGTGACGACCACACCGCCACGCGGGTCCAGCGCGATACGCGGATCACGGAGCCCGCTCACGTAGTTGCGGCTCTTCCAGGACAGCGGTGCCGTCGAGTCGTAGAACGGGTTTTCCGGTACTCCTCGGCCGGCGAGATCGACGCGGAGGATCTTGCCCGTCGGATGGGCTGGATCCAAGGCACGCAACGCGAACTTGTCGACGTTGTCCTTGGTGGCGTCGGTGTGGGAACGGACGGTGGCGTTGTCGCCGATGGCGACCCACAGCGACGTGCCTGATGGGTCCGCGGCCACGTCCTGGATGCCCTTGTTGTCGGCGTTGACCGGGAACTCCAGGACGATGGACTCCTCCGACAACGACGTCGGGGCGTCGGCGCCGTCTGCCTTCCACTTGCTGAGGCGGAACACCGCGGAGGATCCGGTCGATACCGCGCGAGTGGTGTAGACCGCTCGGCTGCTGACGAAGTCCGGCGCGACCGCGATGCCGGTGAGGCCGAGCGAACCGGCGGTGTGCACCGGGAGTGTGGCGATCTGGATCGGCTGACCACCCTGAGGGGTCAACCGGACGGATCCCAGGCGGCCGGTGGTCAGCGCGCTTCCGTCCGGCAGGTAGGCGGCGTCGGTGAGATCTCCGGCCTGCTGGCCGGTGGGCGTGTCGAACAGGGCGAACCCCGCAGGCAGCGCCGGGGCGGCGTGCGCCACGGGTGCCGTGGCGACCACTGTGCCGAACAGGGCCGCGGCGGCCGTGGAGACGATCAGGGATCTTCGAGTCCGCATTGGACCTTCCTTCTCCGAATACGGAGAGTGCCTTGTGCGGAAAAGTGCTCACGAACGCACAAAAATTGCGACGGCGCGACAGGGTTGCCCATTCTGTAACGCGACGCGACGATCCGCCCCCAGCGCCCTCGCTTCTGGCTATAAGCACGCCGGACGCTAGCGGCTGGCCAGACTGCCGTCATTCGGCCAAAAGTGTGATCACTGCCGAGAAGCGAGAAGTTCTGTGATCAGGAGCACTCCTTGCTAACAAAACATTGAACAGAACAAACGTTCGACTGGTCGCGTGTAATGCGGCCATTCGGCCCAAATCCGTGTAATTGTCTTGCTTGCGCTCGACGTCGCCCAGCAATATCAACTCGCCGACCTGCTCTGTAAGGAGCCGAGGGCTGTCCTGGGTGGGCATCCCAAGGGGGGAAGTCATGAAGCGGATCCGTCGTAGACCTGTCCTGCGCGCAAGACTCCGGGTGACGCTCGCGTTGCTGCTGATCGTCGCACTGGTCGCGACGCTGGGCCCTGCGGCTTCGCAGCGATTCCCGTCGTCGGACGAAGCGGGGGCCGCGGCCACCGCCGACTCACCGAAGCAGCAGTCGGGGTCCGCCGAAGGGGTTCCGGATCGACCGACCTCCGACAGCGCGGCCGCGCCCGCGGTCAATCGGGCGGAAGCCGCTTCCCTTCAGTCGAAGTATCCGCCGTTGAACTTCCCCGAGCCCGCTGCGGACAAGCGCAGCAGCGCCAGGGCCGTTCCGCCGCCCGCGGCCCAGGTACGCGGTTTCGACGCGCAGGCCAGTAAGGAATTGCCTCAGCGGCGCACCACGCACAGCAGCGTCTACGACAACCCCGACGGCACGCAGACCACCCTCTACGGTCAGGACCCGCTGAACTTCCCGTTGCCCGAGGGCGGCTACGGTCCCGTCGACACTCGCGCCGTGCCCGACCAGGCAGGCGGATGGCGCAAGGCGGGCGACGAACTCCAGGTCCACATGGGGCAGACGAGCGGGGCCATGCGGGTCAGTGTCGCCGGACACGAAGCCGCCTTCACACTGCTCGGCGCACGGGCGACGGCCGGACGCGCCGAAGGCAGCGCGGTCGCCTACCCCGATGTCCTGCCGAACGCCGACATGCGGGTCGAGCTCACCGCGGGCGCCGCCAAGGAGTGGTTCGTCCTCAAGAACCCCGATGCCCCTCACGCGTGGGAGTTCGCCCTTGATCTGAAGGGCCTCGAGGCGAAGATCGCCGACGGTCAGGTGGTCTTCGTGGACCAGGCCGGCGCGGCCGTCCTGCGCGTCCCGGTCGGCTACATGCTCGACTCCAGTCGCCAGGAAAGCGGCGAGCCCGCGACCTCCTACGGTGTCACGTATCGGCTCGGAAACCGTGACGGCCGCCAGATCCTCCGGGTGGAACTCGATTCCGCGTGGCTGCGCGACCCGGCGCGGGTCTATCCGGTGCAGGTGGACCCCACCGTGGTCAAGGAGTCCGTCAGTACCGGCAACATGGTGGTCGAGAACGGTGCTCGGAGCACCAACGTGAACGAACTGCGCATCGGCCGCAGCGGCGGCAAGACCGCTTCGAGTTACCTCCGCTTCGGTGGTATCGGCGGAGACCTGAAGGACAACCGGATCTTCGGTGCCCAGTTGCAGCTGACCAACTTCTGGTCCGGCTCCTGCACGCCCCGCCCGATGTACGTGCATCCGGTCACCGCGGACTGGGGCACCTCGGGAACCCCTCCGACCGGCGCCGCTCTGGGCGGAGGGGTCTTCTCGCACGGGTACATGGCGCCGTTGGCGACCCGATCCAACTGCCCGACCGCACATGAGCTGATCGATCTGGGCGTCGAGGGCCGAAACCTCGTTCAGCAGTGGGCCGGTGGCGCGCCCAACCACGGCCTCGCTCTGCAGGCGCCCCTCGATCCGGCGGCGTGGAAGCGATTCACCGGGTTCGGCACGGCCAACCCGCCCCGGCTGTACGTGACGCATTCCCCGTACAACGCCGAGTACCGCGTCGATCGCGCGACGCCCGAGCCCCCGGTCACCCGAGCCGCTTCGGGCAAGGTCAAAATCACCGTGACCAACCGTGGCGCCCAGCCGTGGACCCGTGCCGATTTCGCGCTGGGGTACCGCGTCTTCGACCGGAGCGGGAATCCGCTCGGCTCCCAGGTGGCCGCTGAGCTCCCCGGTGATGTGGCACGCGGGGCGTCGGTGACGCTCGACGCCGAGATCAAGCCGATCGGTGTCGGCAGTTACCTGCTCGACTTCAGCATGTTCCGCAAACCCGGCGACTACTTCACCGACCACCAGGTCGCGCCGGCCCGGATCGGACTCGACGTCTACGACGTGCCGCCGTTCATCAAGCACCAGTACCCGCCCAACGGCGCCTCCGTCCAGACGCTGACACCGCAGTTGTGGGCCAATGGCATCGACGTCGACCCGCCGCCGGGCAGCACCTTGAAGTATCGGTTCGAGGTGTGCCGGAAGGAGGCGGACGACACTCCGGTCGATTGCTTCAGTTCCGCGTACCAGTCGAATCCCACCTGGACGGTGCCGGACAAGAAACTGTTCTGGAACAAGATCTATCTCTGGCGGTCGTTCGCCTTCGACGGTGCCAACGAGAGTGAACCGCTGCCGTTCAGCGCGATCCTGAGCGCCGTTCCGCAGCCGGCGATCACCTCGCATATGGCGACGACGCCGCACAGCGGATCCGACCGCGACTTCGATCCCATGGTGGGCAACTACTACTCCAGTGCGGTCGACGTCCAGCTTCCGACGGCGGGCCCCGAGCTGAGTGTGACCCGCACGTACAACTCGCTGGACCCGCGGCGCGACCATTGGTTCGGCACGGGCTGGGCGACGAAGTTCGACATGAAGGTAGTCCGGGACTACGCGGGGAACACCCTCGTCACCTATCCCGACGGTCAGCAACTGCGTTTCGGTCTCAACCCGGACGGGACCTATGCCCCGCCACAGGGTCGTTTCGCGGACTTCGCGGCCACATCGGACGGTGGATGGCGGCTCACCGACAAGTCGGCGACCACCTACCGGTTCGACTCGTCGGGCAGGTTGGCCGGATACACCGACGGGGTCGGACGTGGCGCGATCGTGCAGTGGGACGGCGCCAATCTGTCCCGCGTCGTCGATCTGGCCAGCGAACGCCAACTGGTCTTCCTGGTCCAGGACGGCAAGGTCGCCCACGTCTTCGCTTCCGAGATCAACGGCCAAATCCGGAACTGGAAGTACTTCTACGAAGGAAATCGGCTGAAGCGGGTCGAAGACCCCGATGGCCACAGCACCCAATACGAATACGCGGACCAGTCCAGGTTCCGCACGGTCGTGAACGACGCCTCGCCCGACGCCTACTGGCGACTCGGTGACCTGACCGGAGACGTCGCGGTCAGCCAGGTTGCGTTCAACCGGGGCAAGGACAACGGAAAGTACAAAAACGTCGTCCTCGGTGCCCCCGGCGCGCTGCCGGGCTCGGCCGACACCGCCGCGACCTTCAACGGGTCGAGCTCGGTACTGCAGTTGCAGGACGGTGTGGTCAAGAAGAGCAGGGACCTGGCGGTCGAACTGTGGTTCAAGACCAACGGATCCGGCGTTCTGCTGGGCTACCAGCAGAACGAGATCACCGGCGCACTGCAGAACGCCTACACACCGGCGCTCTACGTCGGTACGGACGGCAAGCTGTACGGCCAGTTCTCCGACGGCACGACCAATCCGATCCGCACCGCGGTCTCGGTCAACGACGGTAAATGGCACCATGTGGTGCTTTCCGGAGCCCTGGCGACTCAGTGGTTGTACCTGGACGGTGTCCAGGCCGGAACGAAACAGGGCGTGATCGACCACGGAAACCAGACCAAGGTGTACGCGGGGGCCGGGTTCATCGCGGGCAACTGGCCTGCCAAGCCCGCCAACGACCACGGGTACTTCGCCGGCGCGATCGACGAGATCGCCGTCTACGGCAAGCCGCTCAGCGACACCGTGGTCCGTGAGCACTTCCAAGCCGCGCAGCCGTCCGAAGGGCTGAGCAAGATCGCCCTGCCCAGCGGCAGGGTCGCCGCGGAGATCGAGTACGACACGGTCAACGAGCGGGTGAAGAGCTACACCGATCGCAACGGCGGGGTGTGGCGGCTCGGCGCCCCGGTGATCACCGGCGAGGAGAACAACCTGATCCGGACCGTGAAGTTCACGGATCCCGGGAACCGCGACCACACCTACGACTACGACCCGGTCCGGGGCCGCATCCTGCGGATGGTCACCCCGCTCGGGCTCGGCGTCCGGCCGGAGGACCAGCCCGGGCAGCCGGGGAAGGAGGCCGGCTACGGGATCCGTAGCTACGCCTATGACGACGAGGGCAACCAGAACACCATCGTTTCCGAGAACCTGAACGAGGTCGTCCTCGGTTTCGACCGGCGCGGCAACGTGGCCAGCAAGCGGACCTGCCTGATGGCGGGGAAGTGTCAGACCGAGTACTTCGGTTACTTCCTCAACGCGGCGAATCCGCTGGATCCGCGCAACGACAAGGTCGTGTGGAGCAGGGACGGCAGGTCGACGAACGCCGAAGACAACCGGTACCTGACGACGTACACCTACACCGCCAAGGGGGACCTCCTCACCCAGCAGATGCCCGATGGCGGGACCGTCACGCACACCTACACCACCGGTACCGAGCCGTCGCTCGACAACGTGAGCGTGTCTGTGCCGGCCGACCTGCTGGCGTCGACGCGTGGCGCGCTCGGCGACACCACGGTCTATCGGTACTACCGCTCGGGTGATCTCGGTGAGATCCAGGAACAGGCCGGGATGCGCACCCGGTTCGGCTACGACGTCGGCGGGCGCAAGACATCGGCCACGGTGTACACGGCGGCTTATCCCGACGGCGTGAAGACCACCTACGAGTACGACGCGCTTTCGCGGGTGATCGCGGAGACCGGGCCCGAGACGACGAACGCCGTCACCGGCGTGAAGCACACTGCCCGGACCGTGACTTCCTACGACAAGGACGGGAACGTCGAGCGGGAAGCGGTCTCCGATCTCACCGGCGGAGACCAGACCCGGGTCACCACGCGGGAATACGACGAGCACGGCAGGCTCGTCCACGTCGTGAACCCCGAGGGCAAGGAAACCCGGTACGGCTTCGACGTATTCGGCAACCGGATGTTCGTAGTCGACGCGAGTGGTGTGAAGAGGTCGTACGCGTACACGGCCAGGAACGAGGTCGCGGAAGTCCGGCTGCATGGCTGGCACGGCGGCGTGGTCGACCCGGCCGACGGTGACGGCAGGCCCGGCGACGGCGAGGGTGACCCCGATCCCGGCAACTCCGAGCCGACAGTGCTCGAATCGTTCCGATACGACGAATCGGGGCGGCAGGTCCTGCACGTCGACGCGATGGGCAGGGCGACACGGAATCACTATTACGCCAACGATCTCATCGCTCAGGTGGTGGCCGAGGGGTACCGCGATCCGGTCACCGGCAACGTCCGCGATGTCCTCCTGGAGAACAACAACTACGACGGTGCCGGGAACCTGACCAAGCAGACCACCGCGGGCAACCGGACCACGACCTACGAGTACGACACCGTCAGCCGGCTCACGGTGACGAACGAGGACTCAGGCGGCCTCGAACGGCGGACGCAGTTCTACTACGACCGCGGCGGCAACGTCCTCCGGTCGGAGAAGTCCGGGAACCCCTCGAATGTCGGCATCGGACAGACGAATGTCACCGAAGCAATCGACTTCGTCTACGACACGGCCGGAAAGCGGATCCAGCAAACCGTCCACAATGGACAAGAGAAGCTCATCACACGGTGGCGTTACGACGAACGTGGCATGCCGACAGCCGTGACGGATCCCCGAGGCAACCTCGGACAGGAGCCGCTGGCGGCCTTCACCACGAAAATGGACTACGACGAGTTGGCCAGGCCCATCCGGGCCACCGGTCCGCGAGTCCGTACCGAATCCGGCGGCGGCGCGGCCACCGACACGCAGGCGACCATGGTCACCGGGTACGACACCTTCGGATCTGTCACGCATACGAAGGACCCGATCGGCCGGGTGACTACGGCGGCGTACGACAGGCTCGGGCAGCTGGTGAAGGCGAGCTTGCCGTCGTACACCTCGCCCGGTGCCACGGCGCCGATCACGCCGACCAAGGAGATCCGCTACGACGCCGTCGGACGCGTGATCAAGCAGGTCGACGCCCGGCAGCACGCGACCGAACTGCGGTACGACCAGCTGGGAAGGCTGCTGGAGCGGCAGGATCCGCAGGCTGAAGGCACGGCAAGCGGCGTCTGGAAGTACTCGTACACCATGACCGGCCTGCCCCTGTCCGCCACTTCGCCGACCGGAGCTCGCGTCGAGGCGACGTACGACGAACTGGGCCGCAAGGTCACGTCGACCGCGGTGGAACGGTTCCCCGCACCGGCCGCGCACACCACGAAGTACCGGTACGACGACGCGGGCAACGTCGTGTCGGTCGAGAATCCGGCCGGCGAGAAGAGCCTGAACACCTACGACAAGCTGAACCAGCTGATCACCGCCGTCGACCCGGCAGGGGTCACCACGAAGCGGGGGTATGACCGGCAGGGTCGGCTGGTCCGGGCGAGCGACGGCGCGGGCGCCACGAAACGGCTCAACTACGACCTCGCTGGTCGCATGGTCACCGAGTTCGACGTGGACGCCCAGTGGACGGGCTCGCAGCCACCGCTGCGGGAGCGCAAGTTCACCTACGACCTGGCCGGCAACATGCGTACGGCGGAGGACTGGGAAAAGCGCGTCACCACGTTCGACTATGACGCCGCGAACCGGCTGTCCAGCCAGGTCGAGCCCGTCGCGGACGGGAAGACGATCACGACGTCGTTCGGCTACGACGCGGCCGGAAACCGCACCAGGTTCACCGACGGCCGATCGAACAAGACCGTCTTCACCTACAACAGCCTGAACCTGCCGGAATCGGTGATCGAGCCGTCCACCGCCGCACACCCCGCCGCGGCCGATCGAACCTGGACGCAGTCCTACGACGCGGCGGGCAACGCGACCCGCCTGACCGCACCCGGGAACGTGAACCGTGACCGGACCTTCGACGCGCTGAACCGGATGCTCACGGAGACCGGCTCCGGCGCCGAGTCGCAGACCGCCGACAAGTCACGGACCTACGACGCAGACGGTCGGCTGCGGGTCGCCGGGAGCAACGCGTACACCTACAACGACCGCGGTGGTCTTCTGACCGCGACCGGTACTTCCGGCGCGTCGTCCTTCGAGTACGACACCGCCGGCCGGGTCATCACCCGGAAGGATGCCGCCGGTACCACCGGCTACGGCTACCTCAAGGGCCGTCTGAACTCCGTCACCGACGGTGTGACCGGGGGCAAGCTGACCTACGGCTACAACGAAGCCGGCAAGGTGAAGACGGTCGACTACGGTGCCGGTCGGGTCCGTACCTACGACTACGACAACCTTGCCCGGCCGAAGTCCGATGTTCTGAAGGAAGCGAACGGGACGGTTCTCTCGTCGCTCGCGTACACCTACGACCCGAACGATCGGGTCAAGACCAAGACGACCGCAGGATTGGCCGGCTCCGGGCAGAACAGCTACTCGTACGACTTCCAAGGGCGCATGCTTTCCTGGACGGACCCGTCGGGTAAATCGACCGAGTACGGCTGGGACGACTCGGGCAACCGCGTCAAGGCGGGTGACAAGAACGCGACCTACGACGAGCGGAACCGTGTCCTCGCCGACGGCGACTACACGTATGCCTACTCGCCGCGCGGTTCGCTGAGCTCACGCACGTCGTCCGGCCTGGAGGAGAAGTACTCCTTCGACGCCTTTGACCGGATGGTCAAGTTCGGTACGACCGAGTACACCTACGACGACTTCGACCGGCTCGCGACCCGAGGCGGACAGAAGTTCTCGTACGCGGGTATGGAGCGAGACGCGATCAGTGATGGTGTCTCGCGCTTCGGCCGCGGTCCTGACGGCTCCTTGGTGTCGCTCTCACAGGGAACGGATTCCCGGCTCACGCTTTCCGATCGGCACGGTGACGTCGTCGGGGCCCTGGCGCCCGCGTCGGGTGGCGTTGTCGATTCGACGGCGTACGACCCGTACGGCAAGCGGATCGCGTCGACGGGTGTTTCGCGGTCGGTCGGTTTCCAGGGTGACTGGACGGATCCCGATAGCGGGAACGTCAACATGGGTGCGCGGTGGTATCAGCCGGGTTCCGGCACCTTCGCCTCCCGCGACAGTATCGAGTTGCCGTTCTCGCCGTCGATCAGCGCCAACCGATACTCGTATGTCCTCGGTTCGCCGCTGAACTACTTCGACCCCGATGGCCACGGCTGGTTCAGTGACCTGTGGGACAAGGCGGGCGGCATCGTGCACACCGCGCTGGACGTGGCGGGCATGATCCCGGGCATCGGCGAGATCGCCGACCTCGCGAACGCCGCGATCTACGCTGCCGAGGGAGACTGGGAGAACGCTGCTTGGTCGGCGGCGGGTGCGATCCCGTTCGGGGGCAACGCGGCGACCGCGGCGAAGTGGGCACGCAAGGCCGGTGACTTCATCGGAGGTGGTCGTCGGGCCGGTCGTTACGCCGATGACGCCATCGACCTCGGCCGTCGCTATGGCGACGACGTCGCCGGCGCTGCCCGCCGAACCGCCGGTGACGCCGCCGCATCCGCTGCTCGCAAGGCTTCCGCCGTCGCTGCAGCCCGTAAGGCGGCAGCTGCGGCCGCCGCGGCCGCAGCACGTCGGGCCGCAGCGATCTTGGCGAAGAAGAAGGCCGTGGCCGCCGCTGCGCGGGGTGCCGCGGAGAAGACCGCGAAGCGGAACCCGATCCCGACGTTGAAGGCGGCGTTGAAGCCGGTCTTCAAGGGGACGGATCTGGTGTCGTCGTCGCCGTTGGTGCCGGCTCGGGTGGTGCAGGCGTTCAAGGCGGATGTGCAGGACGCGGGCCGGGTCACGGACTTCTTCAAGAAGCAGGTGGTCGGGGACGGGAACATCGTCCAGAACGTCGCCGAGACTGTGACGGCGGTGTCGGAGATCGCTCAGTCCGGTGCTTCTCCTGATGATGTTCTGTCCGCGCTGGGTGGTTTGGCCGGGCGGAACAAGGGGCGGGGCAAGCATCACGACGAGTCGTCGAGTGGTCCGGATACGAGCTGTGTGCGTAAGAACAGCTTTGATCCGAACACACTGGTGGTGATGGGGGACGGATCCCGTAAGCCGATCAAGGACGTCAAGGTCGGGGATAAGGTCCTGGCGAAGGATCCGACGACGGCGCGTACCGCGGTTCGGGTGGTGACGGATACCCGTTCGCACGCGAGCAAGCGGACTCTTGTCGAGGTCGGTGTCTCGAGTGGCGCTGATCGTGGGTCTGTGGTGGCGACGGATGAGCATCCGTTCTGGGTGGAGTCGGAGAAGCGGTGGTCGCACGCCGTTGATCTGAAGGCTGGTCATCGGCTGGAGACCGGGGATCATCGGGATGCGACGGTCACGGGGACGCGGTCGTGGTCGGAGGTGCGGCGGGTCTACAACCTGACCGTCGACACCGACCACACGTACTTCGTTGTCGCAGGTCAGACACCAGTCCTCACCCACAACTGCGGTGAGGAGGCTCCCAAGAGCTTCTCCAACCTGTTCCCTGAAGACAAACCTGGCTGGGCGAAGACCTGGTCACCAGAAGCGTTGCAAGCGCGATCGGGGAACTTCGCCTACGTTGTGAAATCAGACGGCTCACTTATCCTCGGAAAACAGACTGATGGTCACGTCAGCTTGGCCCAGGGTGAAGATGTGCTTGCTGCCGGCGTCGTCAAACTCAGGACCGGTAGGATCAAGGAGATCAATAACGCGTCTGGCCACTACAAGCCCTACGGTGAGCACGCTCAAGGCGCGGCGGAAACAGCTTTCAGCAATGCAGGATGGGATGACGTGGCAGGCAGGTATGTCGAACGCTTCTGAGGACCGCCGTGCGCCCTGTGCGCTGGCGTTAGACAAAGTTGACTTCATTGTCCGTGTGGAACCGCATGCGGCTGGCGTCGATCAGATCGAGCCGCTGCTGGAAGACCTGCTCGAGTACATCCTTCGACACGAAGAATGTCGCGACGTGCTGGAATCTCGTTTGAAAGACCTCCTGGATGAACTTCCTGGTGGGGCGGTCGAGATCATTCAATTCACTATGCATGAACTGCGCTGGAATTCAGTGCTGCATTTCGCCAAGGCGCGACTTGCGACGGAATCGAATATAACGAAGCAAGTGCTTCTGAGAAATGTCATCGATGCATTCGGTGACGATTGGGAAGATCGTGACCTTTTCGAGCGTTACCAGGGATGAAGGGTCGGAATGTGCTATTGCTCCCCTAGTGAGTGCGCCGAAAGAGATCCGTCGCGGCCCGGAGCGCCGCCAGCATCCCCGGATCCGTCACCGCGTGCCCGGCGGCCTCCACCAGTTCCAGCTTCGAGTCCGGCCAAGCCCGGTGCAGCTCGTAAGCCGTCACCGGAGGGCAAACCGCGTCGTACCGCCCCTGCACGATCACGCCAGGAATCCCGGCGAGCTTGCCCGCTTCCCGGATCAGTTGGCCTTCCTCTAGCCACGCCCCATGGCAGAAGTAGTGCAGCGCGAGCCGGGCGAAGGTGACCGCGAAGTCCGGTGACGCGTACTGGTTGTGAAAGGCCGGATCCGGGCGCAGGCAGACGATCGCGCCTTCCCAGACGCTCCAGGCGATCGCGGCACGCTCGCGAATCGCTTGATCGGGGTGATAGACGAGTTCGCGGTAGGCCGACATCGGATCGTCGCGGCGGTCTTCGGGGATCGGGGCGAGGAAGGCCTCCCACTCGCGCGGGAAGAGGTTCGCGGCGCCGCCGCGGTAGATCCAGTCGAGTTCGCTCCGCCGGACGGTGAAGACTCCCCGCAGGATGATCTCGCTGACGCGGCTCGGATGGGTTTCGGCATAGGCGAGGGCGAGGGTCGCGCCCCACGAGCCGCCGAAGAGCTGCCATTGCTCCAGATTCAGCCGTTCGCGCAGCTTTTCCATGTCCGAGACGAGGTGCCAGAGGGTGTTGACCGACAGATCGACATCCGGCGCGCTGATATGCGGAGTGCTGCGGCCGGTGCCGCGCTGGTCGAACAGGATGATCCGGTAGGCCTGGGGATCGAAATGCCGTCTGGTCATGGGAGAGATGCCGCTACCAGGGCCTCCGTGCAGGACGACGACCGGTTTTCTGTCCGGGTTCCCTGCCTCCTGGCAGTAGATCCGGTGCCCGTCGCCGACGTCGAGCATGCCCTCGGCGCGCACGCGGATCGGCGGGTACAGATCGTCCATACGGACACTCTGCCCGAATCGGCGAGTGTCCGAAGGGTGGGGGCCCGCCCCCGCCGCCGGGCTGAGCGGGCCCCCGGTCTTCGGTCGCGTCAGCAGCCGGCCGTGGCGGCCACGTTCGCGAATCCCTTCCCGGCACCGGTTACCTTGTTGCTCGCGCAGACCTTGTTCCCCGTAGCGGCTTTCACGAGATAGAAGCCGTACGCGTAGCTGGACTGCACGTCCGCGGTGTTGCCGGAGAAGGTGTTGCCGCGGCCCCAGCCGTCGAGCTGGACATGGACTTCGAAGCCGCCGTAGGTCGCGTCGTGCACGAAGACCTTGCTGCCCCGGTTGTCCGCGACCACGTAGTTGTTGCCCTTCAGGTCCACCCAGCTGTCGGTGAAGTGCTCGCCGCTCTGCCCGGTCCCGTCGAAGACGTTGCCGCGCAGTTCGCCGCCAGTGGTGCCTTCCTTGATGTCGATCGACTCGGCCCGCACGTTCGGGCCGATCTTGTTGTTCAGTGCTTTGTTGCGGTCGCTCCGGTCGGGCGTTCCATCGGGCCAGTTGCTCTTCGCGGAACCGAAGTAGATGCCTTCGCCATAGCCCGCGTATTCGCGGCCGGTGTCGGTCACCTCGGAGTTCTTCACGACGTTGTCGGTGCTCGTGTACTGGAAGTGGATGCCCTCGTGGCCGACGCCGGTGACCTTGACGCCGTCGACGACGGTGTTCTTGACGCCGGTCGCCATCAGGCCCTTCTGGCCGCCGGTGATGGTGAAGCCGGTCAGGTTCCAGTAGCTCCCGGTCAGTTCGAGGGTGCGGCCGGCGGAGGCCTTGATGACCGCGCTTCGCGGCCCCTTCAGCGTGATGCGGCTGCTGGAGGTGCCGTTCTTCGCCGCCTTGAAGTTGCCGGTGAAGGTCGTGTCAGCCGCTAGCTCGATGACGGTGCCGGGAGTGACCGAAGCGAGCGCCGCCGACAGCTGCGCCGAAGTCGCTACGCGGACCGTCGCGGCCTGTGCCGGGTACGCCGCCAGGGTCGACAGCAGGGCGGCGCCGGTCGCGATGGCCAGAACCCGCTCACGAACACGCATCCGTGGTCCTCCTCGTCGAGGGATCGAAGCTTGGTCGTGGCGGCGACGGCTAGACCGTAAGGCAGCCTTCGAACGCTAGTCAAGGACATGATTGAAGTTCATATACGTGAACAACTAAAGGAGGGTCCGCGGTCACTGCCCACCCGAAAAGAGAGCAAGGGACCTTTATAACCGCCTGTCTCTGACCTGGGCGTGAAGCCGGTTTTTGGCTTCTAGCTGGGGTTACGTGCTCTGGGGTACTCGCTAGTACTGCATAACTTCTTGCTAGTACCCCGCAGTTCGCGGCCTGTACACGGCCTGAGGGCGGCGGGCCTGGGTGCGGTCGGATCGGGGCTCGATGCCTCGATCCGACCGCTCGCGCGGCTACACCGCGAGAAAGTCAGTGCCGCACCCTTGACAGGTGATCGATGCCTGCTCAAGGGTGCTGCGGGCGACTCGGATTCGCCGATCACACAGGCACTTGGCAACCGCGAGGTTGCTTGATCCGGGTTTCTTGGTCGTGCCCGCTTCGGCGTGCCGGTAGGCGGTGATGGCGTGGTTGATGGCGGTGATGGTGTCGGCGTAGCGGGCGGCGGTCTCCGGGGTGACGGTGGTCAGGCTCCACCCGATACGCGGATCAACCTCGACGGCGAGCCCGAGCTCTTCAGCGATGGCCCGAAACCGCACGTTGTGGTAGCGGCCTTGCCGGGAGGTGTCTTTGACCTGGCGGGTGTGGGCGATGCCGTGCGCGGCTTCGTGCAGGAGGGTGCCGAGCACGTCAACGGCTCCGCGTTTGAGTCCTTCACCGGACACGAACAGCTCCGGCAGCTTCTTATCCTCGCCGTGCTGCCATCGCCCGGCGGCAAAGTGCCCAAGCCGCAAAGTGCCCGCTTTGGCTCCGATGCTGCCCGCTCCGATGGTGAGCACCACGTCGGGCACGTCGTTGTGGCGGGCTTGGATGATGACCCACGCGGTTTCCAGAGCGTGAACCAAGGGGCTGGTGATGCTGGCGGTCATGATGGCCTCGTCTCCCTGACGGCTTTGACGCTTAAGCGTCAAAGCGTTGGTTTGTCGTCGAGGGGATCCCGGCTGAACCTGGCCTGTGGAGCTAAAGCCCGTGTGCCCGGCCTAGCCGGTCCCCTTTCCCGATAGGGAGCCGCTCTATGTGGGCGGTCTGGTGTGTCAAGGCATCTTTCCCGCCTTGACACGGCGGACCGGCCATATAACGATTCGGCCTTCGAGGAAGGGGCTACTTTTCCTTATATTCTTTGGTTTTAATCTCCTGGTTGTTGTTCTCGTGATGTTCTTGGCAGCTCCCGGGGTGCAGGATTGCCGTATGCACGGGTGTCCAGTTCGGATCGTGTGGGTTGTCGCCGGTGAAGCGGTGCGCCGCTGCGGTCACATCACGTGGGCTGAGTGAGCTTTGAGTCTGGGCAAGAGCAAGGAGAGTAATGATCAGTTCGGGGATGACCGCCTTGCTTTGCCGAAGTTCGACCACTTCGTCGAATCCGACATAGCCGGTGGCGTGGGCGAGAACGGTGGAGATGGCGTGTTGGTAGTCGGCTTGGCCGGTGTAGCAGGCATCCAGGATCAGCCCGGTCGTGTCGATCCTGGGACGGTCGCGGCGGGCGGCGAACTGGTGCCATTGCAGCAGTGATCCACCGTCGGCGCTGTCGGTCGCGCCAAGCCCGCCATGGGGCATGTCAGGTCGAGGTCGAAAGCCGTGTGCGGACACGAGGGTCAGCATCGCCGGTAGCGTGAGCTGGTACGCGAACTCCTGCTCGTCCCGGCAGAGCACCACCTCGGGCTCCACGGGCGGTTGACCGTCGAACACCTTCGAAATCTTGGAGTGAACGCAGTCAAGGAACCTCACGCCCTCCGAGAACTCGCTGTAGGTGATCAACCGGACCGGGAGCAGCGCATCAGCGTCGGGCACGTGCGTGACGGTAGCCGGTCGGGCTAGTTACGGCAGCCGATCGGGCGCTGATGTCCGCCTGCGCACGGCAGTCCGATCGCTGTGTGATTTCTCTGCGTCGGCGGGGTGCTGCCGGGCGGGTCCCGGGGACCGGCCGCCAGGCCGCATGCCCCGGGTGCCCGTCCCGGCAGCGGGGGGGGGGGGGGGGGGGGGGGGGGGGGGGGGGAAGAGAAAAAAAAAAAAAAAAAAAAAACAAAAAAAACAAACGGCAAAACAACCGTGTTCATGGTTGGTGGTTT
>NZ_JBVKAE010000038.1:0-55769 GCF_055598845.1 Amycolatopsis sp. NPDC039088 | reverse complement strand
TTTGTTTTTTTTTTTTGGTTGGTTTTTTTTTGGTTTTCCCCCCCCCCCCCCCCCCCCCCCCCCCCCCCCCTTTCCCCCCCCCCCCCCCCGCGGCCCCGAAGGGGCCGCCTTGATAGATAAAAGAAACTCTGAACACAACACCACGGCACGCCCGAAAAATGCCGGTCAGACGCACTGTGTCCCGGGTGGATGCTGGACGCTTCGGTCTCACTGATCCTTGACCTCGCCACTGCTGGGCCGCGAGTCGCGTGTCTACTGTGCGGGGAGGTTCCATTCGGTGAATTGGACGTGCATTGTGTCGCGGTAGTTGTAGTCGTCGATGAGGACGGCGGCGACATTGCCTGTCCGGCTTTGCAGGCAGTACCAGTTCCCGGGCTCGACGGCGTCTTCGCTTGCGTTCACGTCTATGTCCTTGGTGAACTCGTCTTTGCACCCCTCGGCAGTGGCGGACCTGAAGACTCGCTTCATCTTTCCGCTCGCGGCGCTCACGCTCTGGTGCAGTCCACCGGGAAAGGAGAAGTCCGGGTTGGCGATGCCTTTGCCCGCAGTGCCGCTGGCGAAACTCAGGGATTCGCCCTCTTTGATGGTCACGCCGCCTTGCCGGACAACGGCAGGCGCGGCCGGCTGGGGCGTAGACGCGTTAGGAGCGCTCGGCGGAGTCGTCGAGACAGGCGGGGTCGCTGACGGAGGTGCGTTAGTTGTGGTGCCGGTGGTGGTGGCTGACCCGTCGCAGCGGGATACGGTGATGCCGACAGCGGCAAGCCCTGCGAGCAGTGTGCCGATCGCCGCGATCCACTTGTGCCCCTCGGACATTTTCGATGGCTTGTCCGGCACGCTCACGTTCAGGTCCCCACTCTCCGTCGCCGTTCCCATCCGTCGAGCGACACTCTACGACGAACAGCGGGACCAACACGGGGCCTTGGGGATTTCGGGAACACGGGGCGCGCGCGGGCGGTGTTCGTCAGTGTCCGGCCGTGGCCTCTGGAGCTGATCTGTTTGCGTCCGGGAACGGTGTTTCGGTGGCGTGTGCGCGGTTTGGCGGTAAGAAGGTCCGGTCGTGTCAGCGAGGGCCTGGAGGGTGGAGCGTCGTGGACGGGATGGGCACGTTTTGGCTTGGGTTGGCGCTGTCGGTGCCGATCGCGATTGCAGTGAACCTCGCGACTCCGTTGATGCAGAAAGGGCTCGCGGGAGCGAATTCGAGGTAGCGAGCAAAACGGAACGCGAAAAGCGAACGAGCGCGGAAGCTTGCGGAGGCGTTGTCTGACGACCCGGAACAGCTTCACGCGTTCACAGCCTCGCTGACCGCGAGGGCGAACCGCCTTCACCTTCAAGCATTGGCTTTGGCGGCTATCGCTACCGCTGGAGCGACCCTTGTCTTGCAGATGAAGGAAGTTCCCCCCGCTGTCGAAGTTGTCATGCTGGCGTTAATGCTGTTGTGCGCGTTGCTATCTCAGCAATCGTTCGTCATTTCATCTCGACTCACATCAAAAAGAGAACGCGTCTTTCAGTTGATGCGGGAGAAGAAGGGTTGGGAGATGTGGTAGCAGGCCGAGACCCGTCGGCTATCTCGACCCACAGCCCTGCCCTGCACGGGTTCCGTCCTGACGCTTAAGCGTCAACTTGACACTTAAGCGTCAAACATAGGGCACCACGCCTTCGGGTGACACTCGACCGCTGTTTGCGCTGGTAGCGTCGACTACTCACTGTAGAGCTGCGCGAGGGTGGGTTTCGGCGATGATACGCAAAGTGGTCCGGTTCTACGAGCTGCGAGCGGAGAAGAAGATCGGTAACGGGACCCGGACGGACCCGGTGTCGAACGACTTCTGGTTGAGAATGGCCAAGCACGTGGAGGCGCTGCCTGCGGCGGATCGACAGATCAACATCCGTGGACGCACCACGCACGGGGAGAGCCGCACCGGTAAGCAGCCCGCGGCCCGCTACTTCTATATCGCTGGGGTGCGTGAGCGCGCGGAGTGGCCTGACAGTCTCAGCAATGCGACGGGCGTCGTGGGTGATCTGGAGCCCCAGGACCAGGACGCGGTGCTGGTAGAGCCGACCTATGTCGTCCCGTTCGGGGCGTCGAATCAGATCGCGGTCCTCACGATGTCGGCGGCGTCACCGCGTGTGACCGCGCTCGAATCCTGGTTTTCATCGATGCTGGACCCCAACGGGGTCGTGCACAACTACACCCTCGTGCCGATCATCAACTCCCGCGTCTCGGAGCGGTTGGCCGATGCCCAGGGGGCGACGATCCTGCGGGTGAAGGTCGAGCCGGATGTGGATGTCCCGGAGACGGGCGGCGGGCGGATCGGCGCGGCGGCGCGGGCAGCGAAGCGGGTCTCGACCGAGACCGACATCGAACTGGGCTGGACTCTGGGGCGTCGCTCGGGGCATGAGGACACGAAGACGACGCTCCTGGAAGGGGCTCGTTGGGTGCGGGAGGACTTCGTGAAGAGCGCCGAGGTGAGCTTGGAGATCGCTGACGGCGATGATCTCAAACGCGTCCAGTATGACCTGATCAAGGAGCAGTTCACCTCGACGCAGAAGTTCGACATCCAGCGTGACGAGAGGCCATCGGAAGTGTCGGTCCTGACTGGTATGAACAACGCCATCGAGGTCTTCCGGAAGGAGTTCTCGTAGCCGGTTGGTCCGCGTGGCCCAGCTGAGGCGGGATGACCTTGGGAGGGGCCGTGGAGCAGGCGAGGAGCGCCGTCGAGGAACGCAAGGTTGGCCGGCTGCGTTCACTCTACGCAGCAGCGAGAAGGGTGTGCTCGAATCATCCGCTGTGGGTCGCGCTCGCGCTGGCGGTCGGCGTCGCCGCACACGGTGTGTTGACCATTTGGTGGCGGTTTCTGGATCCGTACAAGAATCTGGCGTCGGATGCGAACACGGGGACCGCGGTCACCCTGTATCTGGGGGCTGCCGCTGC
Organism: Amycolatopsis sp. NPDC039088; assembly: GCF_055598845.1. Classification (NCBI taxonomy): domain Bacteria; kingdom Bacillati; phylum Actinomycetota; class Actinomycetes; order Pseudonocardiales; family Pseudonocardiaceae; genus Amycolatopsis; species Amycolatopsis sp. NPDC039088. The sequence continues at coordinate 52,840 of NZ_JBVKAE010000038.1, read as the reverse complement.
GGCGGCGATCGTCGCCGGGTTCGCGGGTGTGGTCATCGTGTTCACGATCGGGTCGGAGGCTCGGCGTATCCGGTTTTTCCGGTTCGAGTCGGGCAAGCCGTTGCAACGCGCGTGGCTGGCGGTGGTGGCTGAGCCGTTCGCGGCGACGCTGCTGGGGTTGGTCGCGGCGATGGTCCAGGTCACCTCGGGTAAACGGGTCGCGCCGTGGCTGTTCGAGCTTGGGCTCGTTCTGCTCGTGCACGGTGCCACGTTGTTGTTGTGGCTGCTGCGGGAGTTGGTGGAGATCGTCTACGCCAACGATGCCGAGGCCGACACGAAAGACCGCGAAATCCCCGCAGACACACTCTTTCCCGTCGTGAACTCAGACAAGCTCGCGGGGTCGGGCTCGGTGAAGCAGCCGAAGCGGCGAGGTAGGGCTAGGTAGTCACGGCGAACTCGTCCAGGATCGGCCACGATCCGGTCATCGTCGCGTTCGGGGATATCTGTCGTTCGATCGTTTCCCCTGGCCATGGTGGGGTTTCGCTGTTCGCATCATTCGGTTACCGGCTTCTTCTGTTCGCCAGCGGCTTGTTACCTACGAGTGTGCCTCAACCCTCTCCACTGGGGGTGACCGATCCGCTACGGTGATATGCGCCGCTGATCGGCCTAACCGATCAGGGAGCGATAGGTCGCACCGATCACGCACGCATTGACGAGGGGTCAACAGGGGCATGGGCGAGGGTGGGTTCTTCGATAGAGCGTCCGAGATGGCGATAGACGCGGCCGCTGCCGGGGCTGCGGGGCTCAACGAGACGATAGGAAAGCTGGGGCACCGCGCCGAGTTAGCCGCTAACGACACGACCACTACAGCCGGTCAAGGATTCACCCTCAGCCTCGATCAAGCTCGCGCGGCGCTCGAAGACGTGAACGGGTTCCTTACCAAACTGGGTCAGATGAAAACGGACGCCCGGGACCTTAGGCAACTTAAACCTCCCGCGCAAGATGTTGTGAGCGTGGAATACAACGGGAAGCTGACCGAGGGACTTCTAGGTTCCATCACCCCGTGGAGCACTAACGCGGCGGCGTTCGACAAAGCAGTTAAACAGATTGACGACGAGATTCGATATCTTGACACTCTGCGCGAGAAACTACATCAAGCACTAGGCATAACCGCCGAAAACGAATCAAATACCAAGACGGCAACCAATAACGTGGGCGCGGGTGCCGAGACTCAAGGGGGCATGGCTGGATGATGACGAAGGCAGCGAAATTTGGAGCATTTGCGGCAGGGGTCACCGTGCTATTGGCGGCGTGCTCCACAGGCGGCACGGCCAACACCCCAAGCCCGACCCCTTCCGACATTCCCGCCCCTTCCTCCAGTCCTAGCGCTGCGTTGCCGTATGCTGGTGCTCCGAAGGTAAACAATCCTCTTCCCGCTTCGGTGCTGTCCGGTGATCCCTGCACGACCGCGCTCACCCCCGCACAAGTGAAACAGGCAATCGGGATTGAAGTGTCGGGTAAGTCAAGCAACCTTGGTGGAATCGGTCAAAAATGCGCATGGGCCAACGAAAGTACCTTAGGTCAGATCATCGTCGGCTTTGTCACCGAAACCCACGCAGGACTCAGTGGAGTTTACGAAAATACCCGACCGAAGAGTCAGGTGTGGCGGCCTTTGCCTGATATCCAAGGATTCCCAGCTGTGGCGCACTCGGATAACACCGACCGAGACTGTGCTGTCTCGGTCGGCCTCGCAGACGATCTTTCTATTGATGTCAACGGTTTTCTTGGTGACGGCAAGCGGGGTAAGGCTGATTCGTGTGAGGTGACCGCGCAGATGGCCGGGCTCGTGGTGTCTACGCTGAAGCAGCGGGCGGGGGCGTGACACGGTGAGCCTGTGGGACGACGCGCGGAACCTGGTCACCAAGGCCGTGCACACGGTCGAGGGTGGCGTGAAGGCCGGTCTTAACGCCGCTGCGGAATGGGTCGGCGGTGTGTTCGGTGGTGGCGGCAACAGCGGCCGGTTAGGGCGGGTCACCTCCATTGATGAGGCGGTCAAGGCGATGCTTGCTGGGTCGAGCGAGCAGTGGCACACCGGGGCGCGGACCGCATCGAAGTTGGCTGAGGATCACCGGGCGTTGTCGTCGGAAGTGCTCGCGTTCGCGGGAAAGTTCGAGTCCGCGTGGACCGGGCACGCTTCGGACGCGGCGCAGGCTCGGATGAAGAAACTGAGTTCCGCGCTGACTGTCACCAGTGACACGCTCGCTGACAACAGCGGCAACGTGACCAACGTGGCAAGCCACTTTGACAGCACACAGAAAAAGCTAGTCCCGTTGCCGGAGAAGCCGCCGGAAAAGAGTTTCATGGATTCGTTTCTGCCGTGGAACACCGACACCGAAAAAGCGGTCGGTGACTACAACCATGCCTCCAGACAGAACGCGGAAGCGTACGACTCCTATGCCACCAGCACCCGCACGCAAGCGAAGCTGTTAACTGGCGACTACGGCACGCTCGGCGAGTTCGACGCTGGAGACGTCACCCTCGCCCCCGGTCCCGGAACACCGGACGCGAAACGCGGCTCGGTGAAGGGGTTCGGCGCTGACCGCTCCGACCGCGACACCGGATCGGGACCAGTGGCCCCGCCCTCGTCGGGACCTGCACCGGTAACGCCGGGACCGTCCCCGAGCGCGGGACCAGGCGAGCACACCGCTACTCCTGCCCCTGTACAGCACCCAGCAGCGCACGAGGAAACCACCACCTCCGGGTGGACACCACCCGCGACCAACACCGGCCCTAGCGTGCCGAACCCCGGCATTCCGTCCGTGGGTGTTCCCACTGGACCCGACACGCGCGCGGCGAACCCGTATATCGGGGGCGGGTGGAATCCCGGCGCGGTGCCCGGCAGTGGACCGGGTGCGGGCGGACGGCTTCCGGGCGGCAGTGGCCCCGGTAGCGGGACTGGTGGCGCTCCGGGCGCGGGACGGCAAACGGGGATGCGCGGCATGCCCGGTGAACCCGGCGCGGTCGGTGGCTCGGGGTCCTCGCGCGCTGGTGGTCGTCCCGGTGGCACCCCCGGCATGATGCCTCCGGCTGGGGCGCGGGGTAAGGGTGAGGAGGACCGCGAACGGCAACGTAAGTATGTCCAAGATGACGACGCGTTGTTCACCGAAAAGGGAGACAAGCTGGTCGACCCGGAGACTGGGTATCCAGCGGTGCCGCCGACCATCGGCAAGTGATTTCTGTCCTGGTCCCCGTCGGGTAGTGCCCCTCTGTCGAGTCCATCACCGTAAAGGCGTGCCCGTGAGTGTGCTTGAACGCGCGGTAGTTCTTCCCCGCCAAGGGTTTCTTGTCGCATGGTCGATGATTGACCTACCTGACCCGCACCCGATCATCGGCACCGATCGGCACCTGTGGACCGATGACGAGAGCACCCGCGCGCTCCACGAGGAAACCCTGAAACTGTTGGTAGAGAAGGGGTTAGCGCGGGGCGGCAGGCTCAACCCGCTCTGGATCAAAACGCTAACTCTGATGGCCACCCCAGCCAGGGAGTTCTACGCGTTCAGCCAGTACCGCGACGACTCCCACGGCGCGGTCCTGGTCGCCGCGAACGACACCGACGGGCTACGTGTCATCGCGGACCCCCAAGCGGTGATCATCGAACCCATCCCCGCGACCCGACTAGCAACCGCATTATTTGATTCGCTGCCGCCGATCGACCCGGCCGGGGTGCGGGCGGTCTCGATGACCCGGGCGGAAGCGGAGACCGGGCCAGCACACCCCGACGACCCGTTAGCCGAAGCCCCCGACACCCGCGACTACGACGAGCTAATCTCCGTACTGCGTGCGCCGCGTGACGCCGCGCACCAACTGTATGCCGCACGCCTGCGCGACGGGGAGCGCGTCCGGTCGAGCCCCATCACCGCGCTAGACCTGACCGGGCGGGGGCGGGTGCTGACCTACGCCACCGGCGACGACCGGGTAGTGATGTGCCCGGCCACCTTCCGAGACTCGATTCTCACCCTGAATGACACCCTCGACGGACTGCGCTAACCCACCTTCACGGGGGCTGTGTCGGGTCGTCGGGTTCACGGTCGGGCCAATGCCAACCAGGCGGGAGCCGCGAGGCGTGCAAGGGCTCGGGTTCTAAGCGGGGTTCGAGGGGCTGGCCGGCTTGACGCTTAAGTGTCAAGCCGGCTGCCGCGGATTCCGTGGCGTCCTCACCGTCACCTTCAGCGCTGTCGTCTTGGTCAGGCTCGGTGGCGATGCGTTCGGCGATTTGTGCAACTGTGGGCCGCTGAGCGTCGCGTCTGATGCGGCGACGGCGGCGGTAGTCGTAGACGGCGAGAAATACGGCGTAGGCCGCGACGGGTGCGAGGATCACTCCGGCGCTGACCAGCATCCGGCCAATGTCCACTCGTCGCCCTTCTGCCGGTGTGGAGTGGCAACCCACGAGCGGCGCTGGGGTCGCGGCGCTCTCTCGCCCTTCTGTCCCCGCTTTTTCTCCGGTGATCGATCCGGAGGCGTGCGGGCCTGGTTGGGCGGAGCGTTCGCGCGGGGCCTGGCGCGGCTCGTGGGCTGCCTGGTCCGACCGCCGCAGGCCGGACCACATGCCGGGCGGGACGTTGCGAGAACCACCCGGCATGTGGCAACGATGGCCGTGGGCAGGTGGGCGCGGGGAGACGGCGCGAAGGGTTCAGCTTGTGATGTGGTCGAGCCGATCATGTGGTGATCGGCTCGACTGGTCACAGCTCGCGCCGATGCTGCGCGTTGGCGCGCCTACGGTCGATGATGTCGACCGCAGTAAGGGCTCCCTCCCCAAGTTTCACTAGCTGTTCCCGCGTGAGGGCCGTACTGGTCCAGCGTCCGGCTTTGACATCGGAAATTTCGATCTCGCCGTGTAGGTCGGCTGTCACAGTGCACCGAATGTGGGGCGAGTCCAGAACGGTGATGACTTCTACGCGCACCCGGTCACTCATTGGCCCTCGCTCGTTGGCCAGGTACCTAGTGCTCGGTCGAGCAGTGCTCTGGCTTCGGTAGCGGCTTCCTTGCTCAGAACCAACAATGCGCCTACATCAGTCATTTGGCCACCGAAGCGGAATTCGACCACATCGGTGAACACGCGCATATATTCCGGCACAAACCTCTCAAATTTCAGTGAATTCTCACTTTGGACTGCGTTCAAGGACCCGAATCTCCTTACGCTTAGCAGTTAAACGAGTGCGCAGCGCCACCTTCGAAAAGTAAGGATTCCCGCTTTGCCTACCCGTTTTTACGGCGTGTCGCTTATTGCTATTTTCACTAAGCAGTCCATGCGAGCGAAAGGTGCAAATCAGCCGACAACATCCATAGAATAGGTGCAAATCCACCCTAAGTCATTCGCCCATGATGATGAATGATTTTTCGTCTCGCTACGCGTCGTATCTATTTCTCTAGAGTGAAATATGGGGATTTGGTTATGCCTGCACGTCTCACTGCTTCAAGGTGGCAGTTGGGGCTTATGCTCCAGCGTCTTAGAGAGCGAGCGCGGATTTCTCAAGCGCAAGCAGGTGGCCACATTGGCGTTTCCGACAGCAAGCTAAGCCGCGTCGAACAGGGTGTAGCCGTTCTCGCCCAAGAGCACATTAAAAGCCTGCTGGACATCTACCAGGCAACACCGGAAGAACGCGACGCCGCGTTAGCACTAGGAGTCGCCGCGCGTCAACGCTCTGACTACCAACGGAAAAACAGTCTTCCAGATGTTTTTCAACGGTTTGCCGACCTTGAAGCGAATGCGACTGAGATCTTCGCCTATGAAGCAAGTGTGATACCCGGTCTCTTGCAGTGCTCTGATTACGCGCGCTCGATCATGGAATCAGCCGGTGCCGCATGGTGGCCAGAAGAGCAGCAAGCCACAGCAATTCACGAACGCCTCGCATTTCGACTTGAACGGCAAAACAAGGTGTGGGGGTCCGGCAAGCAGCGCTTGCACTTCGTCATCGGCGAGGCTGCACTCTTGGCGAATACGGGTGGCTCAGTCGTGATGCAGAGACAACTAAGTCACCTGCTGATGATGTCGCATGAGCCCGCCACCACGATTCAGGTGCTGCCACTGTCCGCGCCGAGCAATCCTGTACCGAGCGCCGGATACACGATGTTGAATTTCGGAGATCTTGTTAACCCTGTCGGTATCGTCTATTCGGCTTACGGTCCATCGACTTTCTACATCGACAAGAGCGATACTGAATCTCTGGCACGAGTATTTACCGGCTTAGCGCAGATGGCCTTACCTGCACAGGAAACCCGTACCACGATCACCGCAGCACTAAGCAAGATAGGTAACAATGTCTAGCCCTGCCCCTAGAAACACCTGGTTCAAAAGCGCCCGTAGCACTGGCAATGACCCCGCTTGCGTCCTTGTTAGATACCGTGACGACTCTGTGGATATTCAAGACTCTAAAGACCCGAATGGACCCCGCTTAGTCGTAACACAGGAAACCTGGCAGGACTTTCTTCTGATCGTCACATATCACCGAACCACTGCGACTGCCGGAAGAAACATTAGCGGCAAGATCCCGGTTAGTGCCGAGTTGGATCTCATGGGCGCGCAATGGTTCGGCGTTTGCAACTCATTGGAGTTCGCATTTGTGTTGCATGAATCGACGATGTTTTCCGTTGTGCGCCAAGGTGACAAGCATCTTGTGTTCACGCCTGCGGAGTGGAACGCATTTGTTGGCGGTATCCACGACGGAAATTTCAAACGATCAACTGTGAATGCCTAGGCATCACTGTTAAGTGATGGGGCGTTGAGTGTCCAGGTGACTGCGATTCCTGATGTTGGCATGATCCAGCCGTCGATGCTCACGTCGGCTGATGCGGGCAGTTCGGGGTCGCTGGGGTTGATACGTGGTTCGGTGTCGCTGGCGAAGAAATCAATCAGGCTGAGCCGAGAAATGCCGGTATTGAAGTGGTTGATTTTGAGGGAATAACCACGCGTTGGGACGTCCACAGTGAAATGGAGTGATCCTCCGTCGCGCGGAACGCGGATGCGGTAGGTGTATTCCTCGCGGTGCAACTCGCCGGTTGAGCCAGGGTGCGCCTTACTGGTCGTGGCACGGTAGAGCTGCTCGCCCCGCTTGATCGTGCGGGATATGTGGTAAGACTGTCCGTCGAGTGTGTAATCCAGCACGGCGAAGGTGTCTGGATCGTCGGCGCTGATTCCTTGTGCTGGTGCGACGGTCCAGTAATCGGTGAGCCCGCGGTTGAGGTAGTAGTCGCGGGAATAGCGCTTGGGAGAACATAAGAATGTGCGCTCCACTGGGGGAGCGGTAGTGAAATGCGCGTATTTCACTACCGCTGTCAGCATATCGTCCTCGGTGGGGTTGGTTCTCGTGAGGGTGACCTCAACTGTGGCGTTCTCGCGGTGGATCGGTGACCGATTCATCCAGTCATACAGTCCGCGAAAACGCCCGTGAAATACTGGCGCAAGAACTTTCTTGAACAACTCTATGAGGCGGGTGTCGGCGAGATTGCGTGCGGCGAAGTCACCCAACAAACTCAGGCCACCCATAGTCAATAGCGCTTCAGAGAACGTGTCCGCAATCCTGCCCGCGTCGAGAATGAGCAGGCCGATGCCGGCTGCGATTAGCAGGAGTGAAATAAGGATGAGTCGGGCGCGGTGGAGGCGAAATAGTAACCGTTCTTTGGTGGTGCGTTTACCGCGCGTGCTCATATCGCTGACAATAACGCAACGATTGGGCGATTAAGTTGACTATACAAAAATAGGAAAGCCCCGACGTAAAACGCCGGGGCTTTCCTGGTGCGAGGGGGCTACTTCTTCTTGTTGGGGTCGGTGCTCTCGTGTGTGTTGCCCTGGGTGCCGCCCTGGCCGCCGCCGGGGATGTACACGAGCTACCTCCTGTGACCAGTGCACCCCGCCTCTGTGCGGTGGGGTGCGGTAGGACGCACACTAGTACTTATAAGCCGCCAACAGTCAAGCCGCCAGCGGATCGCCTCTGGTCTCTTGAGCCGGGAGCCGATCGGCTATGTCGCGTGCCAGAGCCCATCTTTGAAGCGGCCCGCATCCTGGGCGAGCGGATCAAAGCTCGCCGCGCGGTGCTCAAGATCAGTCAGGAGAACCTGGACGCGCGAACCGGGGTCCATTTCTCCTACATCGGGCAGGTCGAACGCGGTTTGAGAAACCTGAGCTTGCGGAATCTGCTCCGCCTGGCCGAGGGGTTGGAGATCGACCCCGCCGAGCTGATGAAGGGCTTGCCCGCGCCTCCTCCGGCTCCTCCGGAGGAGGACGCGGACGGTCGACCATTGCGGCGTCCGCGCCGGGGTTGATCGGTGTTGCCGAACCGCTCTAACGGGCTAGGGCCTGATCGGTCGCGCCGATCGGCTTCACCGATCACCACCCGCGCGCGTGCTACACACCGCGTCCCTGTGCGTCTACTCTGGGTGGCGTGGACCGGCTTATAAGTTGCAAAGCGCGCGTCCGGTGAACACCTCCGGCGCGGGTGAGACGATGATCCCGGCGGCGGTCTGGGATGAGCCGTTGATGCGCGAAGCGCTGCGGAAACGGGACGTGGGGAGCGTGTTTCTGCTGCTCAGGCGGCACGGTGTCTCTCAGCGTCGGATCGCCTCGCTGACCGGGCAGAGCCAGTCTGAGGTGTCGGACATCGCCAAGGGTCGTCAGGTGATGGCCTATGACGTCCTGTTGCGGATCGCGCGAGGGTTGGGTGTCCCGGTGGGGTTGATGGGTTTGGCCTATACCCCGGACACTGAGACGAGCGCGGCGTTGTCCGCTGCCCCGATGGCCGCGCGGGAGGTGACCGACACCATGCCCGACCGTAGGGCCGTTCTCGGGATCGCCGCGAAACTCGCTGTCGGCGCGGCCTTGACCAGCGCTGAGTTGACGTTGTTGTCGGTGCCCGCGGTGGCCACCCCCACCCCCGCCCGTGTCGGCCGCTCCGAAGTCCAAGCGCTCCAGCAGTTGACCACCATGCTGTGGGAGCAAGAGAAGCAGCTCGGCGGTAACACCGTGCGCGACGCGGTGGTCGCTCAGTTGGGGTGGGCGCGGTCGCTGCTGCGGTCCACCCATAGCGACGAGATCGGCAGGCAGCTCTACGCCGGGCTGGCGGATCTGCTGAGCCTGGCCGGCTGGGCCTCCCACGATGCCGGGCTCCCCGGTGTCGCCGTGTCCTACCTCGGGCAGTCGATGGCTGCCGCTGGTGAGATCGACGATCCGATGCGCACCGCGCTCGCGCTGGAGCAGACAGCCCGGGTGTATTTGCGGCTGGACTCGCCGAGTGAAGCGCTCAAGATGACTCAGCTGGCCAGTGTGGCGGCCGCTCGAACGACGATCGGGCAGCTCGACGCCTTGGTGCAGTCCACCACTGCCCGCGCGCACGCGGAGATGGGCAGCGTCCGACAGGCTCTCGACGCCCTGAAGGTCGCGCGCGAAGCGCTCACGGCCAGTTCCGCAGTGATCCCCCAGCCGCGCGGCTTCGACGCCGCCGCCCTCGACTCCGAGACAGGGCGTGTGCTAGCCATCGCCGCGACCCATGATCGCGCCCACGCGCCGAAAGCCATCGAAACCCTCAGTGCGTACACCGCCACGACGGACCCGCTACGGATCAAGCGCCGCGCGATCAGCACGAGCCAACTCTCGGCGGTGCTGTTTCGGGCTGGGGAGGCGGGCGAAGCGGTGCTGGCCGGGCAGCGCGCACTCGAGCTCGCGTCCACGGTCAAGTCTCGCAGGGTGGCCGATTATCTCGCCGATGTGCACGGCGAAGCCGTTCGGCTCCCTCGCCACAAGGACGCGGCGGATCTTGCGCGGGACATTGTGGCGGCGACAACAATCCGCCAAGGCTGAGCCGGATTACCGGAATGCGCGACTACCGTTGGTGACCGGGCCGCTTACACGGACGTCGTAAGATCACAGCTTCCTTTCAGGTAACCGCCCCGTGTCCCTACCCGATTGGCCTAATCGGGTTCGCGGTGATCACCGTGGTGCGATGATCACACGCGCGAACGGGTGCACGATTAATCATTAATCCGCTGGGTGAGCAGCGCTGGTCACGGTTGGCCTAATGCTCGCCTGTAACGGTGTTCACCCACGCTGTGACTGTTCGGCGATGCGTGAGGTAAACGGCCATCACCGTGTCGCTTCGTCAGTCTTTGGCGTGGTCGCGTTGAACGGTTGTAGCGAGCGGATTACCGCCATGTCCACACTGGAACGCGGAAGCCGACAGGTTCAGACCAAGGCCACGAGGAAGGGGGCGTCGCGGTGGACTCGGCAACAGTGCTCGGTTCGGCAGTGCTGGACGAGCGGTTACGAAGCGGAGCGGCCAGGCGTGTGGTGCACACGTGCACGGGGTGCTCCTTTTCGGTGACCTCTGGTCGAAATGGCTGCGGTTCGCCTTCGGACCAGATAGGCAGGGGAAAGGTGTATCCTTCTCGCTTTCTGGGACGCGCGTACCGGGCGGCCGCGAGAACGGCGGGCGGCAATGACGCCGCACAATTCCTGATTTCCATTACGGGGAACCACATGTAGGTATGCATAAGGAGCGATATTGACCGGCGATGACACGGCAGACGCTAATGATACCGATGATCGTGTTCGCGAGATCGCGGACCGTCTGGTGATCGTGGAGGCGTACGTGCGCAGTCTCAATCATCGCTTGAAGGCGTTGTCTGATCCCGATGACGATGTAGCTCCTCGAACTCGGTGAGACGTCGGTCAAGTTCTCGAAGGTAGTCCATCGTCGAGTCGAGCCGCTGATGTATCACCGCGAACGGGTCTTCGGGCACTTTGCCGCCGGGCTTGCGCACGACGTAGGTTCCGCTTCCTTGCCAGGAGGTCAGGATTCCTTCGTCGTGTAGCAGTGCCAGGGCGCGCGAGACGGTGGTTTTGGTGGTCTTGTGCGTCTCGGCGAGGTCTCGTATCGAGTAGAACCGCTCGCCTACGGCTACTTCGCCGTTGTCGATCTGCTGGCGAAGGGTGGCCGCGAGCCGCTCATACGGGGGCGGTTCTCTGTCGGTTCCCGTGGCGCGTTGCGGCATGCCTGCAAGCCTATCTGTCCTAGGTCACTTGAAACAAGCGTGGCCCTACCCCTTGACTGTCCTAGGACACTTCTCTATCGTAGGTGTCCTAGGACAGTGAGAGACGGTTTAAGGAGGCGATGCCATGCAGAATCTTCCGCTCAACCTCACGGGGTTTCGGTTGCTGGTGACCGAAGAGCCCGCGGTGAAGATGAAGGACACCCCGACCGGCGAGCGGGTCCCGGTCGTCAATAAGGCCGGTGAGCGCCAGTTCACGGTGGCTGTGTTCGCTAAGCGCCTGCCGGTGCCGGGACAGCCCCAGGACAAGGGCGAGGAATGGCGTATCACGCTGCCGGTCGACCCGGGTGACGGTTTCCCGGTTGACACCCGCGTCGAGCTGCTCGACCCGGTGGTCAACACCTATGAAATGCGTGATGAAAACGGAGTGATCACCCGTACCGGCCAGTGGTACAAGGCCGCCGGACTCAAGCCCGTGATCATCCCCGCACCCGCAAGGCCGAAGGAACGCGCGAGCACCACCACCTAGCCGCACTATCGACGCCCACTTTTCGTTGGGGCGTAGCACTTTTTGCTGCTTGATAAATCCATAGTGGGCCAAACCATGCCAAAAAACGGGCCGCACGGGGTGGTTCTTTGACACTTAAGCGTCAAAGAACCACCCCCGGTCGGCTCGCTACGGATAGCCCCTGCGCCTTACGCGGACGGGCAAACACTCTTGGGATGCAAGGAAAGGAGGTGGCTGAGCGACACGGGTTCTCGACTAGACGGCGTGCCCTCGTGGCACAGATTTGTTGGTAATCAACGTTTTCACTACTGAAGGAGAGGGTTCTGATGGTAGTTCGCATGATAGGTAAGGACTTGATGGTCGCCGAGGTGGGCGCGCACACGGCGGATCGGGTGGACCGGTGGGTGGTGTCGTGGCTGCCTGACCGGGTGCTCGATCTTGACGGCGCGATCACGGCGATGCTGCTGGGCGATATCTACGCCGAAGATCCCCCGGCGCGGTCGTTGCGGTGGCGGCAGGCGCGCGAGTGGGAGCGAGGGTTGGGAGTGGGGACGCGGTATCGCCCGAAACGGTCTCGCCGCTACCGGCAGGGGGGATGCGAGTGATTAGTCGCAACGCACGCACGGATCTGGTGCTTGAGCTGCACGAGATCCGGGATGAGGCCGAGCGGGTGGAAACCCGGATGCACGAGATTGAGAAGGCGGTCGCAGACGCGCACGCCGGTTTGGCGGTACACACCAGGAGCATCAACATCAGTTTGCTGCTGGCGAACCGCAAAATCGCCGCGCTGATCGGATTGTTGCGCGCGGTCCCTACCTCCGATGATCGGCGGTGATCGGTCTCATGTCTGACACTGCACGGAAAATCGCGGAGTTCACCGAGATGTTGCGGATGGTCGCGGGCCTTCTCGCGGGCATGTCCGATCGGCTCGACCGCATGCTGGGCACGGTCATGGACGTCGATGACTCGTTGGCCTCGACGATGAAAGGCAACGTCGTGGACCTCGCCGCGCTCGACGACGCGTTGCGCGGTCTGGCCGATCGGGTCGACGACACCGGCTCGCCCGTGCTCGGTGGCCGCGCTCGATCAGGGCGGAGGTGATCGATGGTGACCAGGACGGCGGTCTTGTCGATCGCCAACGGCCTCCTAACTGAGGCGTCGATTCTGCGCCAGTTAGGCGAAGGGCTCCAGGAACGCAGCCGCGCCCTCCCCGAGTTGGGCATGGCGACCGCACGCAGGACCAACAGCTACGGCGTGGACCTGCTGCTGTTGGCTGATCAGCTGGTCAACCTGGCCGGCTGGGTGGAAGCCGAAACACACCGCCTACCAGTAGAAGGGCGGGTGTGGTGATGCTCGACTACTCAGCGAAAGTGGAACTAGCAGACCTGTATGACGGTCTCGCGCGTGAGATCGGCGGGTTCTCCGACCGGATCGATAGCGCGGTCGTGGTGTTGCTGGCGGTCGATCAGGCGCTTGGCGCTGCCGCGAAAAGCTACGGGATCGACCTGTCCGCCCTGGAACAACAGTTCACCGCGCTTGCGGAGCTGCTGCGGCTGCGACACGCGCAGGCACGCTAGCGAACGGGGGTGATGACGGAATGGACTATCCAACACGGGCAACCTTGCTGACATTCACGAACGATTTCCTTGATATCGCGGCAACCTTGGGCCGCTACGGGCTCCTGGTGGAGAAAAACGCGTTCGTGCTCAAGCAGAACGACGAACCGCTCGGAGCCACGATGACTCAGCGAGCCGGGCAGCTAGTGAGGTTGCAGCGCCAGATCGGCGAGTTGGCGGGCTGGGTCGAGGAAGAAGCACGCCGCCGAACGGAACTCTAAACGGCACGCACTCGACTACCGCGCATATCCCTTACAAGACAACACAAAACCGGGTGACGGTCGCGCGCATCGTCACCCTTCATGAGCTACGGCCTCTGATGCCCCTCGTGGGGTGCGGGGGCCGTTTGTCGTCTGGTGGAAGGAGAACATTTGGATTCTCGATCACCGCGCCGCAAGGGCGCTGAGGTTCGGGCCGCGTTGTGGATAGCGCGGCATCCGGCCATGACCGGCTCTCCCGTTCTTATCGTGGGCTGCGGTCAGGTGGCAGGCTGGCTCGTCACCGCGATCGTGGCCGCTGGCCTGCTGCTCGGGGGTCTCGGTTGGTATCGGGGGCACCCGGAAACGTTCGACCGGTATATCGCTCCCCGGTTGCGGTCGAGCTGGCGGTGCTGGAGCAGCTACATCGGGCCGCGGTGGCGTCGTGCTCTGCTGGCGTGCGAGCTCTCGCGCACCCATCGCCGCACCGGCTACGAACAAACCCCGCGCATCACGCGGGTGTGGTCGTACTCCCCGATGGTCGACACCGTGTGGGCGCGGCTGCTGCCAGGGCAGAGCGTGCGCCATTTCGAGGAGCGGCTACCGGAACTGGCGGAAACCCTTCGCGTGCAGCGGATCGCGGTTGAGCGGATCAAACCGGGAACGGTGGGGTTGGTGATCCAACGGCGAGAGCCGTTCACCGAGATCATCGACGCGCCGCAGATGCCGCCAGAGCCGGGCATGGTGGACCTGGGCAATGTGTATGCCGGGGAAACCGAGTACGCCACGCCGTGGCGGATTCCTGTTCTGGGGCAACATGTGTTCGTTGCGGGCGCGTCCGGGTCGGGCAAGAACTCCATCCCCATGTCGCTACTGCGGGGTATGGCTCCGCTGATCCGCGACGGCTTAGTGCGGTTGTGGACATGCGACCCGAAACGGACCGAGTTTTCCAGGCTCGCCCCGATCTGCTTTCGGTACGGGGCTGAGGTGAGCGACTGCGCCGCGCTGGTGGCCGAATATGTGGAGGTCATGCAGGACAAGCAGCGCGCGTTAAGCGCTGCCGGGAAACGCAAAATCGTTGTGTCGCCGCAGACTCCGGTGGATCTGTTGATCCTGGACGAGCTGGGCGCACTGTTGGCCTACGGGGACCCGGCTTTCACTCGCAGGCTTCGCCGCTCGCTAGAGCTCGTCGGCTCGCAAGGTCGAGCGACCGGAAACCCCATGATCGGCCTGGTACAAGAACCGACCAAGGATATTGTGCCCATCCGGGAGTTGTACACGGTGCGGGTCTCGCTGCGCCTGACGGCGAGCCTGCATGTGGATGCTGTGTTGGGGGAGGGTGCTCGCCTGCGCGGCGCGCTCGCCGATGAAATCCCCAATGTGCCCGAAACAGCGGGAATCGGTTATGTGGTGGGGCAGCGTACCCGGGTGCCGCTGCGGGTACGGGCCGCGTACGTCTCCGACGCCGGCATCGATCAACTAGTCCACTTTGTACAGACCCGCTCCGGTCTGCATGTTCCGGCGTCGATCGAGCGCCCTGATCGACGGGAGTTGATCAGGTGAGGGTCGACGCGCACGCAGTCCTGGGATTCCTGGGGCGCGCTCCCCAGCTGATCACCGACTATCACGACGTTATCCGCACCGTGGACGAACGCGACCAAACCAACCCACGGTTTCGCCATCCCCACCTGGCCGAGCTTGCCGAGCAGGCCGCTCGCGCGCTGGAAGAGGAAGCGGCGTTCTTCCGCGGGCGCGCGGAACGCTGGCGCACCGGACGCTAACGCAGCATCGCCGCTTCATTGCGGGCATGGCCATATGAGGTCATGCCCCGCTCTTTTTCTTTGTGCATCAACGAAGGGAGGTTCCTATGTGGACTCTCGATGACCGAATCTCTCACCGGTTGACCGCACCGGACTATCCACAGTGGCGGGCAAAAGTGCTCGCGGTGGGTGGCTGCGCTCGACCGATCGCACTACGCGGAATCACCCAGATTCGCGACACCGGGACAGGTGTCGTTCTGCACCGTTTCGGCGGTGAGGTGTTCACCGCGTGCGGTAACCGCCGCGACACCGTATGCCCATCCTGCTCAGCCAAGTACGCGCTCGACGCGTTCCATGTGGTGCGCGCCGGACTGGTCGACGCGGCTGCTGTGTCTGCTCGACCGCGCGCGTTTGTCACGCTGACCGCGCCCGGTTTTGGCGCTGTGCATAGCAATCGCGGTGCCTCGACGCGGGGACGGCAAATCCCCTGCAGCTGCGGGCAACACCACCACACCGACGATCCCCGGATTGGGTCGCCGATCGCCCCCGGCACTTACGACTACATCGGTGCCGTGCTGTGGCAGGCACACGCCACCGCGCTATGGCAGCGGTTCACGATCCGGCTCCGCCGCGAACTCGCCCACGCTGCGGGCATCCGAGTACGCGACTTCCCCCATGTGGCAAGGCTTTCCTACGGCAAAGTGGCCGAGTTTCAGCGGCGCGGACTCGTGCATTTTCACGCCGTGATCAGGATCGACGGACCGGACGGGCCAACCACCCCGCCCCCGGCGTGGGCCTGCGATGAGGTGCTAGAGGCTGCTGTCCGCGCCGCTGCGGCGTCGACCACGGTAACCACGGTTCGCCCGGACGGCGTACCGCTGCCGCTGACTTGGGGCACTCAACTCGATATCCGCCGTATCGCCTCCGTCGACAGCGCCACTGTGGAGGATCCTGGAGGCGCGATCAGCGAAGCCCGGCTCGCTGGGTATATCGCGAAGTACGCCACAAAGGGCACCAGTGGCGGCGACACCGCTGATCGGCCTGTCCGCTCGGAAAGCCACATCGACTACCTGCGGGTGTCGCCGCATCATCGGCGGATCATCCGCACCGCCTGGTGGCTGGGGGAACTGCCCCAGTATGCGGGCCTGAACCTTCGCCGCTGGTCCCACATGTTGGGGTTTCGCGGCCACTTCCTCACCAAATCTCGCCGCTATAGCACCACCTTTAGCGCGATCCGCGACCGGCGACGCGCCTACCGCCTAGCCGAAACCCTGACACGCCTTGGGTTTTCCGGGGGCGTCGAGTCAGTAGCCGTGGTCAACAACTGGCGTTTTGTGATCGCGGGCTACCGCGACGACGCAGAAACCGTTCTCGCCGCAGCTATCGCCACGCGGATACGAGACACCCAAAAACCCCGAACCGAAAGGAGGGATACCACGTGAGCCGAACACTGTGGACAGTGCGAGACGTCAGTGACTACCTCGGCGTCTCGATCAAAACCTTGTACCAGTGGAAATGGCAGCGCACAGGACCACCCGTCCACAAGATCGGCCGACACCTGCGCTACGACCCGGTCGAGGTGCGCGAATGGTTCGACGAGAACCGCGCGTTCATCGACACCATCCACTAAACACATTGCCACGAAGGGAAACACGCCATGGGGCATGTTCATGACCGCTGGCTACGACCAGCGAAAGACCCCGCAACCGGAGAACCGGTACTCACCGACTCCGGCAAACCGATACTGGAGAGGACCGTGCTCTACGGTAAGGGGTTGCGCTACCGCGTCCGCTACCTCGACCCCAACGGGGATGAGAGGTCAAAGTCGTTTGCTGATCGGCAAAAGAAGATGGCCGATGACTTTCTGATCGCGGTGGAGTCCAGCAAACGGGAAGGAAAGTACGTCGACCCGAAAGCGGGTCAGGTCCCGTTCACGCCGGTCGCGCTGCGGTGGAAGGCCGCGCAAACCTGCGACTACACCTCACTCGAACTCATGGACCGGGACCTACGAAACCATGTCATCCCGGAGTTCGAGCGGCACATGATCGGATCGGTCAAACCGTCGCACGTGCAAACCTGGCTGCGCACACTTCAGGATGCGGGCGTGAGCGCGAGTTGCCGCGTCCGCTACTTCGCCTACCTGGTGTCCATTATGGAATTCGCCAAGGAAGACAAGATGATCCTCGATAACCCCTGCTACGCCAAAAGCGTCAAACGCCCGCGCCGCGACCGCACCCCGGTTCGGGTGTGGCCGGTCGAACGGTCCCACGCCGTACGCGCGGCACTACCCGACCGCTTCCGGCCCTTGGTCGACATCCCGGTCGGGTTGGGCCTGCGGCAAGGCGAAGTGCTCGGGTTCTCGCTCGATGACGACGTGGACCGAGAGCGGGGCGTCGCTTCCATCGCGCGACAGATCCGAATGGTGCGCGGCAAGCTGGTGTTCGCTCTACCCAAGGGCGGCAAGGTTCGCGAGGTGCCGATCTCGGCAACCCTCCTGCAAGGGCTCGACGAGTACGCTGAGAGGTTCCCCTCGGTCGCGGTCACGCTGCCGTGGCGACACCCGGACGGCCCACCGGTCACTGTCAATCTCCTGCTCGTGACCAAGCGTGGTCAGGCGGTTCACCGCACGTGGTGCCGCAACCGGGTGTGGGTTCCGGCACTACGGCGAGCGGGCATCACGAACCCGACCCCGGCTGACGGGATGCACGCCCTCCGGCACCTGTACGCGTCGATCCTGCTCGACGCGGGCGAGTCCATCAAAGCCCTCGCTAGCCACCTCGGGCACACCGACGCAGGGTTCACCCTCCGGGTCTACACCCACCTGTTACCGGGCAGTCACCAACGCACCCGCAGCGCCTTGGATAGCTATTTCACCGCAATCCCCGGCACCGACACCGGCAACCAGGCAGCATGACCAGCCAAAGGCCGCTAGTACGCCGATACGGCCTACACGCGGCCTACCACGAGCAAACAGGCCCAAAACACCAGGTCAGAGCACAGGCGCGACTACAGAAGGGACCTTTGCTATCGCCTTCCCCGGCGGGAGCGATAGCAAAGGTCCCTTGCTCTCTTTTCGCAGGTCAGAGGTGGGTCAGTCGTGGAAGGAGTGCTCCGGTGCCGGGAACTCGCCTCGCCGGACGTCCTCCGCGAACGCTGACGCGGCCTCGGCCAGCACGCCCGCCAGATCCGCGTATTTCTTCACGAACCGAGGCGTCTTGCCGCGCCGAAGCCCGGCCATGTCCTGCCAGACGAGCACCTGTGCGTCGCAGTCCGGTCCCGCGCCGATGCCGACGGTCGGGATCTTCAGCTCGTGCGTGATCCGCTTCGCCGCCTCGGCGGGCACCATCTCCATGACGACCGCGAAGGCGCCGGCCTCCTCCAGGGCGAGCGCGTCGGCGAGCAGCGCGTCGGCCGCTTCGCCGCGTCCCTGGACTCGGTAGCCGCCCAGATTGTGTTCACTCTGGGGGGTGAATCCGATATGTCCCATCACGGGGACCCCGGCCGACGTCAGTGCCTCGACGTGGGGCGCGAACTTTCGCCCGCCTTCGAGTTTCACCGCGTGCGCGCGGCCTTCCTTCATGAACCGCACCGACGTCTCCAGCGCCTGCTGCGGCGAAAGCTGGTACGAGCCGAACGGCAGATCGGCCACGACCAGCGCCCGCTTCACCGAGCGGGTCACCGCCCGGACCAGGGGGAGCAGCTCGTCCACGGTCACCGGGAGTGACGTGTCGTAGCCGAAAACGTTGTTCGCCGCGGAATCCCCGACGAGCAGCACGGGAATGCCCACCTCGTCGAACAGTGCGGCGGTGTACATGTCGTAGGCGGTGAGCATCGGCCAGGTTTCGCCGCGCTCCTTCATGTCGCGAAGGTGATGTACGCGGACCTTTTTCCCGGGCGCGGCCTGAGGCGTCGCGCCGGTCCCGTACGGTGCGGCGAGTTCGCCGGAATCCTTCTCGGTGGCAGACATCTTTGTCGACCGTCCTTCCCTCGAGGCCTCGAAGAGGTCCCCGGGTCGTGGAGCTGAACAGTTCAAAGCCTGACACGCGGGGATGGGGCCCCCAAGGTCCTGCGACCAGCTTCACACCGCAGGGTCACGCCTGCGGGCGACAAGATTCACGACCAGAGGATGATGATCGTTGACAACCACACGGGGTTGTGTGACGTCAAGTAAGGCAGCACCTGTGAGTACCGCGAAAGGCCAGTATGGGAAACCCAGCGAGCCGTGTCTCGCCGTGGAAGGCGAGGGCGGGCGGCATCATCGCCACCCTCGTGCAGCTCGCGGCCGTGTTCTCGGTGATCCTCCTCCTCGCCGGCGGTGTGAAGGGCCGGGTACTCAAGACCGGTGACGTCGCGTTCTCCGCGCTGAGCATCCCGACGAACGCGAGCCTCGTGATCGTCCTGCTGCTCGTGGTCCTCGGCGCCGCGCTCCGTCGTCGCAAACGCGCCGCCCTCTACACGCTGCTGTTGTTCCAGGTCGGCGGCCTCGCGATCACGCTGGCGTGGCAGGCCGCGCTGCTGTGGTGGCCGGGGCTGCTGGAGCTGGGACCCCGCCAGGTCCGGCACATCCCGCACCAGGTGTGGGCGCTGACCATCGCCGATCTGATCTCGATCGGGATGATCGCGTTCCTCTGGATCCTGCGCCCCGCGTTCCCGGCCCGCCTCGCGCCCGGCGCTTGGCGCGACGGCCTCACTGTGCTGTTCGGTGGCCTGGCCGCGGTCATCCTCGTCGGCTGGGGCCTGAGCGAGGCCTTCCCGGGCCGTCTCGCCGACACGTGGGAGCGGTTCGCCTGGGTCGTCAACCACACCACCGGCGAGAACATCCAGCTACGCCGGGTCGGCATCGGCGAAGGGCCCGCGTGGCTCGATCTGCTGCTCGACCTCAGCGCGACCGCGGTCGCGACAGCCGCGCTGTACACGCTTTTCCGCGGCGTCCGCAGCCGGCGGTTGAGGACAGACGAAGAAGAACTACGCGTACGCCGCCTTCTCGCCGAACACGGCGAAGACGACTCTTTGGGCTATTTCGCCACCCGGCGTGAGAAGAGCGTCGTCTTCTCGCCGAACGGCCGTGCCGCCGTGGCCTACCGTGTGCTCGCGGGTACCAGCGTCGCGAGTGCCGACCCCATCGGGGATCCCGACGCCTGGCCGGACGCGGTCCGCGCATGGCTCAACGAAGCCCGCACCTACGGCTGGACTCCCGGAGTGCTCGGAGCGAGCGAACGCGGGGCGAAGGTGTACGCCGACGCGGGCCTGCGTGCACTGGAAATCGGGGACGAAGCGGTACTCGATGTCCGCGACTTCAGCCTCGCCGGGCCCGAACGCCGATCGGTCCGCCAGGCGGTCAAGCGGATCGAACGGGCCGGGTACACCACGAAAGTCCGGCGCCACAGCGAGATCCCGGCCGACGAGATGGCGCGGTTGCTACTGCAGGCGCAGCAGTGGCGCGGTGCGGAGACCGAGCGTGGGTTCTCGATGGCGCTCGGCAGGCTCGGTGATCCGAGTGACGGCCGCAGCGTGATGGTGGAGGCGTACGACGCTCAAGGCGATCTGCGCGGCATGCTGTCGTTCGTCCCGTGGGGCCGCCGAGGGTTGTCGCTGGACCTGATGCGGCGCGACCGCGACGCCGAAAACGGCCTCAACGAGTACATGATCGCCGAGGTCGTCGCGGCGAGCTCACACCTTGGCGCACAACGGATTTCGCTGAACTTCGCGATGTTCCGCGCGGTCTTCTCCGAAGGCGAGCGGATCGGTGCGGGCCCGGTGCTGCGCGCGTGGCGCGGCGTCCTCAGCATGGCGTCGCGGTTCTTCCAGCTGGAATCGCTTTACCGGTCAAACGCCAAGTACGGACCCGACTGGGAACCGCGTTTCCTGTGCTATTCCTCGGCTCGACGGCTTCCGAGGGTCGGTATCGTCGCCGGCGCGCTCGAAGGGTTCGTCCCGACCGGCCGGTCGGGACGGGCGCTGAAACTGGAGACGGTCACCGACGAATTCGTCGCCGAGGTCCACCGGATCGAAGCGAACGCGGCCACCCCCGCGCCGAAACAGGTGCGGCGGCCCGAACAGGTCCGGGTCCGGATGGCGAAGCTGGATCGCTTGCGTGAAGCCGGAATCGACCCCTATCCGGTCGGTTTCGCCCGGGAGGACCTGCTCGGGGACGTGGTCGCCAAGTTCGGCGACCTGAACCCCGACAGCCACACCGGCCACCGGGTCCGCGTCGCGGGCCGGGTGCTCGCGATGCGCGACCTCGGCGGGCTCTGTTTCGCGCGGGTCAAGGACTTCAGCGGTGAGATCCAGTTGATGCTCGATGCCTCCGTGCTCGACGTCGGCGGCTGGCTGCGGGGCGTCGACCTCGGCGACCATGTCGGCGTGAGCGGGCAGGTCGTGACGTCGCGGCGCGGTGAGCTTTCCGTGCTCGTCGACGAATGGACGGTTACGGCGAAGAGCCTGCATCCGTTGCCGGACAAGCGAAAGGGCCTCACCGACCCGGAGACGCGGGTGCGGCAGCGCTATCTCGACCTCGCGGTCAACCCGGATTCGACGGCGATGCTGCGGATGCGGTCGGCCGTGGTGCGCGCGGTGCGGGAACGGCTGCACCAGGGCGACTACCTCGAAGTCGAGACGCCGATGCTGCAGACCGTGCACGGCGGCGCCAACGCCCGCCCGTTCGTCACCCATATCAACGCCTACGACATGCGGATGTACCTGCGGATCGCGCCGGAGCTCTACCTGAAACGGCTGTGCGTGGCCGGGGTCGAGCGGGTTTTCGAGCTGAACCGGAACTTCCGCAACGAAGGCGTCGACGCGACGCACAATCCCGAATTCACCATGCTCGAGGCGTATCAGGCGTATGCCGACTACAACACGATGCGGACGTTGACCCGGGAGCTTGTCCAGCACGCCGCGGAGGTCGCGTACGGCGCGCAGGTGGTTCGCCGTCCGGGCCCGGACGGGAAGATCGTCGAATACGACATCTCCGGCGACTGGCCGGTGATCCCGGTCCACGAAGCCGTTTCGGCGGCGCTCGGGGAGAAGATCGACGCGGGCACCTCGGTCGCCGAACTCCAGCGATTGTGCCGGGCCGCGGGGGTGCCGGTGAACGAGGAGGCCGGGCACGGCGATCTCGTCCTGAAGGCGCACGAGCACCTCGTCGAGGGCGCGACCGTGCTGCCGACGTTCTACACCGACTACCCGACCGACGTTTCGCCGCTCACCAGGGAGCACCGCGTGGATCCGCGGCTGGCCGAGCGGTGGGACCTGATCGCGTTCGGCTCCGAAGTCGGTACGGCCTACACCGAGCTGACCGACCCGCTCGAACAGCGGCGCCGGTTGGAGGCCCAGTCGCTGCGCGCGGCGAGCGGGGACGTCGAGGCGATGGAACTGGACGAGGACTTCCTGCTCGCGCTCGAACACGGCATGCCGCCGACCGGCGGGCTCGGCATCGGCATCGACCGGCTGCTGATGATGCTGACCGGGGCTTCGATCCGGCAGACCGTGCTGTTCCCGTTCGTCCGGCCGCAGGGGTAGCAAGGGACCTTTGCTATCGCCGGGAGGCGGTGATCGGCACCCGCTTGTACCCGGACACGAAGTTCGACGTGATCCGCTCCGGCTTGCCGGCCGGGGCGAAATCGTGGAACCGGCTCAGCAGTTCCTCGAACAGGATCCGGATGCTCATCCGCGCCACGCTGTGCCCGACGCAGTAGTGCGGCCCGATGCCGAACGCGAGGTGCTTGTTCGGCTTGCGCCGGATGTCGAAGGTGTCGGCGTTCGGGAACTGCTCCTCGTCGCGGTTGGCCGAACCGAGCCAGACCACCACCGCGTCGCCGGCGGCGATCTTCGTGTCGCGCAGGACGACGTCCTGGGTGGCGTACCGCAGCATGTGGTTGACCGGCGAAGACCAGCGCAAGGCCTCTTCGACTGCGGTCTGCCCGGTTTCGGGGTGCCGCGTCCAGTCCTCGAGCACGCCACTCTCGATGAATTCCGCGAACACGAAGTTCGGCGCGTGCGGCGTGGTGACGTTCGCGCCGAGCAGGAGGCTGTAGCAGTTGGCCACGATCTCGCTCGGTGACATGTGCCTGCCCTCGAACTCGGTCGAGATCAGCACGCTGAGCAGGTCGTCGCTGAGGTGGTCGCGCCGGTACGAGACCAGATCCTGGAAGTAGACGAACAGTTCCCGGTGCGCGCTGGCCAGCGTCGCGTCCTTGCCGTCCGCGATCTGGAACTCCGGATCGTCGGCGGCGACGCAGGCGCTGGTGAGCTTCGTCAGCCACGGCCAGTCCTCTTCGGGCAGGCCGATCATCCGCCCGGTGACCGCCATCGGCATGGTCATCATGGCTTCCGCGAAATCGAAGACACCGCCGTCACCGAGCGGGGCGATGAGACCCAGTACCAGTTCCCGGACCATGTCGCGCTGCTTGTCCACGGCACGGACCGCGAGCGCCTTCTTCAGCCGCGCCTGCATGATCGTGTGCCGTGGCGGATCGGTGACCACGAGCTGCTTGCCGCCAGCCGGATCGTCCATGCCCAGCAGTTCGAGCATGGTGCCGCGTTCGGAGGTGAAGAGTTCCGTGGTGCGCATGACGAAGTCGGTGTCGGCGAACTTCACCACCGACCAGAAGCCGCGTTCGGCGTCGACCTGGTGCCAGGTCAGCTGGTCCTGTTCGCGGAGTTCACGCCAGATGGAATGCGCGTCGCCGTCGGCGTACAGGAAAGGGTCGACCAGGTCGGCGCCGCTGAAATGCACCGGACAACCCCCGGTGGTGTCCTCGACCGTCATGCGCGCGTTCCCTTCATTTCGCGGCGGACCGCCATAGATTTATTGCACCCGAATGGCATAGCGGCCAGATACGCTGAACACCCCAGTGGCCACTGCGCCCAATGGACTAACGAATACGGGAGCGGCGGGCTCGTCGTCTCCACTTTCATTGCGGCACAACGTATCCACGCCCATTCGGGCAGGCATCGTTGCTTCTTCCCCAGATGTCGGCCGAGTCAAGCACGCCTGTTCGAGCAGTGTCAAGGGTGTCCGATTCACTGCTTTAGTAGTTCAGCTGTGAGATGTCCACGAATGGACGAGTTGACAGTCGCGGCGGTGCCCTCGTAGCGTCGTGATGGCAAATGGGGGTTCGATTTCTGGGGGGAATTCAGCCACCGCGTTAATTCGATTACGTCTTTTCGCTGGGCATTTATTCTTTCCGTTAACGCTGTTCACCTACCGGGGGAAGCGGCAGAGGTATGCCATCAGAATCGGCCAGTGTCTGGCATGTCGCCACGCCCACTCAGCAGGGCATTTGGATCGTCGACCGGATCGATCGGCTGCGTCCGACGTACCTGATTCCGTCGGTCATCGAGTTCACCGGGCCGATCGACCACGTCGCGCTGGCGAACGCCGTCAGCCGGGCCTTGGCGCGGCATCCCGCGCTGCGATCGCGATTCCGGCTCGAGACCACGCACCGCCGCGTCGAGTACCGGACCGACGCCGAGCCCGCGGAGGCCGGCTTCCTCGACGCCGTCGAAGAGGACTGGACCACTGACGAGCTGAAGCGGCTCGTCGAGGTGCTCTGCTACACACCCTTCGACCTCGGCGACGAACCGCCGGCGCGAGCGGAGCTCATCCGCGTCGGACCGGACACCACGTTGTTCGTCCTGACCGTGCACCACATCGTCTTCGACGCCACGTCACGGAAACTGCTGCTCGACGAGATCGGCCTGCGCTACCGCGGTGCGCTGAGCGGCGAAGAAGTCGTGCTGCCGGAACCGATCCATCCCGCGCAGGTCCAGGTGCCGAGCCCGGAGGGCGAACTGGCACCCCGGATCGCGGACGCCGTCGAACGCCTGCGGGGCGCGCCGACCACGGTCGAGCTGCCCTACGACCGGCGTCCGGACGCCGACCTCTCCATGATCGGTGCCGACGCCCGTACCGCCTTCGACGAACAGGTCACCGCGCGGGTGCTGGCGGCGTCGGCCGAAGCGGGCTGCACCGCGTTCATGACCGGCGTCGCGATCCTCGCCGCGACACTCGCCCGCCGTGGCGGGCAGCGCGACTTCCTGTTCTCGGTGGTCTGGCCAGGGCGCGACGACCCCGTCTCCGCCGGTGTCGTCGGGATGTTCATGTCCACCCTCGTCCTGCGGATCCGCCTCGACGAGACGACGACGTGGCGCGAACTCCTGCGCGAAGCGAGGAATTCCGGCATGGAGACGTTCATCGACGCCGATGTCCCGCTGGACGCGCTCGCCGCCGAACTGGACGACGAGCGCGACGTCGGCAGGCTGCCGTTGACCCCGGTGCTGGTGAACCTCGCCGAGGTACCCGCCCCGTTCGACCTCGCGCCCGGTGTCGTCGGCCGCTTCCGGCCGCTGGAACCCCAGTACAGCAAGTGGGATCTCGCGCTTTTCGTGCATGTCGCGGACGGATCCCGCTTGGAGCTCACCCTCGACTACCCCGCCGATCTTTTCACCGACGAAACGATCGACGGCCTGCTTTCCGATCTGCGACGCGGTGTCGCGGATCTCGCCCGATCCCCGGAGGAACCCGTGCTCAAGCCCGCCACCGAAACCCTCGACCTTGCCGACCCGGCCGTGCGCCTGGACCTCGTGCGCGGCGTCTGGAGCGAGGTGCTCGACAACAAGGAGTTCGGCGACGACATCAGCTTCTTCGACGCCGGAGGCGATTCGCTGCGCCTCGTGGTGCTGGTGGAGAAGCTGCGCGAAGTGTCCGGCCGGATGGTGAAGACGGTCGACCTGTTCCGCGCCGGCACCGTCCGCGGTCATGCCGATCTGTTGGTCAACGCGGAGAAGAAGCAGGCGGGGGGAACGCGCGGGAGCCGTGAGCGGCTGCTCGGAGCCGTCCGCGAACGGCGCGCGGTCGAACCCCAGGCCTGACCCTCCGTACGCCAGCCCCTCGTCCCGACCGGAGAAAGTCATGTCGTTCAACGAGTACGCCCGTGCCGTCCTCGGCCAGGACATCGAGGCCGACGCGTTCGCCACCACCAGTTTCGTCGGCCTCGGCGGGGATTCGCTGCGCGCACTGCGGCTCGTCGCGATCGCGCAGGAAAAGCTCGGCCTGCGGATCCCGGTGGCCGCGCTGCTGAGTGACACTCCGGTCGCCGACGTCTTCGCCGTCGCCGTCCCGGCCGGGAAGCCGGTCACCGCGGCGGAACCGCCTGCCGAATCGGTTTCCCGTGCCCAGCGCGGGATGTGGCTGATCGAGCGGGTCACCGGCGGGTCTCCGTACAACCTGGTCTTCACCTGTTTCGTGGAGACCGGGACGTTGGTGCCGGAATTATTCGAGCGCGCGGTCGCGCAGACCGTGGCGAGACATCCCGGACTCCGCACGGTCTACCGCGGTGACACCGGCGACGTCGTTCCCGAGGTGCTCGAGTCGTATGTCCCGGCCGTCGAGGTGCACACCTGGGAAGGCGAAGCGGGCGAGTTCGACGAGCGTGTCCGCTCCCTCGCGGCCCGGCACGGACGGCGTCCGTTCGACCTCGCGAAGGCGCCGGCGTACCGGTTCCTCCGGGTCCAAGGCGCGACCGGCGGCCAGGCCGTCGTGCTGGTGGCACACCACATGGTGCTCGACGGCTGGTCGGTCGGCCTGCTGTTGAACGAGGTGTTCACCCGCTACGCGACACTGGCCGACGGCGGGCCCGAGACCGTGGGGGAGCCCGGTGTCTCTCCCCGGGTTCTCCTGCGCCATCAAGAGGAAGCACGCGCCACCGGGGAATGGGACCGGCAGGCCGAGTTCTGGACGAAGCACCTCGACGGCGTGCCGTCGGTGCTGGAACTCCCGTCCGACCGGCAGCGTCCCCAGATCCAGGACGCCGCGGGCGCGCGGGCGCCGGTCGACTTCGGCGTGCCTGCCAGCGCGGCGGTCGTCGAACGCGCCAAGGCGCTGGGCATCACGCCGTTCGCCTTCCTGCTCGGGGCCTTCGGTCTGACGTTGAGCCGCTGGACCGGCGCGCGGCACCTGCTGGTCGGGGTGCCGCTCACCGGGCGGGGGAGCTCCGAGCTCGAAGAACTCGTCGCCGTCGCCGGGAACCTGGTCCCGGTCCGGATCGACATCGCCGAAGACGCCGCCGTGGCGACGTATCTGCGCTCGGTGCACCAGTCACTGGGGCAGAGCATCGACGCGGGCGATCTGCCGTTCGAGGAACTGGTCACCCGGCTCGGGATCGAACGCACGCTGGGCTGCCACCCCTTGGTCCAGGTGTCGTTCGGGATGCACGATCAGCTTGTCCCGCAACAGATCGAGACCTCGTCCGCGCGGCTGCGGATCGAGGAGGGCCACGGTGGTGGGGCGCAGTTCGATCTCTCCCTGCTGATCGGCAGGGCCGAGCCGTCACTCGGCGGGCACCTGGAATACGCGTCCGCGGTCTTCGGCGCCGCCGAAGCCGAAGGGTTCATCGCGGACTTCCTCGCCGCCGCGGACCAGCTGGCGGCGGCCGGTGACGTCGCGGTCGAGGAGATCCGTTGCCTGTCAACGGAACGACGAGGCTTGCTCGACGAGATCAACCGGACCAGGGAGGATTTCCCGGCCACGTCGATCGACGCGCTCTTCCGCGAGGCGGTTCTCCGGAACCCGGACGCGATCGCCGTCCGCGAAAACGAAGTCCAGCTGAGCTACCGCGAACTCGCCGCCGCGGCCTCCCGGCAGGCGCGGCTGCTGCGCGAAGCCGGTGTCCGGCCAGGTGACCGCGTGATCGTCGGGCTGGACCGGTCGGTCGCGGAAGCCGTCGCGGTGCTCGGCATCGTCTGGGCGGGCGCCGCGTACGTCGGCGTCGATCTCACCGTCCCCGCCGGGCATTCCGAGAAGATCGTGCGGTCCGCCGCCCCGGTCGCCGCGCTCGTGCCCGCGTCCTCGGCGGAGCGTTTCCGCGAACTCGGGATTTCCGTGGTGACGGCGTGGGATCCGTCCTGGGACGTGCGGGAGGTCGCCGAACCGCCGGTGGATCCGGACACGAGACGTCTCGCCTATGTCGCCTTCACCTCCGGCTCGACCGGTGAGCCGAAGGGTGTCTGCGTTCCGCACCGCGCCATCGTCCGGCTGGTGCACGAGGCGCACTACGTCCACCTCGGCCCGGAGGAGCGGGTGCTGCGCTTGTCCCCGCTCGCCTTCGACGCGTCCACTTTGGAGCTTTGGGGCGCGTTCCTGACCGGTGCCACACTCGAGGTGTACCCGGCGGGCCTGCCGACCCCCACCGAACTCGGAGACTTCCTGCTGGACAACGAAGTCACCGTCGCCTGGCTCACCGCCGGCCTGTTCCGGCTGGTCGAGGAGTTCGCGGGTGACGCGTTCGCCGGACTGCGGCAACTGCTCACCGGTGGCGACGTCGTCCCGCACGAGCACGTCGCCAGGGTGCTGCGACGGCATCCCGGCCTGGTCATCACCAACGGCTACGGGCCGACCGAGAACACCACGTTCACCACCACGTATTCGGTGACCGATCCCGGCGACGTCGACGGGCCGCTGCCGATCGGCACACCGCTGCCCGGGACCCGGGTGTACGTGCTGGACTCCCGGCACCGGCTCGTGCCGCCGGGTGCGGTCGGCGAGCTGTACACCGGCGGTCTCGGCCTCGCCGACGGCTATCTCGGCGACGAGGCGGAGACGGCCCGCGTGTTCGGCGAGTTCTCCCCGGACGTCCCGGAACGCCTGTACCGCACCGGGGATCTGGTGCGCATCGACACACAGGGCCGGGTCCGCTACCTCGGCAGACGCGACGATCAGGTCAAACTGCGCGGCTACCGCGTCGAACTGTCGGCGATCAGCGACGCCCTCACGGCGGACCCGCGGGTGCAGGACGCCGTCGTCGCGGTCACCGACGGCGACAGCGCGGAGAAGCGGTTGATGGCCGCCGTCGTCCCGGCGCCCGGCGCCGCCTTCGGGACCGCGGACCTGCGCGACGCCCTTTCCGGACGGTTGCCGACGTACATGGTCCCGACGCTGTGGGCGCTGGTCGAGCGGATTCCGGTGACCGGCAACGGAAAGGTCGATCGCCGTGCGCTGGCCGCGGTGGCGGCCCCGGCGACCGCCGCCCCGAAACCGCAGGACGACCTCGGCCCGGCGCTCGCGATGTTCACCGAGGCGATCGGCGAACCGGCGGTGGAGATCACCGCGCAGACGGATTTCTTCACCGTCGGCGGGAATTCGATGGCGGCCATCCGGCTGGTGACGCTCGCCAAGGAGCGCACCGGAGCGATCCTCAAAGTACGAGACTTCCTGCGTGAACCGACGCCGGAAGGCCTGGGCAAACTGCTCGCGAGCGCGCCATGACCGCGGCGAAACAGGAGCCGATCGCCGTCATCGGGATGGCGTGCCGGTACCCGGGCGCGCCGGACCTCGGCCGGTTCTGGTCGTTGCTGCGCGGGGGAGCCGAAGGCATCAGCAGGCTGGACGTCGAGGAGATCCTCGCGGCCGGTGGCGACCCCGAGCTGACGCGGCGTCCCGAATTCGTCCCGGCGATGGGGTTGCTGACCGGCGCCCGCGGCTTCGACTGGACCTACTTCGGGTACAGCCGCGCCGAGGCGGCGAGCATCGATCCGCAACAGCGGGTGTTCCTGGAATGCGTGGTGGCCGCCCTCGACGACGCCGCCATCGACCCGACCCGCTTCCCCGGCTGGATCGGCGTGTACGGCGGGGCCGACCAGGTCACCGCCGAGCCGGACGGCGAACTCGGCGAACTGGCCCGCTACATCGGGCTCGGCCCCGACTTCCTGGCGACCCGGGTGGCCTACAAACTCGGCCTCCGCGGTCCGGCGGTCACCGTGCAGACGGCGTGTTCGACGTCGCTGACGGCGGTGCACATGGCGGCGGCGAGCCTGCGCGGCGACGAATGCGACGTCGCGCTCGCGGGCGGGGTCGCGGTCATCGCCAACGGCGAACGCGGCTATCTCCACGAACCCGGCGGAATCCTGTCGCCGGACGGCCATTGCCGCACCTTCGACGAACAGGCGGGCGGCACCGTGCCCAGCGAGGGCGTCGGTGTGGTCGTGCTCAAGCGACTGGCCGACGCGCGGCGTGACGGCGACCGCGTCCTCGCGGTGATCCGCGGCTCGGCGATCAACAACGACGGCGCGGAGAAAATGGGCTACACCGCTCCGTCGGTCGAGGGGCAGAGCGAACTCATCGCCTACGCGCAGCGGATGGCCGGGGTCGACCCGCGCGACATCGGCTACGTGGAAGCGCACGGCACCGGCACCCGGATCGGTGATCCGATCGAGGTACAGGCACTCACCGACGTCTTCCAGGCGGACACCGACGCCACCGGCTGGTGCCGGCTCGGCGCGGTCAAGAGCAATATCGGGCACACCGGTTCCGCGGCGGGGGTGGCGGGCCTGATCAAGGCCGTGCTGATGCTGCGGCACCGGGAACTGGTGCCGTCGGTGCACTTCACCCGGCCGAATCCGTTGCTGGAACTGGGCTCCACGCCGTTCGTGGTGAGCACCCGCACCGAACCCTGGGCCGGACGGGACGGCAGGCTCGCCGGTGTCAGTTCGTTCGGCGTCGGCGGCACCAACGCGCACGTCATCCTCGAAGAGGCACCCACCAGGACGACGCCGCCCGCGCGTGGCGGACGCCGCGTGCTCACACTGTCCGCGGCCGCGCCGGAAGCCCTCGGCAGGCTGCGCGCGAACCTGGCCGAGCACCTGCGCACGGCACCGGACCTGCCCCTGTCCGAAGTCACCGCGACACTCGCGTCCCGCCGGGTCTACCGGCATCGGCAGACCGTCGTCGCCGAGGACACCGCCGAGGCCGCGAACCTGCTCGCGGCGCCGGGGGCGTCCGTACCGGGCACCCTCGACAAGGTCGCGTTCGTCTTTCCGGGGCACGGCCTGCTGACCTACCCCGCGGGGGCGGCCGCGCACCGGCTGCTGCCCGGATTCCGGGACGCCTTCGACGAAGTCCGGGACCTCGTCCGCGAGCGGCACGGACTCGACCTCTCACCGATCGTCTCCGAGGACGCCGAACCGGCGTGGTTCTCGCGGCTCGTACCCCACCAGGTCGGGCTGTTCGCACTCGGTTACGCGCTGGGCAGGCAACTGCTGGAGCTCGGGATCCGGCCGGTCGCGATGCTCGGCAACAGCATCGGTGAATACGCGCCCGCCGTGCTCGCCGGGCTCTGGACCCTGCCGGACGCGGTGGATCTGGTCCACCTGCGGGCTTCGGCCATGCTGGCCACCAGGCCCGGCCGGATGGCGGCCGTGGGCGGCGGCGCGGCTGAACTCACGAACCGCTTGGCGGGCAAGGGTTTCGACGAACTATCGCTGGCCGTGCGCGGGCCGGGCCGAGTCGTCGTCTCGGGTCCGGAAGCGGTGATGACCCGGCTGCTGGACGGAGACCTCCTGGCCGGTCTCGACGTCCGGGTGCTCGACATCCCGCGTGCCTTCCACAGCACGCTGATGGATC
Organism: Amycolatopsis sp. NPDC039088; assembly: GCF_055598845.1. NCBI lineage: Bacteria > Bacillati > Actinomycetota > Actinomycetes > Pseudonocardiales > Pseudonocardiaceae > Amycolatopsis > Amycolatopsis sp. NPDC039088. Next base: position 21,344 of record NZ_JBVKAE010000038.1, on the reverse strand, counting down.
CCGCCGCCGAGGAACTCGCCGCGGCGGTGGCCGCCACGCCGAACTCGGCACCGCGAATCCGGCTGGTGTCCAACACTTCCGGCGGGTGGGCGGAGCCGGAAGCGGTGCGTGGCCCCGATTACTGGGCAGGGCAGCTCCGCAGTCCAGTGCTGCTGGAGGACTGTGCGGGCACCCTCCTGGAATCCGAGTGTGACACCTTCCTCGAACTGGGTCCCGGCACGTCCATGCTCGCCACGCTCCGTCGTCACCGAGGATGGAAGGCCGGGCACGCGACCGTGCCGCTGCTCGGCCGGGCCGAGGACGGCGATCGCGGTGTCCTCCGTGCGCTCGGCTCGCTCTGGGAACGCGGCGCGGACTCCGTCGCCGGATTGCTCGCGGAGCCCGGTGAACAGCCGGTCATCTGCTCGCTGCCGACCTACCCGTTCAGCGACGAGGAGCCGGAATTCACCGTCGCGCGCCGGACACCCGCCCTGGTCAAGTCCACAGTGGATGGTCCGGTGGAGTCCACAGTGGAACAACTGTGGTGCGCGGCGCTCGGTGTCCCGTCGGTGGACGCCGCGGACGATTTCTACGCCTTCGGCGGCGAGTCGCTGATGGCGGTGAACCTGATGTCGAAGATCCGCGAGCGGACCGGCGCTTCCGTGCCGGTGGCGGAGTTCGACCAGGAGGCCACCTTCGGCCGGTTGTCGCGGCTGGTCGCGGAACGGGCCGCCGAGCCGGGGCCGCGGCACGCGGTCGATGTCGTGACCTTCCACGAAGACGGCCCCGGCAGGCCCTTGTTGCTCATCGCGGATTCCGCGGGCAGCGCCCTCACTTATCGCGCGCTGGCCGCGGAACTGGCGGGATCGCGCCCGGTCCACGGGCTCGAAATCGTTTCTACCCGCGAAAAAAGCATCGACACGATCGCCGCCCACTACGTCGACGCCGTGCTGCGGACGCGACCGGCCGGACCGTACCTCCTTGGTGGCTGGTCGTTCGGGGCCGTGCTGGCACACGAGGTGGCGCGGCAGCTGACGCGGCGCGGCGCGGTCGTGGACACGGTGGTGGGCCTCGACGGATTCGTGCAGGGGCGCCGCGACCTACCCATGGCCGTCGACCCCGGCTTCCTGGTGAGCCACGGCCGGACCCTCGTCGACGCGGCGCTCGGGTTCGGCGCGATCGGCCGCGAGGTGCGGCGCAATCCGGCGCTGCGCACGCAATTGCTGGGCAAGGCACGCGCGCTGGTGCCGTACCGGCCTCCTTTCGTTCCCGCCAGGGCCTTGGTGTTCCGGGCGGGTTCGGACCGGCGAGGAGCCGCCCGGCTCCGCGCCCGTCTCGCCCCGCTGTACGGCGGCGGTGTCCAGGTCTTCACCACTCCCGGCGATCACTGGTCACTGCTCACGCAACCCCATGTGGGCGCACTCGCCCGCGAATTGAACGGTGCTCTCGCGGGCGCCGAGAGGATGGATCATGTCGGCTGAGTCCACAGCGACGAGTCAACCCACCGTCACGGCGGCGCCGGTACCCCCGGTCCAGGAGAAGCCGCTCTTCCGCAACCGTGATTTCCAGGCCATGTGGATCAGCCAGTTCTTCGCCGCCTTCGGCAAGGAAGCGGCGGAGATCGCGTACCCGCTGCTGATCCTCGCGACCACCGGATCGGCGACCTACGCCGGTGCGGTCGGCGCGGTGCAACTGGTGGTGGCCGGGGTGATGTCGCTGCCCGGCGGCAGCCTGACCGACCGCTTCAACCGCAAGCTGATCATGATCTTCTGCGACCTGGCGCGGCTGGTGCTGCTGGCGTTGTTCGCCATGCTGGTGATGAGTGACAGCGTCAACGTCTGGTTCACCTTCGCCATCGTGATCCTGTCCGCGACCTGCCTCGGCGTGTCCAACCCGGCCGGGATGGCGGCGATCAAACAGCTCGTGCCCGCCTCACAGCTGACTCAGGCGACCGCGCAGAACCAGATCCGCTTCTTCGGCGCCACCGTCGCCGGCCCGCCCGCCGGCGGTGCGCTGTTCGCCCTCGCGAGGGCACTGCCGTTCTTCGCCGCCGCGCTCTCGTTCCTGGTGTCCGCGGTCATCCTGCTGCTGGTCAAGAAACCGACCCAGGCACCGCGGACCGTCGAAACCAAGGCCGCGCCCAAGGGCAAAATGCTCGACGGCTTCAAGTTCATTCTGAAGCAGCCGATCATCCTGGCCCTGGTGCTGTGGGCGATGGGCTCGAACATGGCCTTCAACCACTCCGGGATGTTCCTCGCGCTGATCGCCACCGCGCAGGACCGGGGCGCGTCGGAAGCCTTGATCGGCACGACACTCGCCATCGCGGGCGGCGGCGGCCTGACCGGCGCGCTGCTCGCGGGCATCGTGCTGAAGTACGTGCGGCCGCCGGTGATCATGGCCTACGCCATCTGGATCGGCCCGGTCGCGGCGGTCCTGCTGACCTTCGTGCCCGGCACGCTGCCGCTCGGTGTCATCGTCGCCTGCATCTTCCTGCGCGCCGGTGTCGTCGGTGCACTGATCTACGGCTACATCGCCGCACTGGTGCCGGACAACCTGCAGGGCCGCGTCATCGGCGCGGTGATGTTCGTCGGCATGATCGCCCAGCCGATCGGCATCTTCGCCGTCGGCGCGATCTTCGACCTCGCCGGCCCGACGTGGGTCTTCGTCTTCATGGCCGTCGCCGGGACGCTGTTCGCGCTGCCGACCCTCAGCAAGCGCATCCGCACGCTGCCCGCCCCTGAAGAGCTCGCCAAGCAAACGACTTCGGAGGATGGAAAATGAGCCTGGACACCCCTGAGCAGACGTCTGTCTCCCCGGAGCCGCTTCCCGCCGAGTTCTGCACCCATCCCGGCGCGGATCCGTACGCGGCCTACGCCGAAGTGCGGTCCGGCTGCCCGGTGCGGTCGATCGAATACCCGCCGAACTCCGAGGCCTACGTCATCGCCGACTACGAAACGGTGAGCAAGGGCTTCGCCGACCGGCGGCTGTCGAAGAGCGTCGACCACGCGCCCGGCTGGTTCCGCGAGGCGCTCGAACAGAGCAGCCCCATCCTGATCAAGAACATGCTCACCGCGGACCCGCCGAAGCACACACGCCTGCGCAAGCTGGTCGGAAACGCCTTCGTCCCGCGCCGGATGAACGAACTGCGGCCGCGGATCCAGGAGATCACCGACGACCTGATCGACGCTCTGCCCGACGAAGGCGTCGCCGATCTTTACAACGACTTCGCGTTGCAGCTGCCGATGCGGGTGATCTGCGAGTTCCTCGGTGTCCGGATCGAGGACTGGCCGCTGCTGCACGACTGGGGCATGGTGCTCAGCAACGCGCCGTACCTGGACGAAGAAGGCAACCGGCGGCTCAAGCAGTGCAGCGACGACGTCGAGAAGTACCTGCTGGACCTGATGGCCGAGCGCCGCGCGGATCTGCGCGAGGACCTGGTCAGCGTCATCCTCAAGACGGCCGACGCCGACGAGGCCTACAGCGACGAGGAGATCGTCTCCACGTTGATCCTGCTGATCATCGCGGGCCACAAGACGACCGCGAACCTCGTCGGGAACGGCATGCAGGCGTTGCTCCGGCATCAGGACCAGTTCGAGCTGCTCAAGAGCGAACCGGACCTCGTGGCGACGGCGATCGAGGAGTTCCTGCGGTTCGAGGGACCGGTTTACCGTGCGCCGCAACGGTTCGCGGCTGAGGACCTGGAACTGTGCGGGCAGCGCATCGGCAAGGAGAGCGTCGTCCACCTGCTGATCAACTCGGCCAACCACGACCCCGAAGTGTTCGAGGACCCGGAAAAGCTGGACATCACCCGCAAACCGAACCGGCACCTTTCGTTCGGGGTCAACGTGCACTTCTGCCCTGGTGCGCCGCTTTCCCGGGTCGAGGGCGCCGTCGCGTTCACCACGCTGCTGCGGCGGCTGCCCGGATTGAGCCTGGCCGTGGCGCCGGAGGACCTGCCGTGGCGCTTCGACAACTCGGCGAGCCGCGGCCTCGAACGGCTGCCGATCCGATACGACCGAAAGCTTCCGCGATGACTTCGCTGGTGTGTCTGCCCTTCGGCGGGAGCGGCGCCGCCTTCTTCCACCCGTGGTCGGCCTTCGCCGCCGACGGTCTCGAAGTCGTGCCGATGCGGTTGCCCGGCAGGGAACGGCTGATCGACGTCGAGCCGTATCGCTCGGTGCACGAAGCCGTCGACGCTTTCCTCGGTGACCTGGACGACCTGGGCGCCCCGTCGGACGTGGTGCTGTTCGGGCACAGCGTCGGCGCCGTGCTGGCCTACGAACTCGCGCACCGGCTGCCGTCCGTGCGCCATGTGTTCGTCAGCGGTTCTCCCGGACCCGCCACGGAACGGCCGCATGAGATCCGCGCGTCCCCACGCGAGGACGACGACGCTTTCCTCGCACAGGTGCAGGTTCTTTCCGGACACGTCGATCAGGCGCTTTATCACCCGGATCTGCGGGAACTGCTCCTGCCGGCGTTGCGCGCGGACGTCACGATGCACGAGAACTACGTTCCCAGCACCACCGAGCCGCTCACGGTTCCGATCACGGCACTGCGCGGTACCGGCGACGACCTGGTCTCCGCCGAGGACATCCGCGAGTGGGCGGCGTTCACCACCGCCGGATTCGAGGTGGCCGAACTCCCCGGCGCGCATATGTACGTGGTCGATTCCGGGAAAGCCGTGATGAATCTGATCCAGAGCGCGATCCGTTCCGATAGCGTTGTGTGAGTACCTGATCGCTCGCCAACCGTGACCGCAGGAAGTGATGGGAACCATGAAATTTCGCACGATCGGCCTGAACCCGGATTCGCGGCGCGAAGTGAGCGCGCTCGCGCTGGGTGCGATGCCGTTCGGCACCGGCGTCGACGAGGAGACGTCGTTCGCGATCCTCGACCGGTTCGTCGAGGCGGGCGGTTCGTTCGTCGACACCGCGAACAACTACGCCTTCTGGCACAACGGAACGCAGGGTGGCGAGAGCGAAGCACTGCTCGGCCGGTGGCGGGCCGACCGCGGTATCGGCGGTGAGGTCACCATCGCCACCAAGATGGGCGCGCGGGCGAAGGCGCCGGGCATGAGCTTCGCCGACACCGGCAAGTTCGAGAACATCGAAGGCCTTTCACCGAAGGCGATCAAGGAAGCCGTCGACCGCAGCCGGGAGAACCTCGGCGTCGACAAACTCGACCTGCTGTACGCGCACGTCGAGGACCGGTCGGTTCCGCTCGAAGAGACCGTCGAGGGTTTCGCGCAGGTCGTCGCCGACGGTTCGGTGGGTCTGCTGGGCGTGTGCAACCACTTCGCCTGGAAGGTCGAACGCAGCCGTGCCCACGCCGCCGCGAAGGGGCTGCCGGGATACGACGTGCTGCAGTACCAGCACACCTACCTCCGCGCGCGCACCGACCGCCCCGCCCGGCGCTCGCCCGAAGGTGCCAACGGGTTCGTCACCGGTGAACTGCTCACCTATCTGACCGAAAACCCCGGTCTCTGGCTCGTCGCCTACTCGCCGCTGCTCTCCGGCGCGTACGTCCGCGAGGACAAGCCGCTGGAGTTCGACTACGACCACCCCGGCACCCCGAACCGCCTCGCCGCGCTGCGCGAGGTCGCGAAGGAGATCGACGCGACCCTGAACCAGGTCGTGCTCGCGTGGCTGATCGGCGGCGACGTCCCGGTCATCCCGCTCGTCGGTGCTTCTTCGGTGGCGCAGCTGAACGAAAGCCTCGAAGCCGTCGACATCACGCTGACCGCCGAGCAGCGGGCGAAGCTGGACGACGCTTCCTGACCCGCAAAGTCGCATAACAGCCGGTGGCAGGTCGTTCTGGCCAAAGGCGGCCCTCACCCGCCGCGGAAAGCTCCCCGGTACATGATGGCCCCCTTCCTTGCGCCTAGCGCCAGGGTCGCGGCAAAGTCGGCATTTGCAGGTCGGGCACTCTACGTCGGGCCGCAGGCCGACGTCACGCCGGTTGTGAAGTTCGATCAACAGAGGATCAGGGGCCTGCCAGGAACCCGGGGCACCCCGAGTGTGGAGGATTTGGGACGTTCACCGTCCCAAATCCTCCACACTCGGACCCGCAGGCATCAGCGATGCCACATCCAGACCACCAAGAACAGTGCCGACCAGCAACTCTGCGACTTTGCCGGCCCCCTTCCTTGCGCCTAGCGCAAGGAAGGGGGCCATCATGTACTTCACCGCGAGCAAGTCCGCAAGCCACGAATAGGTACCTAAGAGAGGGTTCGCTCTGACCCGAATCGCCACTCATTTGCCGGGACCCCACCGGAGGAGCAAGGGACCTTTGCTCTCACTTCTCTCGCCGTCGAGACAAACGAGAGCAAAGGTCCCCTGCTTCCTTCCTGGCCGAATCGCCTCGGAGAGCCGGGCCCGGATGTAAGGATCCTTCCCAACGGAAGGAGCCACCATGGCTGGAAACGTCCCCCCGGTCGCCGACGAGCGCGAAGGCCTCCTCGCCTACCTCGAGCAGCAGCGGCACGTCCTGCGTATCGCCGCGCACGGCCTGACCGAAGAACAAGCCAGAGCCGTCCCGACCAGAAGCTCACTGAGCGTCGGCGGCCTGATCAAGCACACCGCCAGCACGGAAAGCGGCTGGATCGACATCGTCCTCCAGAAGCCTTCGAAGCCCATGGACGAGGCGATGAAGGACTACGAAGCCGATTATGTGATGGCTGAAGGCGAAACCGTCGAAGGGCTACTGGCGCGCTACGACGAGGTCGCCCGCCGCACCGCGGACGTCATCGCCGGAATCGCCGACCTCGGTCAGCCTGTCCCGGTGCCGAAGGGCGTGCCGTGGTACCCGCAGGACCTCGATGCCTGGTCGGTCCGCTGGGTTCTGCTTCACCTCATCGAGGAAACCGCGCGGCACGCCGGGCACGCCGACATCATCCGCGAGCACATCGACGGCGCGACCGCGATCCCGCTGATGGCCGCCGCGGAAGGCTGGCCGGAGACGCCCTGGCTCAAGCCGTGGTCGCCCACCGAGAACGCGGAAAACGCTTAGAACAACGTCGGTTCGTCCGCCAAAGCGCCTTCGATGACCAGCATCCGGCGCTTGGTGGCGACCCCTCCGCGCGCGGAGAACCCGCCATCCTTGCCGCCCGCGGCGAGCACGCGATGGCACGGCACGATGATCGGGAACGGGTTGCGCCCCATCGCCTGTCCCACGGCCTGCGCCCCACCGGTCATGCCGAGGATGTTCGCGATGTCGCCGTAGGTCAGCGTCTTACCCGCAGGGATCGAGCGGATGAACTCGTAGACGCGGCGATGGAAGTCCGGTACTCCTTCGTAATCGAGTTCGACGCCGGTGAGGTCCGTGCGCTTGCCGTCGATCAACGACACGACGCCGTCAATGGCGCGCTGGACCTCGGCCGGCGGTGCGGATCGCACCGCTTCCGGCAGGCGCGCGGTCAGTCGCGCCCTCGTCTTCTCTTCACTGCCCTCGGGTAACTGGACCGCGATGACCCCGCGTTCGTTCCACGCGATGCCGCAATCGCCGATCGCGGTGCCGAACACGGCGTAGCCCGGTGCCGTCATGAACCCCAGGGTACGAGAACGGTCCGACAGTTTCGGCTTTACTGCGTTTCAGCGGCAACGAGACGCCGCGCTGCCGCCGAGGCGGCGGCTGCGGTAGGAGTAGGAGCATGAACGACCTCGTGCTTGATCACCTCGTCTACGCCGGGCCGAATCTCGAAGAGGCCGTCGCGCGCGTAGCCGATCTGACCGGTGTCACGCCCACACGCGGTGGCAGGCATGTCGGACTCGGCACGGCCAACTATCTGGCCGACCTCGGTGCCGGTGCCTACCTCGAGGTGGTCGGGCCCGATCCGGATCAACCCGAGCACATCGGACCGCGGCCGTTCGGCATCGACGAGCTGACCGAGCCCGCCCTGGTCACCTGGGCGGCGCGAGTGCGGGGTATCGACGACGCGATCGCCGAGGCCCGCGAGCGCGGTTACGACCCGGGCGAGGCGTTCGAGATGTCGCGAGTCACCGACGACGGTGAACTGCTGACCTGGCGCCTCACCGGTGTCGGCGGCCTCGACGGGCTCGCGCCCTTCCTCATCGACTGGGGGAACACCCCGCATCCGACGACGCGGGGACTCCCGTCGATCCCGCTGCTCTTGGTCACCGGTGTCCACCCCGAGCCCGCCGCGGTGGAGACCGCGGTGCGGGCACTCGGGATGGACATGCTCGTCCGGCGTGACGCCCGGCCCGGCCTGGTGGCCGTGCTGGCGAATTCAGCGGGGAAGCAGGTCGCGCTGAGCTGACTTGATCACGACCTGGCCCTCGCGCCAGCCGTTGGTCATCGGCAGCCGCCGGTCCCGGCCGAACGCCTTGAACGTGATCTTGGTGCCCGGCGGGTACTGGCGGCGCTTGTATTCGGCCTTGTCGACCATGCGCACCACCCGGTCGATGGTCTCCGGTTCGAATCCGGCGTCGACCAGGTCGACGTAGCCGCGGTCGCCCTCGATGTAGTCGTCGAGGATGTCGTCGAGCATCAGGTAGTCGGGCAGCGAGTCGCTGTCCAGCTGCCCGGGCCGCAGCTCCGCCGACGGCGGCTTGGTGATCGAGTTCTCGGGGATGGGCGGGGTCTCGCCGTTCTTTTCGGCTTCCGCGTTGCGCCATTTGGCCAGATGCCAGACGTGCGTCTTGAACAGGTCTTTGATCGGCGCGAAGGCCCCGACGGCGTCACCGTAGATGGTCGAGTAGCCGACGGCGAGTTCGGTCTTGTTGCCCGTGGCGAGCACCAGGTGACCGTCCTGATTGGACAGTGCCATCAGCAGCATGCCGCGGACACGGGCCTGGATGTTCTCTTCGGCGAGGCCGGTCAGCTGAAGCTGCTCGACGTAGACCTTGACCATGTCGGCGATCGGCTCAACGCGGTAGTGCGCGCCGATGCGGCGGGCGAGATCCGCGGCGTCGTCCTTCGAGTGCGACGAGGAGTACTCCGAAGGCATCGAAACGCCGTACACGTTGTCGCCGCCGAGAGCGTCGGCGGCCAGCGCCGCCACCACCGCCGAGTCGATGCCGCCGGAGAACCCGAACGTCACCGACGAGAAGCCGTTCTTGTGCACGTAGTCGCGCAGGCCGACGACGAGCGCGTGCCACACCTCGGCTTCGTCCGACAGCGGTTCACTGATCGCCGACTCGGTGCGCGGGCTGTAGGCGGGAACCGGGTCCTCGCTGAGCACGCGGCGCTTGACCCGCAGCCCCTCGAACTTGCCCTCGGCGGTGTGCCCGTCCGCGGCCAGTTCGGTGTCGACGACGAGCAGGTGCTCGACGAACTGCGGCGCGCGCGCCAGCAACCGGCCGTCCGCGCCGACGACGATCGAGTCGCCGTCGAAGACGAGGTCGTCCTGACCGCCGATCTGGTTCGTGTACACCAGCGGCGCCCCGGCCTCGGCCGCGCGGCGGGCGATCAGCGGCAGTCGGATGTCGTCCTTCGCGCGCTCGTAAGGCGAGGCGTTGGGCGCGACCACGAGGTCCACCCCGGCCTTGCCCAGCGCGGAGATCGGGCCACCGTCCTGCCAGACGTCTTCGCAGATCACCATGCCGACGTCGACCCCGTGGAAGCGGACGATCTCGAGGTCATGGCCCGGCTTGAACCAGCGGTGCTCGTCGAAGACGCCGTAGTTGGGCAGGTGGTGCTTGAACTGACGGGCGACCACTTCGCCGCGGTACAGCGCGGCCGCCGCGTCGCGCGGGCCGGTCTCGTCGAGATCGAGATAGCCGATGTAGGTGAGTACCTCGCCGCAGCCGGCCTCGTCGAGGCGGCGGGCGAGCTCTTCGACCATCTGCTTCGAGGCGGAGGCGAAGGCCGGGCGCAGGGCGAGGTCTTCCACGGGATAGCCGGTGAGGGACATCTCCGGGAAGACCACGAGGTGGGCGCCTGCTTCGGCGGCCTTGCGAGTCCACTCGACGGTGAGCCCGGCGTTGCCTTCGAGGTCTCCGACGGTGGTGTTGACCTGGGCCAGTGCGATGCGCAGTTGCGGCATGCCGACATTCTCACCCACCGGCGGCCGCGGGGACGAGTGGATGTGCCGAATCGCCCACCCGGGTCTGGCTCGCCGGGCCGTGCTCAGGAGGGGAGCAAGGGACCTTTGCTGTCGCCAGGCCGCTGACCTGGGAATTCGTGCGAAAAGAGAGCGGGGGACCTTTGCTGTCGCTCTCCGGAAGAGAGTGATAGCAAAGGTCCCCCGCTATCGCGACAGGACCGAGCGCTACTTCCGCTTGATCATGCTCCGCACCTTCTTGATGGTCTGCTCGAAGTCGGAGTCGAACGGGTTGTCGTGCACCAGGTAGGTCCACGTCGTGTTCGCCCGCCGCACACCCGCGTCGCCGAGGTCGATCCCGTTCTCGGTGATCTCGGCTTCCTCGAGCGTTTTCGCCGCCCGCGTCGCCGCCTCCGGGATGATCTTGTGGAACTCGGGGATCGCCGCGCGGTGGAACTCGTCGATCGGCGTCTCCCGTGCCAGCGCCCGCAGGTGGATGCTCTCCCGCACGTCGGTCAGGAACGCCAGGTGGTCCGACCACAGCTGGTCGATGTGGAACAGCAGCACCTCCCGGCACAGCTGTTCGACGCGATCTTCGTCGTCGACGGCCTCCGACAGCTCCTTGAACTTCTCCGGGTGCGCTTTCTCCAGCACCTCCGCCGCGTGCGCCGTCCGCAGCACCTTGTCCCGGTGCTCGAGCAGCTCGCCACGCTGCCGCTCGATCAGCCGCGTGTAGCGCCAGGTGTTCCGGTGGATCTCCAGGTCGACGCCCTCGGCGACGCGCTGCGCGTGGTTGATCTGCCGCAGCGCCGCCGGGTCGGTGATCTCGCCGCTGCCCACGTCCGAGCTGATGCCCTCGGGGATGTCCGGCGCGTTCGACAGCACGAGTTCGTCGTTCAGGCTGGCGAAGAACACCGCGCTGCCCGGGTCGCCCTGCCGCCCGGACCGGCCGCGCAGCTGGCCGTCCAGCCTGCTCGACGGGTAGCGGGCGGTGCCGATCACGTGCAGGCCACCCAGTTCGACGACCTCGTCGCGGCCTTCGCCGTCCTTGCCGCCGAGCCGGATGTCGGTACCACGACCGGCCATCTGGGTCGAAACGGTGACCGCGCCCTTCTTGCCGGCGTCGGCGATGATCTCGGCTTCCTCGGCGTCGTTGCGCGCGTTGAGCACGACGCATTCGAGGTCGGCCTTCGCCAGCTTCTCGGCCAGCTCCTCGGATTCGGCGACGTCCTGGGTGCCGACGAGGATCGGCCGCCCGCTCTCGTGCACGCGCCGGATCTCCTCCTCGATCGCGCGCAGCTTCTGCGACGGCGATCCGAAGATCCGGTCCTCCTGGTCTTCGCGGATGTTCGGCGTGTTCGGCGGGATGACCGCGACCTCGAGCTTGTAGAACTCGCGCAGCTGCTCGGCGACCGCGACCGCGGTACCGGTCATGCCCGCGACCTCGGGATAGCGCGCGAGCAGGGCCTGCACGGTGATCGAGTCGAGGATCTCGCCCCGGTCGGTCGCCTTGACCTGTTCCTTCGCCTCGACCGCCGCCTGGAGGCCGTCCGGCCAGCGCTGCAGTTCGGCGACACGGCCACGGGCGGCGTTGATCAGCTGCACCTTGCCGTCGCGCACGAGGTAGTCCACATCGCGGGTGAGCAGGGCGTGCGCATGCAGCGCCACGTTGACCGCGGGCAGCCGGTCCGAGCCGGTCTCGTCGTAGAGGTTGATGTCGTCGCCGAGGGCCTTCTCGACCACCGACGCGCCCGCCTTGGTCAGCCAGGCGTTGCGGCCGTCGGCGTCGGTCTCGTAGTGCAGACCGAGCCGCAGCCGCCGGACGATGTTCGCGACCTCTTCGTCGGCGTCGGTGTGGTCGATCGACCCCGCCATCACCAGCGGCACGCGAGCCTCGTCGACCAGCACGGAGTCCGCCTCGTCGACGATCGCCACCTCGGGAGCGCGCTGGACCAGGTCCTCTTCGCGAGTCACCAGCCGGTCGCGCAGTACGTCGAAGCCGATCTCGCTGACAGCGCCGTACGTGACTTCCTTCGCGTACGCCTCGCGGCGCTCGTCGCGGGAGTGAGCCGGTTCGATCCACCCGACGGAGACACCGAGCAGGTCGTAGATCGGGCCCATCCACTCCGCGTCACGTCGGGCGAGGTAGTCGTTCACCGTGACGACGTGGACGTGCTTGCCGCGCAGGGCGTACCCCGCCCCCGCCAGCGCGCCCGCCAACGTCTTGCCCTCACCGGTCTCCATCTGCACGATATGCCCGCTGAGCAGGCCCATCGTGCCGATCAGCTGCACGTCGAAGGCGCGCTCGCCGAGCGCGCGCCGCGCGGCTTCACGGCCGAGCGCGCACACCTCGATCAGCTGTTCGTCGCCGAAGGACGAGGCTTCCCGGACCTTGCCGGCCCGCTCTGTCAGCTCCTCGTCGGAGAGGTTCTCCAACTCGGGCTCGAGCTTCTCGATGGCCGGCAGCAGCGCTTCGTAGCGGGTCAGCTCGACGCTGCCCGGCCGCTGGATGATCCGGCGCAGCTTTTTGCCCACCCGGCTGATCAGTGCTGCCACCCCTGTGCTCCCGTCTGTTTCTTCTGCCGTCCGCACCCGTATCACCAACGCAGTGGTGGTGCGGCCGAGTTCCACGGCCGATGGCACGATCCAACCGTGTCCACTCATGTCAGCGCCAGGTCCCGTGCCCGCCGATTCGCCGCGATCTCGCTGTCCGGCCTGCTCGCGGTCACTTTCACCGCGTGCTCGTCGGGAGAGGGCAGAACTCAGCCGCCACCTCCGGTTACCGAGTCGCACGCTCCGTCCGGACCGGTGCCCGCAGGACTCGAGAAGTTCTACGGACAGAGTCTGACCTGGGCCGACTGTGCACCCTACGCGACATCCGATGACGCAAAAGCGGCGTTTCGAGTGAAGGACGCGCAATGCGCGCGGCTGACGGTCCCGCTCGACTACGCGAAGCCTGAAGGCGACTCGATCACGCTCGGGCTGCTGCGCCGGAAAGCGCTGAAAACCGACGAAAGGATTGGGGCGCTCCTGGTCAACCCCGGTGGTCCAGGCGCGTCAGGCATGACGGCCGCGGCCGGTCTCGCCTCCCGAACGGCGACGAACGAACTGGGCAAACGCTTCGACATGGTCGGTTTCGACCCGCGTGGCATCGGAGCGAGCCAGCCGCAGATCCGCTGTCTGACCGACGCCGAACGCGACGCGGACCGGGCGGACGACAGCGAAACCGATGGCTCACCCGACGGGGTGAAAAAGCAGGAAGCCGAGTCCCAGGACTTCGCGGCCAGGTGCACCCAGCGGACCGAACACGGCCCCGCGATGCTCGCGAACGTCGGCACCCGTGACGTCGTCAAGGACATGGACATCCTGCGTTCGGTGCTCGGCGACCGGAAACTGAACTACCTCGGCTACTCCTACGGAACGCGGATCGGATCCGCCTACGCGGAGGCCTTCCCGACGAACGTCCGCGCGCTGGTGCTCGACGGAGCCGTCGACCCCGAGCAGGACGCGGTGGAGTCGCTGGTCGCGCAGGGGCAGGGCTTCGGCAAGGCGTTCGAAGAGTTCTCCAGCTGGTGCGCGGCGCGGGAGGACTGCGCGCTCGGGCGCGACGCCGCGGGCACCACGAAGGCGTTCCAGGACCTGGTGCGGCCGCTGATCGACTTCCCGGTCCCCGTCAGCGACGGCCGGAAACTGTCGTACGAGGACGCGACCACCGGCGTGATACAGGCCCTCTACCAGGAAGATCTCTGGGAAACGCTCAACACCGCGCTCAACGAACTGAGGCGCCAGCGCGGCGACGGGCTGGAAAAACTGGCCGACCTCTACAACGATCGCGGCGCCGACGGACGCTACGGGACGACGCAGGACGCTTTCGTCGCGATCCGGTGCGTCGACGACCCGCGGGTCACCGATCCCGCGAAACTTCTCGACGCGCAGAAGCGGTACGCGCAGGCGGCGCCGTTCCTCGACGACGGCAAGCCGGACGGTTCCGCGCGTGACGCCTGCGCCTTCTGGCCGGTGCCGAACACCTCGGAGCCGCATCTGCCCAATGTCGAGGGCCTGCCGAAGACGCTGGTCATCTCGACGACCAACGACCCGGCGACGCCCTACCAGGCGGGCGTGAACCTGGCGAAAGCGATCAAGGGAGCTTTGCTGACGTTTGAGGGCAACCAGCACACGGTGTTCCTCCAGGGCGTCGCGTGCGTCGACCGGATCGGCATCAAATACCTGGTCGACGGTGTCGTGCCGGACGAGGGCACGCGCTGTACGGCCGAGTAACGAGTTCGGCGCGAAAGCCTGCGAAGGGCCGGGACGCTGCGAAGATCGCGAGATGAGCCTTCGCCGTGTCCCGGCCGTGCTCGTCGTCGTGCTGGTCGCTTCGTGCACGACGCAGCAGCCGCAGCCCGCGCCGTCGGCAGCTCCGCCTGCCTCGACGACTTCGGCGTCGCCGACTCCGGATCCGAAGGCACTCGAAAAGTTCACAGGGCAGAAGCTGGCTTGGGGTCCGTGTACGGGGTTCTCGGACAAGGCGTTCGACTGCGCGAAGCTCACCGTGCCACTCGACTACCTGAAGCCGGGCGGCGAGACGATCGCGATCGGCGTCCTCCGGCACAAGACCAAGAAGGCCGATCAGCGGATCGGTTCGCTCGTGATCAACCCCGGCGGGCCTGGCGGTTCGGGTGTCTCAGCGGCGGCGCGCATCGCGAAGTCCCGTCCCGCGGCGCCCCTGGCCGCGCGGTTCGACATCGTGGGTTTCGACCCGCGTGGCGTCGGGACCAGCGAGCCGAAGCTCGTCTGCCTCACCGACACCGAACGCGACGCAGACCGGGCTGAAGATTCGGAAAGCGACACGACCCCCAGCGGGATCGCGAAGCAACTCGCCGACGTTAAGGCGTACGTGGCGAAGTGCATTGAGCGCACGAAGCACGGCGAAGAGATGCTCGCCAACATCGGGACCAGGGACGTCGTCCGGGACCTCGACGTCCTGCGCTCGGCCCTCGGCGACGAAAAACTCACCTACCTGGGCTTTTCGTACGGCACGCAGATCGGGACCGCGTATGCCGAGGCGTACCCGGAGAAGGTACGGGCGCTGCTCCTCGACGGCGCGGTCGATCCCGAACTCGACACCGCCGAATCGCTGGTCACGCAGATGGCCGGCTTCCAGAACACGTTCACCGCGTTCGGCAAATGGTGCGCCGCCCGCGCTGATTGCGCGCTCGGCCGTGACGCCGGCGGCGTGACGAAGGCGTTCCAAAACCTGGTCAAACCGTTGATCACCAAACCGGTCCCGGCCGGGAATCGCCGTCTCTCGTTCGAGGACGCCATCACCGGCACCAGCGCCGCGCTGTACTCGCAGGACGCGTGGAAATTCCTCAACGACGGGTTCGCCGAGCTGAAGCGGGGGAGTGGCAAAACCCTGGTCGCGCTCGCCGACAGTTACTACGGCCGCGAGCCGGACGGCCGGTACACCGGCATCCTCGACGTCTATTTCGCGGTCCGCTGCGTCGACAGCACGCGGATCACCGACCGTCGCGTCATCGACCGCGCTCACGAGCGGATGCTCCAGGGCGCGCCGTTCCTCGACGGCGGTACTCCGGACATGAGCGAACTCGACATCTGTTCCGTCTGGCCGTCGCCCGCCACCTCCGAGGTCCACAAGCCGGACATCGAAGGCCTGCCGCGGCCGTTGGTCATCTCGACCACCGGCGACCCGGCGACCCCGTACGCGTCCGGCGTGAACCTCGCCCGGGACCTCAAGGGAGCTTTGCTCACGTTCGAGGGCGCGCAGCACACCGTGTTCCTCGACGGCAACGAGTGCGTCGACGGGGCAGGCCTCGCGTACCTGATCGACGGCGAACTGCCCGCTCCCGGCACCCGCTGCACCTAGCGGGGGAGCAGGGGACCTTTGCTATCGCCACACCCGCTGACCTGGTCTTTCGCCTGCCAGGAGAGCAAGGGACCTTTGCTATCGCCCGTCCCCGACGACCACCGCGTTATGCCTGGTCAACGCCAATTCCAGCATCACCGCGAACTCCTCCGGCTTCGTCGGCGGCACTTGCACCCAAACCCGCACCAGCCGCCGCGGCTCGTCCTTCGAAATCCACAGCTTCACGAACACGTCCGCCTTGATCTCCGGCACGATCCCGCCGATCACCGCGGCAGGCACCTTCGCGCCGATCCGGAGCGAGTCGGTGTCCTGCACCCGCTCCCACCGCTCGCCCCGCAACTCGGTCGCCCCGGTCAGCAGCCGCCGCAGCCCGCCTTCGGCCCCGAGCATCGCCCGCGGCGTGTAGGGCGCCGAAGCCGCGATCACCCGCTCCACCTCAGGACCACTGAGCGTGATCTCCGAGCCGTTCAGCCGGTACTTGACTTTCACCCGCTCGAAGTCATCCTGCAGATCCGCGTTACCGACCGCGCTTCCGTCCCGGCCACCCTCCAGGCTGATCTCGCCATCGAGTCCGCGCACCGGAAGCCCGGACACGACGCCGTTCACCCCGAGTTTGAATCGCACGCTGCGCAAAGAGGCGAGGGAGTCGGCCGCCGCGCTCACGAATTCCGAGGCAGGAGGCAACGGGGGTGATCCCGCGCAGCCGCCGAGGAGCCCGATCGTGAGCAGCAGCGCCGGGACAAGGTGACGGCAGCGCATGGCCAGAGCCTATGGCCTTGGCCCGAATCTTTCGCAGAGTGTCCTTCCAGCCGCTTCCGCTGGGGGTCGCCGCCGATGACGCTGTACCCGTGCAACCTGAGACCCGACTCCACCGAGCGTGGTTCGTCGCCGCAGCCGCGTTCGTCGCCCTTCTCGCCGCCGCCGGTTTCCGTGCCGCCCCCGGCGTGCTCATCGACCCGCTCCACAACGAGTTCGGCTGGTCCCGCGCGACGATCGCGTCAGCCGTCTCGGTGAACCTCGTGCTCTACGGCCTCTTCTCGCCTTTCGCGGCGGCTCTCATGGAGCGCTTCGGCATGCGACGCGTCGCCTCGACGGCGCTCTTCGTCGTCGCGATCGGCGCCGGCGGCACGGTGTTCATGAACGCGAGCTGGCAACTGATCCTCTGCTGGGGCGTCCTGGTCGGCGTCGGCACCGGCTCGATGGCGATGAGCTTCGCCGCGACGGTCGCCGCCCGCTGGTTCGTCCGCAGCCGCGGCGTCGTCACCGGCGTCCTCACCGCGGCGGGCGCCACCGGCCAGCTGATCTTCCTCCCGATCGTGGCGAACCTCGCCATCGACGCGGGCTGGCGGACGGCCTCGCTCGTCATCGCCATCGCCGCACTGGCCGTCGTCCCCGTCGTCCTCCTGGTGGTCCGCGATCACCCGTCCGATGTCGGTACGACCGCCTACGGCGCGGAGCCCGGCGAAGTCGCCCCGCCAGTCCGTACGGGTGGTTCTGCCCGCCGAGCGCTTTCGGTCCTCGGCACGGCAGCACGCACGAGGACGTTCTGGTTGCTCGCGGCCGGTTTCGCGATTTGCGGCGCCACGACGAACGGCCTGGTCAGCACCCATTTCGTCCCCGCGGCGCACGACCACGGCATGCCACAGACCACCGCCGCCGGCCTGCTCGCCCTCGTCGGGATTTTCGACGTCGCCGGCACGATCGCCTCCGGCTGGCTCACGGACCGGGTCGATCCGCGGATCCTCCTCGGCGTCTACTACGCCCTTCGCGGTGTCTCGCTCGCGCTGCTTCCGCAACTGCTGAGCGGATCGGTCGAACCGAGCATGTGGGCGTTCATCGTCTTCTACGGCCTCGACTGGGTGGCGACGGTCCCGCCCACGGTCGCGCTCTGTGTCCGCCAGTTCGGTGCCGCCGGCCCGATCGTCTTCGGCTGGGTCTTCGCCAGTCACCAGCTCGGCGCCGGTCTCGCGGCGTTCGGCGCGGGCGCGATCCGCGACTCCTCCGGCAGCTACGCGCTCGCTTGGTACATCGCCGCGGGTCTCGCCGTGCTCGCTTCGGTCGCTTCGCTGTCGATCACGAAGGCCGCGAAACCCGAACCGGTTCTCGTGGCGTGATCCATCACTTCCGGTCGAACGGCGCGTCGCGAAACATGTCGTTAACACGTTCTCGTTAGGGTGCGGCCATGGATCGCCAGCAGGAGTTCGTGCTCCGCACCTTGGAAGAGCGCGACATCCGTTTCGTCAGGCTCTGGTTCACCGACGTGCTGGGGTTTCTCAAGTCCGTCGCCGTAGCGCCCGCCGAGCTCGAGGGCGCCTTCAGTGAGGGGATCGGCTTCGATGGATCGGCCATCGAAGGATTCGCGCGCGTCTACGAATCCGACATGGTCGCGAAGCCCGACCCGGCCACCTTCCAGGTGCTGCCCTGGGAGACCCCGGACGGCGGCCCGTACTCGGCGCGCATGTTCTGCGACATCGCGATGCCGGACGGCTCCCCGTCCTGGGCGGACCCCAGGCACGTCCTGCGCAGGCAGCTCTCGAAGGCGGCCGAAGCGGGTTTCACCTGCTACGTCCACCCTGAAATCGAGTTCTTCCTGCTCGCGAGCCTGACGGACGACGGCAGCGAGCCCGAGCCCGCGGACAACGGCGGGTACTTCGACCAGGCCAGTCACGCGACCGCGACGCACTTCCGCCGTCACGCCATCGAGACGCTCGAGGCGATGGGGATCTCGGTCGAGTTCAGCCATCACGAGGGCGCGCCCGGTCAGCAGGAGATCGACCTCAGGTACGCCGACGCGCTGACCATGGCCGACAACGTGATGACCTTCCGTTACGTCGTCAAGGAGGTCGCGCTCACCCAGGGGGTCCGGGCGACCTTCATGCCGAAGCCGTTCACCGACCAGCCGGGCTCGGGGATGCACACCCACGTCAGCCTGTTCGAGGGTGATCGCAACGCCTTCTACGACGCGGAAGACCCCTACGAGTTGTCCGCGACCGGTAAAGCCTTCGTGGCGGGGCTGCTGCACCACGCGAAGGAGATCTCGGCGGTCACGAACCAGTGGGTGAACTCCTACAAACGGCTGATCAGCGGCAGTGAGGCCCCGACGACCGTTTCGTGGGGCCGGGCCAACCGCTCCGCGCTGGTCAGGGTGCCGATGTACTCGCCGGGCAAGGCGTCGTCACGACGCGTGGAGATCCGCACGCTCGACTCCGCTTGTAACCCCTATCTGGCTTACTCGGTCATCCTGGCCGCCGGCCTCAAGGGCATCGAGAAGGGCTATGAGCTGCCGCCTCCCGCCGAGGACAACATCTGGCAGCTGTCCGACGCCGAACGCCGCGCGGCCGGATATGCCCAGCTCCCGCAGAACCTCGGGGAGGCGCTGGCCGAAATGGAGAAATCGGAACTTCTGCCCGAAGCGCTCGGAGAGCACGTTTACGACTTCTTCCTGCGTAACAAACGTGTTGAATGGGATAACTACCGCAGCGCGGTGACCCCGTACGAGCTGCGGACCCTGCTTCCGGTTCTCTAGACGAGGGAGACCTGATGGTGCGGCGACCGATGTCCGGAATCCTGACGACATTGGTCGCCGTGACCATCGCGGCGAGTGCCGCGCCCGCGGCGTCCGCCACCGGCGGATCACTCGATCTCGATGCCGCCGACATCCCCGCGCTCCAGACGCGGATGTCCGCCGGACGGCTGACCGCGGTCGGCCTGACCTCCGCGTACCTCGATCGCATCCGCAAGGTCGACCGGAAGGTGAACGCGGTCATCGCGGTCAATCCGGCCGCGATCGCGCAAGCCGCGGAGAGCGACGTCCGGCGTCGCGCGGGCAAGACCCGAGGGCCGCTGGACGGCATCCCCGTCCTGGTGAAGGACAACGTCGACACCCGCTCGATGCAGACGACCGCGGGCTCTCGCGCGCTGCGCAGCAAGCCCGCGAAGGACGCAACCCTGGTCAGCCGTCTGCGTGACGCGGGCGCGGTGGTCCTCGGCAAGGCGAACCTGTCCGAATGGGCGAACTTCCGCGCCGCCAAACCCACTTCCGGGTGGTCCGGCGTCGGCGGGCAGACGAACAACCCGTACGTGCTCGATCGCAACCCTTGTGGGTCGTCCGCCGGATCCGCCGCGGGTGTCGCCGCGTCGCTGGCCCAGGTCGCGATCGGCAGCGAGACGGACGGCTCGATCGTCTGTCCCGCCGGGATGACCTCGACCGTGGGGCACAAGCCGAGCCTCGGCCTGGTCAGCCGCACCGGCGTGGTGCCGATCTCCGCCGAACAGGACACCGCCGGCCCGATGGCCCGGCACGTCGTCGACGTCGCGCTGACCCTGTCCGCGCTGCAGGGGCGTGACCCGAGCGACCCGGCCACCGGCGCGTACCCGCCGAGCCAGCCGACCGACTACGCCGCGCACCTGCGGCCCGGCGTGCTGAAGGGCTCGCGGATCGGCCTCTGGCGCCTGCCGGTACTCGGTCCGGACGTCGAAGCCGTGATGACGCGAACTCGAAACGAACTGGTCAAGGCCGGTGCCGAGGTGGTCGAAGTGACCCCGCCGTACCAGGCACGACTCGGTGAACTGGAGTTCCCGGCGCTGCTCACCGAGTTCCACCGGGACATCGACCGCTATCTGGCCACGCGCCCGGAGGGGCCGCGCGATCTCGCCGCGCTCATCGCCTACAACCGGTCGGACCCGCTCGAGCAGACCTGCTTCGCCGGTCAAGAGCTCTTCGAACAGGCGCTCGCCGCACCCGGCCCGTCCGACCCCGCCCACCTGGCCATGCGCCGCGAGCTGACCGACCTGGCGAAACGCTCGATCGACGAGACCCTCGCGAAGTACCGCCTCGACGCGATCGCCGCGCCCACGAACCCGCCCGCCTGGAAGACCGACTGCAAGACCGGCGACAACGACGTGATCCCGTCGTCGACCCCCGCCGCGGTCGCGGGGTACCCGGCGGTGACCGTGCCCGCCGGCTTCGTCGGCGAACTCCCGGTCGGAGTTTCGTTCATGGCGGGGCGGTGGACCGACGCCCGAGTGCTCGCCTACGCGGCCGACTTCGAACGCGTCGCCCCCGCCCGCAAACCGCCTCGCTACCTGAAGACCGTCGGATGAGGCGGCTTCACACCGGCTGACCTGCGGCGATGTCCTTAAGTGACCCCCCTGTTTTCAGGGGGTTCCGGGGCATGTAATCTTCTCTTCGTCGCCAGGAACACCGGGCCGCCGGGGCCGAAAGCCCCGAGGCAAGGAACCAGGGCCGAGCGGGTTGACACCGCGAACCGGACCAGGTAATGTTCAGCGTCGGCCCACGAGCGGCCGCCGACCCCCTACGACTAAGACCGTAGGATTCGGCATGCTCGACCAAAAGCTTGTGAATATCGCTTTGAAACAAAGCGTGTTGCTTGAGAACTCAACAGTGTGCTAGTGAACTAAGCCAGTAGAGCTTATGTATTTGAACCTCGTTTGAGGTTCCTTTGAGAGCATGAAAAT
>NZ_JBVKAE010000037.1:37682-89550 GCF_055598845.1 Amycolatopsis sp. NPDC039088 | reverse complement strand
CTTGCGTTCGGTGCGTCGGTCTATGTCCTGAGGTGCATGGTGTTGCGCCTTGGAGTTCCGGTGGGGTCGAGATAAGCAGGCGGGGTGAACTCGGGTAGTCCGTCTTGGGCGATTTGGACTTTCCATTCGCTGTGGTGGATCAGCCGGTGATGCCTGGTGCAGAGCAGCACGAGATTGTCGATCTTCGTTTCGCCGTGGTGGCGCCAGAAGACGATGTGGTGTGCGGTGCAGCGGGGTACGGGCATGTCACAGCCTGGGAAGGCGCAGCCTCCGTCGCGGATGGTGAGTGCGTACTTCTGGGCGAGGGAGACGGTGCGTTTGGATCGGCCGATGTCCAGCGGTTCACCCGCGGTGCCCAGAACTCCGGGCCGGACGCGGGCGTCGCAGGCGAGGATGCGGGCGTCGGTGGCGCTGATCGGCCCGACGAGATCCAGATGCGCTTCGCCGATGTCCCGCATGAGGTCGTCGTAGGACATCGTGACCAGGATGTGGGTGGCCTCGCCCGCCTGGCCGGGCAGATTCCGGCTGGTGGTCTTCAACCGCACGTAGTCGGTGAAGGCGTCGCCATAGCGTTCGTCGTGAGTACGGGAGTCCCGGACCCCGTCGATAGCCTTGTGCGGTTTCGCCATCGGATCGAGGTCGGACTTCAACCGCGCATACGTTTCCAGGTCGAGCCTGGCCTTCAGCCCGAGGGTGCCGTCACGGTGCTTCACGAACCGTAACTCCGGCCGGGTGTCTTTCGGGTCCTCACTCCGCGGCTCTTTCCCGTCGGGGTCGAGCTTGTCCAAGAGCCGTCGCCCGGCTCGGGCGATCTGCCGTGGCCCGGCGCGGCGGGCCAGATCGACGAGGATCTTCTCCCCGCCCCGCACGTCCTCCTCCGAAACCGTGGACGGGATCCGGGCCAGGGTGCGGATGATCGCGTCGATCTGGCCGCCGCCGATCGCACCCTCCGCCGCAGCCTTAGCGGTCAACGGCGCCAACGGCGGCTCAGGATCTCCGCCGATAGCAGGACCCGGATGCAGGGCCAGAACCCGGTCCGCGCGGACTCCGGCTTCCTTGTCCGTGACCTGAAAGTCTTCGAAGATCATCGCAGCCAGTGTCGAATGACCGGAGCATCCACGGACACCGCGGGAATTGATTTCCGCCAGGATCGCGTACTGCTCCGCCTCCAACTGCCGCTTCAGAACCTCGATTTCCTGCTTCCGGGCATGCAGCGTCGCCGTATCGACACGCCACCACTCGGAGCGCACCGCCTGAGGACTGTTTTCGCTGGCCACAACCCCAACGATACCGAAGATCGAACAGGTGTGCTAGCCCGATTTGCGTAGCGGTCACGTCTGGCTCATTTCACCCGATAGGGAACAACGGACCGTCAAACAACTGCGCTGAGCAACATACTTAAAGGACGCGTAGGCGCCTTCGCTGCGAAGCTTTCCGAAGGGTGCGCTGAGACGGTCGTGAGTGGTAATGACGGTTCTAGCCGTCTGTGCTGTTTCAGGACCTCACGGACAGATGCGTTTCAGGAATTGTCGGACGGTTTGGTGTCGTCGATCAGGGTGGCTGAAAGATGTGGTGTGCGCTTGGTGGCCGGGTCGCATACCGATAGAAGGTGTCCCGGGAAACCCCGTGCTCGCGGCTGAACCTCGCCACGTTGATCTTCCCGCCCGCAGCGACCCGGGCAACCGTGGCGACGAGCTCGGGATCCATCGAAAACCCTGCTCTGCTCCGCTCGCGAGACCGGACCTTTCGTGGGTTGCGACGGTGAGGTCCATCACGTAGCGTCCCGCCCACAAACGTGAAGTCAGTTCATGTTCGTGGCCGGGAGGTGCTACATGGCGGTGAGCCGGAGGCGGGTTCTTGCGGGCGCGGCGGCGTTGCCGGTCGCGGCGGGCGTGCTCGGCGCGCGGCAAGCGCAAGCGGCGCCGGCACCGGGTTTCCGCGTCGGCGTCGGCATCTCCGACGTCACCGGCCCGGCCGCCGAGAACGGCATGATGGGCTACTCGATGCCGCAGCAGCAGACCGCCGGCATCCACCTCCGGACCCGGGCGCGCGCCTTCGTGGTCGACGACGGCGCCAAGCGGATCGTGTTCGTGACCGCCGATCTCGGCGCGCTGTTCCAGTCCGTACACCAGGGCGTGCTGCGCAAGCTCCAGTCCGCGTACGGCGACCTCTACACCGAGCAGAACGTGCTGCTCAACGCCACGCACACCCACTCCGCCTGTGGCGGCGATTCCCATTACGCCGCTTACGATCTGGCGATCCTCGGCTTCCAGCAGGAGGTCTACGACGCCGTCGTCGACGGGATCTTCGAGGCGATCGGCCGGGCACACGCGAACCTCGCGCCCGGGTCGATCCGGCTCGGCCGCGCCGAGCTGACCAAGGCGAGCGTCAACCGCTCCCGTAAGGCCTTCGACCTGAACCCGAAGGCGGACAAGGACCACTTCCCGCAGGCGATCGACCCGGCCGTCACGGTGCTGCGGTTCAGCCAGGGCGGCGTCGACGTCGGCGCGATCAGCTGGTTCGCCACGCACGGTACCTCGATGAGCAACGGCAACCACCTGATCAGCGGCGACAACAAGGGTTACGCCGCCTACGAATGGGAGCACGACCACGCCGGGGTGCGGTACCTCGACGGGAATCCCCGGTTCGTCGCCGCGTTCCCGCAGACCAACACCGGCGACATGAGTCCGAACCTGAACCTCGAACCCGGCACGCCGGAGACGGAGTTCGAGAACACCCGCACCATCGGCGGTCTCCAGTTCCGCGCGGCGAAGAGTGCCTTCGACGCGGCCGCCGAAGCCGTGACCGGTGGCGTCGACCACCGGATGTGCTACGTGGACATGTCCGACGTCGCGGTCGACGCGAAGTACACCCCGAACGGGCGGCCGCAGCACACCTGCACGGCCGCGATCGGGGTGTCGATGCTCGCGGGCAGCCGTGAGGACGGCCCCGGGCTGCCGCTTCCGGAAGGGGTGAAGAACCCGTTCATCGACTGGCTCGGCGGCATCGACGCGCCGATCCCGCAGGCACTCGCCGACGCGCAGGCGCCGAAGGTGGTCGCCGTCCCGTTCGGTGCGATGAAGCCGTATCCGTGGGCGCCCGAGGTCCTGCCGCTGCAGCTCGTCCGGATCGGGCAGCTGCACCTCGTGGCCGTGCCCGCCGAGCTGACCATCGTGTCCGGGCTGCGCCTGCGCCGGACCGTCGCCGCGGAACTCGGTGTCCCGTTGGAGAACGTGCTCGTCCAGGGTTACGCCAACGCCTACAGCCAGTACGTCACCACGCCGGAGGAGTACGACTCGCAGCAGTACGAGGGCGCGTCGACCCTGTTCGGCCGGTACACACTTCCGGCGTACCAGCAGGAGTTCGCCAAGCTCGCGGCCGCGATGAAGGCCGGAACGACGGTGCCGCACGGGCCGACGCCCCGGGACCTGCGCGGGAAGCTGATCAACTTCCAGCCCGGGGTCGTCTTCGACAGCGCGCCCGCGTTCAAGAACTTCGGGGACGTCCTGGTCGACGCGAAGAGCACCTACGCGCGCGGCGAGCAGGTCGCCGTCGAGTTCGTCACCGGGCATCCGAAGAACGACCTGCGCCGCGGCGGCACGTTCCTGGAGATCCAGCGGCTGGTCGACGGCAAGTGGATCCGGCACGCCGACGACGGCGACTGGGACACGAAGTATCACTGGGCGCGGACGTTCGTCGCCGAATCGAAAGCCGTCGTCCACTGGAAGATCCCCCCGAACACCCCGATCGGCAAGTACCGGGTGGTCCACTTCGGCAACTGGAAGAACGGCTGGAACGGGGCGATCTCCGCGTTCAGCGGGACTTCGCGGACATTCGTCGTCTCCTGACACCGAAAGGGTCTTCTGTGCGGAAACTCGCCGTACTCGCCATTGCCGCCGCCCTGTTCGCCGGAACCGCCGCCCCCGCTCAAGCCGCGGTTTCGGTGAAGGTCATGGCGTTCAACATCTGGCAGCTCCCGTGGATCGCCAGCCCGGACACCTCGGACAAACAGGTGAGGGCCCGTGCCGCCGAGGCCGTCATCCGCGCGAACGACGCCGACGTCGTCGTCCTCGACGAGGCGTTCAGCGCCCAGGCGGAGGAGATGCGGACCCGGCTGAAGGACGTTTGGCCGTATCAGACCCCGCTCGTCGGCCAGTACTGCACAACGTCGCCGGGCTGGACCACGGTGAACGGGAATTGCTCGAATTCCCCCATCGTGGTGAACGGTGGGGTGACCGTGCTGAGCAAGGCGCCGGTGACCGAGAAGCACCAGCTGGTCTTCGGCAATTCCTACTCCGGCACGGCGGATTACCTGTCCAACAAGGGCGCCGCGCTCGCCCGGCTGGTCGTGAACGGGAAGCCGCTCTGGATCGCGGGCACCCATATGCAGGCCGACGAGGGACCGGCGACGCTGCCCAAGGCGCACGAGGTCCGGATGGCGCAGCTCGGCGAGATCCGGGAGCTGGTCACGAAATACGCACCCGCGACCGAGCCGGTCGTCATCGCGGGCGACCTGAACATCGAGTACTGGGCTGGACAAACCCGCAAGGACTCACTCGGCCGGACCCAGATCCAGCAGGGTGAGGCCTTCCTCGACGGTGTCCTCCGTACGACGGGCGAAGGCGCGTACACGTTTGACGCGGCGACGAATCCGAACGCCGCGAAGTCCGTTCCGGTGACCTACCGCGACTCGCTCGACTACGTCGGAGCCGTGCGCGCGGGCGGCCGTCCACTCGCCGCTGTCGGCCCGGTACAGCTCGTGCATTACGACGGTGGCACGATTCCCTCCGACCACTACTCGGTGGTGGCCAAGATCCAATACTGAGGCCTTCATCGGGAGAATCGCCTCGAGGAGGATCATGGCATCGCTGCCAGCACGGACGAGGTATCGCTACTCGCTCGGCTCGTTCGTCACCGGCGCCTTCGGCACGGTTCCCGGCCTGCTCCTCCTGAAGTACCTCACCGACACGATGGGCGTCGCGGCGGGCGTGGCCGGCCTGATCGTGTTCGTTCCCAAAGCGTGGGACGTGCTCTTCAACCCGATCGCGGGAAGGCTGTCGGACGCGGACATGGTCCGCACCGGCAGCCGCCGCCGGTTCCTGCTCTACGGCGGCATAGGCGTCGCGATTCTTTTCGCGGCACTGTTCGCGCACCCGGGCTTCGGTGGTCCGGTGCCCGACGCGATCTACGTCATCGTCGTGTTCCTGTTGTGCGCCACCGCGTACGCGTTCTTCCAGGTGCCGTTCAACGCGCTGCCCGCCGAGCTGACCGACTCGGCCGAGGAACGCACGAAGCTGACCAGTGTCCGGATCGGCTTCCTCGCGGTCGCCATCCTGGTCTCCGGCGGTGGCGCGCCGGCGGTGACCGACCTCGTCGGTGGTATCGCCGGTTACCGTGTCATGGGCCTGTTCATCGCCGTGATCATCCTGGTCGCGACGCTCGGCGTGTACTTCGGCCTGAAGGACGCGCCCGTCGGCGCGCTGCGGCCGAACACGGTGAGCCCGCGCGAACTGCTCCGGACGCTGGCGCGGTGGCGGCCGTTCCGCTGGCTGCTCGGGGTCTACTTCATCCAGGCGCTCGGTATCGGCACGGTGCTGGCCGCGATCCCGTTCTTCGCCGAGCGGATCCTCGGCAGCTCCGGCTACTCGACGGTCCTGTTCGTCGGTTTCGTCGGACCGGCGCTGCTGACCATGCCGCTGTGGCCGAAACTCGGGGCGAGCCTGGGGAAGCTGGCCGGTTTCCGGATCGCCACCGCCGCTTTCGGCGTCGGGCTGCTGGGCCTGCTCGGCGCCCAGGCGCTCCCGTTCGCGGTCACGATGGTGTTCGTCGCCTTCTGCGGTGTCGGGTACGCGGGGATCTCGGTGTTCCCGCTGGCGATCCTGCCGGATCTGATCAGCGACGAGGAAGAGCGGACCGGCGAGACCAGGGCGGGGATCGCGGCGGGGGTCTGGACGGCGTCGGAGACGCTCGGGCTGGCGCTCGGCCCCGGCCTGTGGGGACTCGTGCTGCAGTTCGGCGGTTACCAGTCCAGTCTCGACGCCAAGGCCGCGCAACCGGACAGCGCGCTCACGGCGATCCTGCTCGGCGCGTCGATCCTGCCGGCCGTGCTGATCGTGCTGGGCATCCCGTTGCTGCGGAAGTCGGTGCTGGAGCGCCGGTCGTGACCGCCGAAGACATCCTCCGGGAGCTGCGGGAACTGCGCGCGGGAGACCTGCCGACGCACGGCGGCCGGACGCTCGCCTACGTCTACGACAGCGGTCTGTCCGAAGTGGACGAACTCGGTGCCGCGGCGCACGCGCTGGCGTCGTCGGCCAACGGTCTCGACCCGACCGCGTTCCCCAGCCTGCTGCGGATGGAGAACGACCTCGTCGGCACCGCCGCGCGGCTGCTGGGCGGTACGGCGGCGACGGTCGGCTCGGTGACCTCGGGTGGCACGGAATCGTGCATGCTCGCGGTACTGGCCGCGCGAGATGCCCGTCCGGAAGTGACGTCGCCGAGCATCGTGCTGCCGACGACGGCGCACGCCGCGTTCCACAAGGCGGCGCATTTCTTCGGTGTCCGCGCGGTTTCGGTGCCGGTCGACCCGGTGACCTTCCGTGCCGTCCCTGAAGCGATGGCCGCCGCCGTCGACGACACGACGGTGCTCGTCGTGGCGAGCGCTCCGTCGTACGCCCACGGCGTCCTCGACCCCATCCCGGAGATCGCGGCGCTGCTCGACGGCGTCCGGTTCCATGTGGACGCCTGCATCGGTGGCTGGGTGCTGCCGTACCTGGATCTCGGTCCGTTCGGCTTCGACGTTCCCGGTGTCACCAGTGTCTCGGTGGACCTGCACAAGTACGCCTACTGCCCCAAAGGTGTGTCGGTTCTCTTGCACGCCAACGCCGAACTACGTCGGCCGCAGTTCTTCGCGAGCGCAGACTGGCCCGGTTACACGATGCTCAACACCACGCTGCAGAGCACGCGCTCCGGTGGCCCGCTCGCCGCGGCGTGGGCGGTCGTCCGTCATATCGGCGACGACGGCTACGGGAAACTGGCAACGGCCGCGCGCGAAGCGGCCGTGGAGATCCGTGCCGGAATCGAGGCGCTGGACGGGCTGCGCGTCCTGGGCGATCCGGTGTCGACGCTGCTCGCGTTCTCCGTCGAGGAAGACGCCGGATTCGACCTGTTCACGGTCGCGGACGAGATGCGTGAGCGCGGCTGGTACGTCCAGCCGCAGTTCGCGCACGACTCGTCGCCCGCGAACCTGCACCTGACCGTGACAGCGGCGAACCGGGCCGGTGAACGGGAGTTTCTCGAAAGTCTCGCCGCTTCGGTCGAGGCCGCCCGCGAGTCCGGTCTGGTGGTCGTCGACCCGCAGGTGGCCGGGTTCGTCGCCGCGCTGGATCCCGCGACGCTGACTTCGGAGCAGTTCGCCGGGCTCCTGGCGGCCGCGGGCCTCGGCGAGGGTGCCGGGTTGCCTACGCGGATGGCGGAGATCAACGCGCTGCTGGCCGCCGCGCCCGGCCCGTTGCGGGAGCGGCTGCTGCTGGAGTTCCTCGGCGGGCTGTACACCGCTTCCTGAATCGGCCTTGACGCAATCAAACGGTTGCTATACAAAGTTATAGCAACCGTTTGATTGCTACTTGAGGAGGCCGTCGTGGGATTCCCCGACCGCATCGAACGCACCGTCGAGATCGCCCATCCGCCCGCGAAGGTCTGGGCCGCGCTGACCACGGCCGAGGGGCTGGGCACCTGGTTCGGGAACCAGGCGACCATCGACCTGCGCCCCGGCGGCGACGCCGAGATGAAATGGGACAACGGGCACAAGGCGAACATGCGCGTGGAGCGCATCGAGGAGCCGGAGATCTTCGGTTTCACCTGGCAGATCTACGGCCTGCCCGACGACGATCCCCGCCGCACCTACGTCGAGTTCACCCTCGAGCCGGTCGGCGCGGGTACCCGGCTCACGGTCGTCGAGAGCGGCTTTTCCCAGCTTCCGGACGAAACCCACCGCACCGCGTTCGAAGGGAACACGAAGGGGTGGGCGGCCGAGTTGGGCGAACTGATCGAATACCTCGATGCCGCCTGACATCGAAGCGATCGCCGAACAGGTCTTCGTCGCACTCGCCGACCCGAGCAGACGGAGCATCCTCGCCACCCTCGCCTCGGGCGGCCCGGCCACGGCGACCGACCTGGCCGAGCGCCTGCCCATCACGCGACAGGCCATCGCCAAGCATCTCGCGCTGCTCACCGACGCCGGTCTGGTGACCCCGGAGCAGGGGGAACGTCGCCGCGTGCGGTACCGGCTGCGCTCGGCCCCGATGCAGGTCGCCCAGCAGTTCCTGGCGGCGCTGGCCCGTGACTGGGACGGCCCGCTCGCAGCCTTGAAAGACCATCTGGAGGATTCATCATGAGCTTCACCACGAGTTTCACCGTCGACCAGACGTCGCAGCAGGTCTTCGACGCCTTCAACGACGTCCGCGGCTGGTGGTCGGAAGAGATCGACGGCGGCACGGTGCACGTCGGCGACGAGTTCGAGTACCACTACGAAGAGCTCCACCGCTGCCGGATGCGGATCACGGAGTCCGAGCCCGGACGCAAGGTCTCGTGGCTGGTCCTCGAAAACCACTTCGACTTCACGCAGGACAAAACCGAATGGGTCGGCACCACGGTCACGTTCGAGATCAGCGAGAAGGACGGTAAGACCGAAGCGCGCTTCACCCATCACGGGCTGGTCCCGGAATACGAATGCTTCGAGGTGTGTCACAAGGCGTGGACGTTCTACGTCGGCACCAGCCTCCGCGCGCTGATCACCACCGGCGAGGGGCAGCCGAACCGGCAGAGCGAGCTGCCCGCGGAGCTGGCGCGATGAAGACGGTCACCCCGGCGGAATGGGAAGAAGCGCGCCTTCGCTTGCTGGTGAAGGAAAAGGAGCTGACCCGGGCCCGCGACGCGCTCGCCGCCGAGCGACGGCGGATGCCGTGGCTCGCGGTCGAGAAGCCGTACGAATTCGAGGGGCCGTCGGGGAAGGCGAGCCTGCTCGACCTGTTCGAGGGACGACGTCAGCTGATCGTCTACCGGGCGTTCTTCGATCCCGGCGTGGAAGGCTTTCCCGACCACGCCTGCAAAGGCTGCTCGCTGGTGGCCGACCAGGTCGCGCACGTCGCCCACCTGAACGCCCGCGACACCACACTGGCCTTCGCCTCGCGCGGATCGCAAGCGGACATCGCGCGGATGAAGGCGCGGATGGGCTGGACGATGCCGTGGTACACGATGACCAGTGACTTCGACGTCGATTTCGGCGTCGACGAATGGCACGGCACCAACGCGTTCATCCGCGAGGGTGACCAGGTGTTCCGGACGTACTTCGTCAACAACCGCGGCGACGAGGCGATGGGCAGCACGTGGAGCTACCTCGACATCACCGCGCTGGGACGCCAGGAGGAGTGGGAGGACTCGCCGGAAGGCTATCCGCAGACCCCGCCGTACGCGTGGTGGAACTGGCACGACGCTTACGAAGGTGCCGCGCCTCCCGGTGGTGACGCCTGCTGCTCGCCCCGCGATTAGAGGACTAATCGCGAGCCCCTGAGGCCGTCAAGGCCGGATCGTGGAGCGCGCGTCCGCCGTCGAGGATCTCCACTGGTCCGGCGAGTCCGGTCACCACCTCGACGGCGGCCCGCAGGAGGACGCGGCCGGCCATCGGGTCGATCGCCCCCGCCAGGTGGGGGACGCTGGTCCGGAACGTCACCCGGTAGGTCACGGTGCTGCCGCCCGGCGCGTCGCCGAACTCCCACGAACCGCCGAACGAGACGAAGTCGCCGTCGGTCTGCTCGAACCGGAGCCGGAGCGGTCCGGCCTCGGTCGCCTGGGTCCACCGGGCGACGCCGTCGCGGAAGGCGAGGGTGTACCGGTGGACGCCGGGCCCGGCCGCTTCGACGGCGATGATGTCGCCCGCGGCCTCAGGGAACCGTTCCTGCTCGCGCACGAGCGCGAAGACCTCCGCCGCGGGACGGCCGGTGGACAGGGTGAGCGCGTATTCGGTCATCACGAGCCTCCGGTGACGATGTTGACGCCTTGCAGATGCGTCGTCCGCAGCATCAGGTAGTTGGCCTCGCCGAACGCGCCGCCGGTCAGGCCGGTGCCACCGTGGGTGGGCAGGAACGGCCGGAACGCCGAATGCGAGTCGTTGACATTGACGACGCCGCAGTTCGTGACCTCGGCGGCGATCTTCCGCACGACCCGCTCGTCCCGAGCCCAGAAGGAATTCCGCAGACCGTAGGCGTTCTCGCCGACGAACCGGAGCACGTCGTCCAGCATCGTCTCGTCGTCGACGGCTTCCGGGACCACCACCGGCACCAGCGGCGAAAAGGTCTCCTCGCGCACGGCCCGGGTCTCCCGTGCGGACCGGAGCCCGTTCACGCGGAGCACCGCCGGTTCGACGAACAGCCCGGTGTCGGACGGCGTGCCGTCGACTTCGAGCCGCCGTCCGCCGTGCAGAAGCTGCGCGCCCTTGTCGAGGGCGTCGGCGATGTCGGCGAAATGGGTTTCGGCCATCAGCACCGGGGTGAGCACGGTTTCCGGGTCGTCGGGGTAGCCGGGTTTGGTCTTCGCGGCGGCCTCGGTGAGGCGTTCGAGCAGTTCGTCCGCGATGGCGGGATGGGCGACGACCTGGTTGGGGATGTTGCAGATCTGCCCGGACTGGCGGAAGTTCTCGGTGATGGCCGCGACCGCGCCGTCGAGATCGGCGTCGCGCCAGACCACACAGCAGTCGTTGCCCGCCAGCTCGAGGATCGGCTTCTTGCCCGCCGTGACGGCGGCGCGTTCGAACTCGAGCCCCTTCGCGCTGCCACCGACATAGACGATGTCGTCGACACACGGGCTGGTCAGCCACAGGTCGGTCATCGGCGGTCCACAAAGGACGTTGAGCACGCCGGGCGGCGCGCCCGCCTCTTCGAGGACGGGAACGACCACTTCGCGCAAGGTGTGCGTGGTCGCCAGCGGAACCCCGCGCGGGGCGCGCACCACGACCGCGTTGCCCGCGAGCAGCGCCGTGACCCCGAAAAGCGCGTTGGGGGTCGACGCGTTCTGCGGCGGGTTCACGCAGACGACCCCGTCCGGTGCCCGGCGGACGGTCGCCAGCCGGTTCTCCGTCTGCCGGGTGGACTCCATCTGCCCGGCACACCAGTCCAGCGTCTCCGGACTGAAGTCGGCGCGCCAGTATTCGTCGAGCGTCGGGCCGGCCAGTGCCCGCGGTTGTCCCTCGGCGACGAGCAGGTCCACGAGGTCGTCTCGCCGCTCACGCAGCCGTTCGCCGATCCGGACGCCCAGCGCGACCCGGTCCCGCAGGGGGACACGGGCCCATTCCGGCGCCGCCCGTGCCGCCGCTTCCACGGCCTGCCGCGCCATCGCCTCGTCGGCCACCGCGCAGCCACCCGCGACCTCCGGACCCGCCGAACGCGGATCCACGAGGCCCGCGTCGAGGTCGCGTTTGAGCGCCAGCGCGCCGAAAGTGTCCTCCAGTACCGCCCGGGCGGTGACGGTGTGCACGTAACGGCCCTCGGGATGGTCGACGTCCTTGCCGTCGATGTAGGCCGGATACATCAGGAGCTCGTCTGCGGTCATCGCCGCGTCACCTCTTCCTCGCGGGCCCCGGCCGTGGCCGCGGCGATGGCCGCCGCCTGGCTCCGGATCTCGGGTACCGCGGTGCTTTCGAACTCTTCGCCCCGGCGGAGCGCGCCGAGGGTGTAGATACGCCGTTCGTCGCCGTGCCGTCCGAGTACGCGGCCGTCCCGGCCGGTGGCCATGCCGAGTCCGATCGGATCGGGCTTGGCCGTGCCTTCGGTGAACAGGCGCCGCAGCAAGGGATCGGGGTCGTCGCGGACCTCCTGCCGGAACCCGGTGGCGTTGACCAGCCATCCGACCGGGAGCTGACGGCTGCCGGACGGGGTGGCCAGGCCGACGTCGAAGCCCGTCGCGGTCGGCCGCACCCGCTCGACCCGGCCGCGGTGCAGCCGGAGCCGTCCGGATCGCAGCAGTTCGCGGATCCGGTGGTGGGTCGCCGGGGCGGCACGATGCCGGTGCACGTCCCAGAACCGGTTGACGCGGTCCAGGAAGCGGCGCCGTTCACCGGGGTCCAGCTGCCGCCACAGCCGCGCGGTGTGCGGCCGCATCCGGTCGACGAACTCGCGCCAGTGCTCCGGTTCCCGCGCCAGGCACCGGCGCGCGTAGCCGAGCAGATCCCGCAGGGAGTCCAGTTGTCCCGGTGGTTCCGGCACGGACGCGGCTTCCGACGCGCGGCCGGATCGGTGCGGCCTCGGCAGCAGCCCGTGCCTAGACACGGCGTGCACCACCGTCTCCGGATGCGCGCGGGTCACCGAAACGGCGATGTCCATCATGGACAGACCGGTGCCGAGGACCAGCACCGGCGAACCGTCCGTCGCCGCCTGTGGTCCCGCGCCCCACCAAGGATCGGCCACGTAGCGATCCGACCCGCCGGGCAGCAGGCCCGCCAGCGGATCGCCGTGCCCGGCGCCGGGAGCCAGCACGACGGTGTCCGCCCGGACCGGGCGGGGCCCGTCCAGTTCGACGGTCACCCCGCCCTCGTCCGTCGTCAGGCCGACGGCGGTCGCGGTGACCCGCTCGACCGTCGCCACCCCGGCCGCCCGCCGTTCTTCGGCCACCAGCGTCTCGGTCAGGTAGCGGCCGTAGTCGCCACGAGGCAGGAACGTGCCGTCTCCGGCGTCCCAGCCCCGCGCCCGGCTCCAGCGGACGAAATGCCCGGGGTCGTCGTCGAGCGCGCTCATCTTCCCCGCCGGGGTGTTGAGCAGGTGCTCGGGATCGGTGGTCCGGTAGGCCACGCCGGGGCCGAACTCGCCGCCGCGGTCGACGAGCACGAGCCGCAGCCGTCGCCGGTGTTCGACGGCCGTGCGGAGCAGGTGCGTGGCGGCCAGCGCGCCGCTGGCGCCGACCCCGATCACGGCGACCTGCGCGGGCTCAGTCATCCGCGTTCCGCCCCTCCGGTGGTCACCGCGGCCAGGGTGTCGCCGAGCATCCCGGCGGCCAGGGTGTCGCCGTCCTTCGGGTCGATCAGCAGGAAGGAACCGGTGGCCGCGCAGTCGACGTACTCGTCCGAGGGAAGCGAATCGGCCACCCGCAACCGGACCTGGCCCATGTCGTTGAGCGTCAGCTCGCCTGGACCGTCCACAAGGGACAACTCCTGCTCGTCGAACCGGGAGACCAGATCGGGCACGACGCAGGACGTGGTCCGCGTGCCGTGCTTGAGCAGCGCACGCGCGCCCGGTCGCAACGGGGTTCCGGCCAGCCAGCAGAGCGTCGCGTCGAGCTCCTGGCGCACCTCGGGACGGCGGGCCGCCGCCGCGATGAGGTCGCCCCTGGAGATGTCGAGTTCGTCGGCCAGCACCAGGGTCACCGGACTCCCCGCGGCCGCCTCGTCGACCTGCCCGTCCGCGGTGTCGACGGTGGTCACGGTGGTGGTCGTCCCTTCGGGCAGGACGACCACCTCGTCACCGGGCCGGACCACGCCCGCCGCGACCTGACCCGCGTAACCGCGGTAGCCCTGGTCGCCGTCGCGCAGCACGTACTGCACGGGCATCCGGAAGCCGACGTCGCAGCCGCGCTGGTCGGGCGTGATCTCTTCGAGGTGCGCCAGCAGCGTGGGCCCGTCGTACCACGGCGTCCGGTCCGACGCGGTCACGACGTTGTCCCCGGCGAGCGCGGAGATGGGGATCGTGGTGACCTGTTCTTCGGTGTAGCCCAGGGAAAGCGCGTGTGCGACGAACTCGGCCCGGATCGACTCGTGGACACTCTCGTCGAAGTCGACGAGGTCCAGTTTGTTGACCGCGAGCGTGATTCCCGGAACGCCGAGCATGGCCATCACCGCCAGATGCCGCCGGGTCTGCGGCAAAACACCCATCCGCGCGTCGGTGAGCAGCACCGCGTGGTCCGCGGTCGACGCGCCGGTGACCGTGTTCCGCAGGTACTGCACGTGCCCCGGGGTGTCGGCGAGCACGAAGGTCCGCCCGGCGGTGGCGAAATAGCGGTAGGCGACGTCGATGGTGATGCCCTGCTCGCGTTCCGCGCGCAGACCGTCGACCAGCAGGGACAGATCGGGGTCGGTCAGGCCGCGTTCCTCGCTGCTGCGCAGCACCGCGTCCAGTTGGTCGCTGAGCACGGACTTGGTGTCGTAGAGCAGCCTGCCGACGAGGGTCGACTTCCCGTCGTCCACGCTGCCCGCGGTCACCAGTCGCAAGAGGTCGGTCGTCATCAGAAGTAGCCCTCCCGTTTGCGGTCTTCCATGGCCGCCTCGGA
This sequence comes from Amycolatopsis sp. NPDC039088, assembly GCF_055598845.1. Classification (NCBI taxonomy): domain Bacteria; kingdom Bacillati; phylum Actinomycetota; class Actinomycetes; order Pseudonocardiales; family Pseudonocardiaceae; genus Amycolatopsis; species Amycolatopsis sp. NPDC039088. Next base: position 75,243 of record NZ_JBVKAE010000037.1, on the reverse strand, counting down.
GATGCGGTCGTCCGCACGGCTGGCGCCGCGTTCGGTGAGCCTGCTGGCCTTGATCTCGTCGATGATCCCGGCGACCGTGTCGGCCTCCGATTCGACCGCTCCGGTGCAGGAGCCGTCACCGACGGTCCGGTAGCGCACCAGCCGTTCGACCAGTTCCTCGTCGTCGGCGGGGCCGCCCCACGGTCCGGGCGTGAGCCACATGCCGTCGCGCCGGTGCACCTGGCGGCGGTGGGCGAAGTACAGCTCGGGCAACTCGATGTCACGGTGCTCGATGTAGCGCCAGACGTCCAGTTCGGTCCAGTTGGAGATGGGGAAGACCCGGACGTGCTCACCGGCCTTGTGCCTGCCGTTGTAGAGGTTCCACAGCTCGACCCGCTGACGCTTGGGATCCCAGCGGCCGAAGGAATCGCGGATGCTGAAGACCCGTTCCTTCGCGCGGGACTTCTCCTCGTCGCGGCGCCCGCCGCCGATCACCGCGTCGAAACGCTGATCGGCGATGGTGTCCAGGAGCGGCACGGTCTGCAGCGGATTGCGCAGCCCGTCCGGGCGTTCCTGGACGGCGTCGCGGTCGATCCAGTCCTGGACGGCCGCCACGTGCAGGCGCAGACCGAACCGTTCGACCAGTTCGTCGCGAAAGGACAGTACCTCCGGGAAATTGTGCCCGGTGTCGACGTGGACGAGGGTGAACGGCGGGGTGATCGGCGCGAAGGCGCGGATCGCGAGGTGGACCAGCACCGTGGAGTCCTTGCCGCCGGAGAACAGCAGGGCGGGCCGGTCGAATTCGCCCGCGACCTCGCGCAGGACGTGGATGGCCTCGGCCTCCAGCGCGGAGATCCCGGCCGTGACCCGGTCAGTGGCGGGCGCGCTCATCGGACGATCGCCTCCTGTCGCTCTCGTTCGCAGCGGTCCAAGGCCCGCTCGATCATCTGAAGGCCCTCTTCGACGTCGCAGTCGGACGTGTCGACCCGGACCTCCGGGCTCGCCGGTGCCTCGTAGATGTCGCTGAAGCCGGTGAGCCCGGCGACTTCGCCGCGTTCCGCCTTGGCGTACAAGCCCTTCACGTCGCGCTGGACGCAGATGTCGATGGGGGCGTGCACATGGACCTCGACGAAGTTCAGGCCCTGTTCCTCGTGTTCCGCCCGGACCTCGGCGCGGGCGGTGCGGAACGGCGCGATCACCGAGACCACGACGAGCACGTCGTGCGCCGCGAGCATCGAGGCGATCTTGCCGATCCGGCGGATGTTCTCGATCCGGTCCTCCCGGTCGAAACCGAGTTCGGGGAACAGCTCACGCCGGATGACGTCGCCGTCGAGATGTTCGACCTCGCGGTGCCCGCGATGGCGCTCCGCGAGCTTCTTGCCCAGTGTCGACTTGCCGGAACTGGGTAGTCCGGTCAACCACAGCGTGGTGGTCATGGGACTCCTTCCTTCTGGTGTGCGGTCGTCAGGGCGCGTACTCGCGGCCCAGCAACTGCCGGGCGACCACGAGTTTGGTGGCGTTTTCGGTGCCGTCGGCGATTTCCTGCCCGACGGCGTCGCGCAGACGGCGTCCGGCCGGGTTGCGCTCGTCCCAGCCGCGGTGGCCGAAGGTGAGCAACGCCTGATGGGCGGCTTCGACACCGACCCTGGGCGCCCACCACTTGGCCATATTGGCTTCGGTGCGGTGGTCCAACCCGGCGTCCTTGCGCCACAAGGCCTCGTAGGCGAGCAGCCGGGCGGCGTGGACGCGGGTGGCGTGCTCCACCAACGGGAACGCCACGCCCTGGTGCTTGCCGATGGGAACGCCGAACGTGGTGCGTTCGCGAGCGAAGGCCAGCGCGTCGGTCAGCGCGGCGTCCGCCGACGCGACGGCGAGGATCGCGATGAGCGCCCGGGAATGGTCGAAACCGCGCATGACACCGACGAATCCTTCGCCGATCTCGCCGACGACGTCGTCCCGGCTCGCGGGGTAGCGGTCGAATTCGATCGTCGCCCGTCCGCCGGCGCGGGCACCGAGGTCGGTCAGGGCCTCCCGCCGGACCCGGGGGTGGTCGAGCCCGACGTAGAAGGCGGTGACCCCGCGGGCCCCGTCGTCGCTCGTCCTGGCGAAGACCAGGCCGTGTGTCGCGTGCGCGCCCAGCATGATCGACGTCTTCGTGCCGGTGAGCGTCCAGCCGTCGCCGTCGGGTTCGGCCCGCAGCCCGATCGCCGCGGCGTCCGTGCCGTGCTCGGGTTCGGTGAGCACCAGCGCGACGACCGACTCGCCGGACGCGACCGGGGGCAGCCACTTCGCCTTCTGCCCGGCGGTGCCGTTGCGGTCGATGATGCCGCCGATCAAGGCCGCGTTGAGCACCGGATAGCAAGCCGTCGCTTCGGCCTTGGCCAGTTCCTCCACGGCGACGCCTGCTTCGACGGCGCCGAGTCCGCGTCCGCCGTACTCCTCCGGGACGCAGAGCCCGGTCAGTCCCGCGCGGCCGAGTTCGCCGAAGAAACCCGGCGGGAAGGTCCGTTCGCGGTCGTTGCGGGCGGCGCCGGGGGCGATGTGCTGTGCGGCGAAGGTCCGCACCTTCTCGGCCAGCGCTTGTTGTCCGTCGGTGAATGCGAAATCCATGTCGTCCTCTCCGGTTCAGCCGGCCAGTCGCTCGCGCAGCTTGAACTTCTGGACCTTTCCGCTGGGTGTCTTCGGCAGGGCCTCGGCCTCTTCGAGACGCTCGGGCCAGTACTGCTTGGCCATGCCGAGGCCGTCGAGGTGATCGCGCAGTTCGGGCAGCCGCGGCATGCCGTCCGACGGCACGATCACCGCGCACGCCCGTTCGCCCAGCCGGTCGTCGGGGTAGCCGACGACGGCGACGTCCTTGATGGACGGATGCCGCAGCAGTGCCGCTTCCACCTCGACCACCGGAACCTTCTCACCACCGCGGGAGATGACGTCCTTCTCCCGCCCGGCGATGCGGATCCCGCCGTGGCCGTCGTCGCGGGCGAGGTCACCGGTGTCGAACCAGCCGTCGGCGGTGAGGTTCTCGGCGTAGACCTCGGGACGGCGGAAGTAACCGAGGCACTGGGTCGCGCCGCGTACCTGCAGGTGCCCGGTCTCGCCGGGGGCGACCTCGGAACCTTCGTCGTCGACGATGCGGATCTCCATCCCCGGTACGGGGGAGCCGTCGCTTTCGGCGGCACGCAAAGGCGGGTCTTCCGGCCGGGTGATGGTGGGCGCGCCGTTCTCGGTCATGCCCCACAACGCGTACAGCCGGCAGCCCAGTACGTCGCGAGCCTGCTCCACGAGCACCGGCGGGATCGGCGCGCTGCCGGTGGCGAAGGTCCGCAGCGCGGACAGATCGCGCCGCCGGGCCTGCTGCCGGTCGATCAGGTCGACGAGGAACGGGGGAGCGCCCATGAAGAAGGTGACCTTCTCCTCCTCCAGCGTCCGAAGCATCTCTTCGGCGTCCCAGTTGTCGATCTGCACCCCGGTCGCGCCCAGCAGCAGTGGCATGGTGAAGTTCCACGTCCACCCCGCGTTGTGCGTGGTGGGGGAGCCCATCGCGGTGACCTCGCCGCCGCCGAGGCCCAAGGCGTCGATCTGCATCCGGTTGGTGGCGTGCACCGTGTTGTGGCTGTGCAGCACGCCTTTCGGCTCGCCGGTGGTGCCGGAGGTGAACATCAGGTAGGCGATGTCGTCCGGCCCGGCGCCGCGGCCGGTGATGTCGCCGGTGATCGCGCCTTCGGTACCGGGTTCGCCCAGCAGCGCGGTGTCGAAGTCCAGCGCGCCTTCGAGCCCGGCGGAATCCGCGGGTTCGCCGGTGGCGCCGACGAGGACGCGGTGCTTGAGGGTCGGCGTGGTCTCGGCGACCTCCGCGCTCAGCTTCGCGTGCGAGAAGTTCCGGTGCCGCACCGGTCCGATGTAGACCGGGCTCTCGGTCAGGCCGGTCATGAACGACAGTTCGCGACGGCGCATGATCGGCAGGACCGGACCCGCGACGGCGCCGATCCTGGCGCACGCCAAGGTGGTCGCGACCAGTTGCCAGGAGTTCGGCAACTGCAGGGTGACGACGTCACCGTGTTCGACGCCCAGCCCCGCGAGGCCGGCCGCGATCCGCTCGACCCGGCGTTCGAGTTCGGCGTAGGTCAGGGTTTCCGTCGCGCTGCCGTCGGTGTGCCGGATGACGATCGCGCGGCGATCGGGATGCTCGCGGGCCGCGCGGCGCAGGTCGTCGACGAGGGTCTCCTCGGCGCGCCACCAGCCTTGGGCGAGGTAGTGCTTCGCGAGTGCTTCGGACATGATTCCTTCCTCCGGTCAGACGACCGCGCGGGTGTTGCCGCCGTCGGCGAGCAGGAGCGTGCCGGTGACGAACGACGCCTGCCTGCTGGCCAGGAACGCCGCCAGCGCACCGAAATCACCGGGATCGCCGACCTTGCGCACCGGCACCTCGGCGGCCGCGGCGCTCGGATCGGCACCGGACGGGCCGCGCAATGCCGGGGTGTCGTGATAGCCGGGGGCCAGTACGTTCACCGTGACCCCGCTGTCGCCGAACGCGTGCACCAGATTCCGTGCGTAGCCCAGCAGACCGAGCCGGGCGATCCCGGACAGCGCGTTGTGCGGCATCGGCTGCCGGACCGATTCCGAGGTGATCATCAGCACCCGGCCCCAGCCACCGCGTTTGAGATGCGGGGTGGCCGCGTTGACCAGCGTGACGTGCGGGATGAACGCCGTGTCGAACGCCTGCCGGAAGTCTTCCACGCCGAAGCCTTCGACCGGGCCCTGATTCACGCCGCCGGTGTGGCCGACCACGATGTCGATGCCGCCGAATTCGATCGCGGCGTCGGCGACCCAGCGCTCGACCGCGGCGACGTCGGCCATGTCCGCGACCTGGCTGTGCACCCGGCCACCGCCGATCGCCTCGAGCTTTCCGTGCGCGTCGGCGAGCCTGTCGGCGTCGCGGGCGCAGATCGAGACGTTCGCGCCTTCGGCGGCGAGCGCCTCGGCGACGCCGAAGCCCAGCCCGCTGCTCGCGCAGGCGACCAGCGCGGACTTGCCGTCCAGTCCGAGTTCCATCAGTGCTCCTCTCCGGCGCGGACGCCGTAGCCGTAGCGGAGCAGTTGCGGCCCCGCGGCGACCGTGGTCAGCGCCTTCGGTTTCCAGTCCAGTTCGGTCCGCCACCGGCGGTCGGCCCGGATGGGCACCCGGCCGTGGCGGAACCGGTCGGGATTGCCGGTGACGGTGTGGTTGACGCCCAGTTCGACGGTGCCGTCCGGGGCCACCGGGTTCATCCCGGCGATCCCGGCGAACAGCATCACGTCGCCGATGACGTCACGGGGGCTCTCGGCGAAGTCCTCGTGGCGGATCCGGAGGTACCGTTCCCGTCCGGCGACCGCGAGCAGGTCGGACGCCGCGTTGACCGCGGTCCAGTAGCCGGTGCTGCGCGCGGCGCTCATCCTGGTGACGTAGTCCTTGTCCTTGCGGTAGGAGAACGCCGTCGCGCGGGCGTCCCGGACGACGTGCAGCACCCGGACGTCGAGGTCGTGCCTGCCCAGCAGCGCCGCGGCCTCCGCCGGGTACTTCGAACCGTCGACGACGACGTCGGCGTCCGCCGCTTCCGCCGTGGCGCGGTAGAGGCCGGCGGTCAGCCCGGTCAGCCAGGCCACGTCCGGCGGGATCGGCCGGACGCCGAGCGATTCGGCCAGCCGCGCCGGCGTGTGCCGGGCCCGGAAACGGGCCGACTGGACGGCGTCGGCGGCGGCCGCGGCGTGCCGGTCGGCGACGACGCCGGTCGTCAGCACCTGTGACCACAGTGGACAGTCGGTGACCGGGGCGCCGCAGCCGCAACTGGAATTCGTCCCGGTGCCGAGCACCCCGTTGCGCCACAGGTAGTACAGCTCACCGGCGTGCACTGTGCGGTGTGCCTCGCCGAGGACGTTGCCGATCATGGTGCTGCCGCAGCGCAGCATCCCGGTGATGTAGAGCACCTTCATGTCCCGGCGCCTTCCTGGGAAAGCAGGACCAGATGCTGCGGGAGATGCACGGCGAGCCCCATCCGGCTGCTGGCCTCGATCAGGTCGCCGCCGTCGGCCGCCGCGCCGCGCCGCAGGGTCAGGGTGGACACCTCGGGATCGAGGAAGGTGGTGGCGGCCCGGAAATCACCGAGCAGCACCTGGTTCCTCGCGATCATCCTGGTCCGAGAGATGCGGATCCCGGCTTCGGCGAGTTTGCCGAGCAGCCCCGATTCCACGGCCTGCCAGTACACCGCGTTGTGCGCCACGATGCCGTCGCACGATCCGCCGGTCTCCTCGACCATCGCGGCCGCGTGGGTGAGCATGTCCACCGGTTCCCGCTCGGTCCGGAGCGTCCGCGAACCGGGGAGGCCGACCAGTCCGGAGACCAGACCGTCGTCACTGCCGTGCAACAGCACCTGGTTTTCGGTGGTGCCGAAGCGAACCAGCAGCCGGTAGTCGATGAAGGAGGCGAGCAGCCGCGGATGATCCAGCAGCCCCGGCGGAACCGGCAGCCCGACCCCGATGTCGGTCAGTTCCGCCTCACCGAGTTTCGGTTCGAACTGCGCTTCCGGCGAGGTCGCGAACGTCGTGCCCGAGACCTCCCGCCGGTTCTGCTCCGGCCGCGGTTCGTGGATGTAGTGCGCGTTGCCGTCGCGAATCGTCGCCATCTTCATCAGCTGCCGCACGGTGTAGCGGGGCCGGTCGGCGAAGAGCGGGAACGCCGTCGGCAGGTAGGCGCGGAAGGTGACGGTGACGTCGTCGCTACCGGAGCCGAGCGTGGCCGCCTGCGCGAATTCCGAACCCGGCGTGCTTTCCGTCATCGCGGGATCGGCGAGCAGCTGCCGCTTCTGCTTCGTCGGGGACGTGGTCTGTGCTGTGGTCATCACTGCCTTTCTCGGCCGTCAGGCCGGGCTTTGGATAGGGGGTCAGGCCGCGACGGCGACCCGGCCGTGCACGACGTCGCCGAGCTGGCGGGCGAGCCTGCCGGGATGCGGGTCCTCGAAGATGTTGCGGCCGATGGCGACACCGGACGCGCCCGCGCGCATGGCGGACGCCACCCGGCGCAGGAGCAGCTTCTTCTCCGGTACCGGCGGGCCGCCCGCGACGACGACCGGGATCGGGCACGCCCGCACCACGTCCGCCATCGCCTGCGCGGAACCCGGATGGCTGACCTTGACCAGATCCGCGCCGAGGTCGGCGGCCAGCGTGGCCGAATGGGTGACCAGTTCGGGATCGCTGGCGTCGCTGATCCGCGGTCCGCGGGCGTACATCATGGCCAGCAAGGGGATGCCCCAGCGGTCGGTGTGCTCGGCGACGCGGGCGAGGTCGGCGACCTGGGACGCTTCCTCCTTGGAGCCCATGTTCACGTGGACGCTCACCGCGTCCGCGCCCAGCCGCAGCGCGGCTTCGACGCTGGTGACCAGGTACTTCGCGTCCGGGTCGGGGGCGTGCGCCGTACTGGCGCTCAGATGCACGATCAGCGAGGTGCTGGCGAAGCGCGCCGGGTCGAGATGCCGGGCGGTTCCCTTGTGCAGCACGATCGCGTCGACGTCGGCGTCGGTGAGTTCACCGACCAGCTTGTCGAGCGAGTCGTCGGGGGTGACCGGCCCGTTGGCCACGGAATGGTCCAGCGGGACGATCATCAGCCGTCCGTCGCGGTTGTCGTCCATCCGGTCCAGGCGCAGCCGCGCGCCGAAGGATTGGGGCTGACTCACCGGAACTCCTTTCTTGCTCAAGCCGGGATGACCGGCGTGGTGGTGTCCGCTTCGTCGAGGCCGAAGCACTCGTAGAGCACGGTCACCGCTTCGTGGACGCGGTCGCGGGGGACCAGGAACGTGGTGCGGGCCTGTGCGCAGGACACGCATTCCGCCGCGATGTCGGCGGCGGCCAGCGCGGACAGTCCCAGCGCGGTGAGCCCCGGCCTGCTGAGCAACCCGGTGCCCACGGCCGAAACCCGGCCCAGCTCCCGCCGGACCACCACCGAACAGTCGAGCGCTTCCCGTACGGCTTCCACCGCCGCGTCCCGCAGGACGTCGGACACGCAGAACTCCATCCGCAGCGGGGCGTCCGGTGGTGAGGACCAGACGACCGAATCGACCGGGATCTCCACCCGCGACAACGCGTCGAGGATCTGGGCGCTACCGCGCACCCGGTCGCATTCCGCGTCGATCGCCACGACCGAGACCCGTTCGTCGTGGGTCACGGCGATGACGCCTGCCCGTCCTTCCAGGACTTCCGCGTCGAGCATCGATGCTCCTTTTCCGATGATGGTGCTGCCTTGGCCACGGCCGGTCGCGTCGCGGACGACGATGTCGATCCCGTGTGCGGCGGCGAGTTCCACCGAGCGCGGATGCAGCACCCGCGCCCCGGAGAACGCCATCTCCGTCATGACCGGCGCGGGCAGGCTGCGCAGCAGTCCCGCTTCCGGCACCACCCGGGGATCGGCCCGGCGCACGCCTTCGACGTCGGTGTAGATCTCGCAGACCGGCGCCCGGAGCGCGACGGCGAGGGCCACGGCGGAGGTGTCGGAACCACCGCGGCCGAGGGTGACGACCGCACCGGCGGGATCCAGGGCCTGGAAACCCGCCACGATCACCACCTGTCCGCGGGCGAGCCGTTCGTGGAGGCGGTCCGCCTCGATCGAGGCGATCACTCCCGCGCCCGGCCTGCCGACCGCCCGGAGACCGGCGTCCGGCCCGGACAGCGACACCGCGGGAATCCGCAGGTCTCCCAAGGCGATGGCGAGCAGTGCCGCCGACGCCAGCTCGCCGGTGGCCAGCAGCTTGTCCAGTTCCCGTGGATCCGGGGTGTTGCTGGCTTCGACGGCCGAGCGGACCAGATCGTCGGTCGTGTCGCCCCGTGCGGACACGACGACGACCAAGGGCATGCCTTCGCGGTGGGTCCGCGCGATCCGGTGGGCGACGGAGGCGACCTTGGCCGCGTCGGCCAGAGACGAGCCTCCGTACTTCTGGATCCTGATGTCCATTTCGCTCCGTCCCCAGGAATCCTTTTCTCCGGTCGGGAATTGGGTGCCCACCGCGGTGGGCACTCCCACTCGCGTAAATCCGTGAACCTCGGGAGCGAGGCCGCCGGGCGCGGACCCCGGCAAACGGAGTCCCAGTCACTGAAACAGGGGAGTGCGGATGGCGTAGCCCCCGGTTTCCACAGAAAAAGGCCGCTTCTCCTGCGTTATCGGCAAGAGAAGCGGCCTTAGGCTGACGATCTCGTCGGTGGGGTCAGTCCGGCGCGAGCCGCCCCTGTTCGTAGGCGATCACCCGGAGCGCGAGTTCCACGCGATTCGTCACCTGGAGTTTGGTGAAGGTGTTCCGGACGTGGGTGTCGACCGTGTGCCGGGAGAGGGTCAGCTCCGCGGCCACGGCCTTGTTGGTCAAGCCCTGCGCGACCAGCCGGGCGACGCGCGTTTCCGTCTCGGTCAGGTTGGACCACCGGGCCGGGGACACCGGCGGGATCATCTCGGTAGTGACGGCGACCGGGGTTTCGGCCGCGGCCTGCTCGCGGTGGCCGTCGCTCCACGACCGGTGGATGCGCGTGGCCTCGTCGGTCAGGCCTCTCGCCCGCTCGTGATCACCGAGTCCCCTCGCCAGTTCCCCGGCGTCCCGCAGCGCGAGGACCCGCGCCGGGCGCCTGCCGCTGATCCGGTGCAGCTCGGCCGCGGAGGTCAGCGCACCGAGGTCACCCTCGTTGAGGCCCGCGGCGTGCGCCGCGGCGGCCGCGGTGGAGGTCACCCCGGGATTGCGGGCGGCCAGGTCCCGCGCGGTACGGACGATCTCGTCCGCGCGCGGACGGTCGCCGCGGCGAAGGGCCAGTTTCACCAGGACCGGCGCGATCAGCGGGCCACCGGTCGCGGTGAAGGCGACCGGATCGGTCGCCGCGTGCAGCCCGTTCGCGACCTCGGCGGCCTCGTCCTCCCGCCCGGCCGCCCAGAGCCAGAGCGCTCGCCGCCAGGTCAGATGGGCCACCTGCGCCCTCGCGCCGCCCTCGGCGAGCGTTTCCGCCTCACGCAGGTTCGCGTCGGCCTCTTCCAGCCGGCCGAGGCTGACGCGGACCTCGCCGAGAAGGCACAGCAGCCTGCTGAGCAGCGCGCCCGCGGGCTGCTCACGAGCCGCGCGGACACCGGCTTCGGCGTCGGTCTCGGCTTCGGAGAACGCGCCCCGCGCGGCCCACATCCTCGCCCAGTGGTGATGCCAGGTCGGGGTGGACCACGAGGTGCCGAGGTGCCGGGCCTCGCGGCGCGCCAGGGTCAGGGTCGACGCCACTTCGTCGAAGCGGTCGAGCGCCATCAGCGGACGGCACAGCCACAACCTCGGATGCCGTTGCTGGGCGCGCGGGCCGATCCGGTCCGCCGCGCTGACGGCGGCGCGGGTCAGCGTCAGCGACCGGTCGAACTCGCCGCGCCTCAACGCCGTCAGGCCTTTCGCCGCCGAGCCGAGCATGATCGCCTCGCCGAGGCCGAGCGCGCTGCCCGCGGCGAGACTGTCGTCGGCCGCGCGCTCGGCCAGCGCGATGTCGTCGTCCGAGCGCGCGAGGCTGTAGGCCTGCACCGCGCGCAGTTCGGTGCGGTGTACCGGGGTGAGATCAGGCCTGGCCAGCGCGAGCCGGGTGTACTCCGCCACCGCGTTGTCGCCGCCCCAATCGTGCGCGGGTTCGGCCAGTTCGGCGAGGGTGCGCACCATGGTGGTCGCGGTGTCCGCGTCGGCGGCGCGGTGCACCGCCCGCTCGGCGAGTTCCCAGGCCAGCCTGCCGTCGCCGGTGACACTGAGCAGCCGCACCGCCTCGACGGTCAGGGATTCCGCCATCGGGTGGGCGTCGCCGAGCAGATGCAGGAGGCGCAGCACCAGACGGGCGGCGACCTTCGGTTTCCGCTCCGCGTTCCGGCGGACCTCCTCCCACAGCAGGTCGATCGACTCGCCGAGGCTGCCGCGTCCGCTGCGCACGAGGTGGTCCAGCACCTCGTCGGGTTCCCTGCCCTCCGCGCGGACCACCGTGGCGGCCTCCCGGTGCAGCGCCATCCGGACCGGTTCGTCGAGTCCGGCGTACAGCGCCTTCCGGACGAGTTCACTGCGGAAGCGCAGCCCCGCCGGTTCCGGGGAGAGCACGCCCGCTTCGATCGCCTCGGTCACCGGGCCGACGAGTTCGGTCGGGGGCCGTCCGGTGAGCCCGGCGACCTCGTGCACGGTGAACGTCCTGCCCAGTACGGCACCGGTCTCCAGCAAGGTCACGACCGGCTCGGACAGATCGGAAAGCCGGGCTCGCATCTTCTGCGCGACCCCGTCGGGCATCGGCAGCAGTTCGGCGTCGGGCAGGAGTTTCGCCTGCCTGTCACGCACTTCGACCTGACCCGCGCTCAGCAGCCAGCGAACCAGTTCCTCGGTGAGCATCGGGTCACCGCCGCCGCCCGCGGCGACCTCCAGTACGTCCTCGTCCGGGACGGCACCCAAAATGGCTTCACAGAGCCGTTTCAGTTCGGCGGCGGTGAGTCTGCCGATCGTGACACGCCGGGCGCCCTCGGCCGCGAGCGCGTCGACGACGCCGCGAACCGAGGTCGAGGCCAGCGACGGCCGCGAAACCAGCAGCCACAGCACGGGGGAGGAGGCGAGCGCGGGCACCAGAACCCGCAGCGACAACGCGGTGAGTTCGTCCGCGTGGTGGAAATCGTCGAGACAGAGCACCAAAGGACGTTCCGCCGAGAGCCGGATCAGCCGCTCCCGCAACCGGTCCAGCGAGGCCAGCCGGTTGCCGTCGAGATTCCCGAGATCCGCGGTCGCCTGCCGGGTCCACTCGCTGCCGCTCAACGTCGCGACCAGCGTCGACAGCGAGGCGGCGCGATCGGCGCGGGTGGCCCGGCCGTGCGCGACGGTGATCCCGCGGCACCGGGACGCGTTGATCGCGTACTCGGTGATCGCGCCCTTGCCCATGACCCCCGAACGTTCGGCGATCACCACCGCGCCGCGGCCGGATCCCACCGTGGCCAGCGCGTCGTCGACACAGGCGACGGCCTCGGTGCTCATGAATTGCGAAGTACAACGCTCAGCCGATCGGCACCCTTGATCGGGCACGGTCAACTCCCTCCAGCGTCCGGCGACAAGACGACCGCTCCGGCCCCCATGCCTTTCCTCGAACAGTTCGCCTGATCGTCAGCTCCCCAGTGAACCGCGCTCCGTTCGCCGGTGCGAATACCCGGCGGCCGTAATCGGACTACTACGCTATTCGAGTGAAAAGGATTATTCGCCCCAATGGTACGACGAAAGCGCACTCATCCGCCGTGCACAGGAGAGATGCGGTCTTAACGGGCGAGAGTGAGCCGCTCCGAGACGGGGACGCGTCGCCGATCCGGTGAATGAGCTTCGGCTCGTCGGGTACTAGTGGATCAACTGCCAGCACGATCCGATCCGAATCCGCTGGAGGATGGAGTGAAGAAAATCTGGATCTGGGCCCTGTTCGCCGGCGCGTTCGCGGTGTCCTGCACCGAATTCGTCGTCGTCGGACTGCTTCCCCAGATCGCGACCGATCTCGAGGTGTCCGAGGCGGTGGCGGGGCAATTGGTCACGCTGAACGCCGTGGCCTTCGCGGTGGGAGCACCCGTACTGGCCGCCGCTTTCCATCGGGTGGACCGGAGAAAAGTTCTCTTCGGCAGTCTGGTCGTCTTCGCGCTCGGTCACGCCACCGCCGGACTGGCGCCCAACTATCCCGTTCTGCTCGGGTCACGGCTGCTCTCCGGCGGAATGATGGGTCTTTATCTGGCGACCGCGATCGGAACGGCCGCCCGGTTGACCGAACCGGCGAAACGCGCGTCGACGATGGCGCTGATCGTCGCCGGCGTCAGTACCGCGACCGCGCTCGGTGTCCCGGTCAGCACCCTGATGGGGCAGCACCTCGGCTGGCGCGCCCCGATGCTGGTCATCGGCGGGATGGCCTTGGCCGCACTGGCCTTCATCGCCGCCGTCGTCCCGAAGACCGGCGCCGACGACGGCCCGCCGCTCGGCGAGCGTGTCCGCGCGCTGGGTGCCAAGCCGGTGGTCGTCGGGCTGAGCGCGATCGTGCTGTTCTGGGGCGCTTCCTTCACCGTCTACACGTATTTGGTGCCACTGCTCGAACAGCGCTCCGGGGTGCACGGCACGCTGGTGATCGTCGTGCTGTTCATCGCGGGACTGTGCGCCGTGCTGGGCAACATCATCGGCGGCAAGGGCGCCGACAAGAACTCCCGGCTCACGTTGCTGCTGACCGCGGGGATCACGGCGGGCTCGCTGCTGCTGGTGCTGCCGCTGTCCACCGGCCCGGTGCAGGCGATCATCCTGGTCACCGTCTGGCAGCTGGCCGCCTGGTCGTTCGTGCCCACCGTCCAGGCCGCGTTGTTCCAGGCCGCGGGCAAGGGCGGTGAACTGGCCGTTTCGTTCGCGGTCTCGGCGTTCAACGTCGGTATCGTCGCGGGCGCCGGCTTCGGCGGGATCGCGCTGGCCCGCGCCGGGCTGCCCGGAGTCGCGATCCTCGGCGCGGCCTTGGGTGTGGTGGCGCTGATCCTGGTGATCTTGCTCGTCCGCTTCGTCGGCAAGGCCGAATCCGGATCCGAGCCGGTCCGGCACGAATTCGACGCCGTGCTGTTCGATCTCGACGGCACCCTCATCGATTCGACCGCCGCGGTCCGCCGTGCGTGGCGGCGGTGGGCGGAAGAAGTCGGTGTGGACCCGGAGCGGCTCGCCGGGACGGCAGGCAAACCCGCGAAGGACATCGTCGCCGCTTTGCTGCCACCGGACCGGTTCGACGAGGGCCTGGACCGCTACGCGCACATCGCCACGCACGACCTCGAAGGCGTGGTCATCCTGCCCGGCGCCCGGGAAGCGACCGAGGCGACCGGGGAACGCAAGGCCATCGTGACCTCCTGCACCCGCGACGTCACCGATGCCCGCACCGCGGCCGCGGGGCTGCCCTCGACCGACGTCCTGGTCACCGCCGACGACGTCGAACGGGGCAAACCGGAACCGGCGCCGTACCTCCTCGGTGCCGAACTTCTGGGCGTGGACCCGCAACGCTGCCTCGCCGTCGAAGACACGGCGTCCGGCCTCGCTTCGGGAACCGCCGCGGGCTGCGTGACCCTCGGTATCGGTGACGCCGACCGGCTCGACGCCGACATCGTCGTCCCCGACCTGTCCCACGTCCGCTTCGAGGTGGTGGGGGACAAGGTCGCCCTCACCGTGGGGAGCTGACCTGTGGACGACCACGCGCTGGCCAGGCGGCTCGCCACGGCCGCGGGCGAGCTCCTGCTCGGACTTCGCGACGACCACCCGGACCTGACCGGTGCGGAGCTGGGCAAGGAGGGCGACCGGCAAGCGAACACCTTGCTGCTCAAGGCTCTCGCCGAACACCGGCCGGACGACGCCGTCCGTTCCGAGGAAAGCGAGGACCGGGTCGCGACACCGGGACGGGGCCGGTTGTGGATCATCGATCCGCTGGACGGCACTCGTGAGTACCGCGACCGTGACCGGAAGGATTGGGCCGTGCACGTGGCTTTGGCCGAAGACGGATGCCTCGTCGCCGGTGCGGTCGCGGTCCCGGCGGCCGGTCGTACGTTCGCCACCGACCGGCCGGAACCGCTCGCCCCGGCCGGTTCGCCTCCTCGCCCGCGAGTGGCCGTCAGCCGCGGTCACCGCCCGCCGCTCGTCGATGCCTTGGCGGACAAGATGGCCATCGACGTGATCCCCATGGGCTCGGCGGGAGTGAAGGCGGTCGCCGTCCTCACCGGCGCCGCGGACGCGTATCTCCACGCGGGTGGTCAGTTCGAATGGGACAGTGCCGCACCGGTCGCGGTCCTCGACGCCGCGGGCGCGCACACCTCGCGGATCGACGGAAGCTCGCTGAGATACGGCAATGCCACGCCGGAGTTGCCGGATCTGCTGATCTGCCGTCCGGAGCTCAAGGAGGTACTGCTCGCCGGGGTGGCGGCTGTTTCGTGAGCTAGGGTCCGGCTGGTGGAGAGTCTGTTTCTGACCCGGGTGCTGGACGTGCTGCGTTCCGGTGGCGACGAGGCGCTGTTCGTCCAGGACGGGCGCGTGACCAGCTATGGGCAGGCGCTCGATCTGGTACGCCGGTTGTCCGCGGGACTGCCCGAGGGCGGGGTGGTCGCCATCGACGCCGGCAACCGGCCGGAAACCGTTCTCCTGCAGATCGCCGCGCAGCTGCGGGGCGCGACCGTGCTGCTCGTCGCCGCTTCGGCGAGCTTGCCGGATCGCCTCGCCGCGGTCGAGGCGGCCGGCGTCACGACCCTGGTGACCGAGGAGCCGTCGGGCTGGCCCTCGGGCGACGCGAGGGTGATCAGGCTCGACGAACTGGTGGACCGCGACGGTACCGATCCGGCTCGGCTGCCGGGCTCGGTCACCGTCATCTTTCCCACCGGAGGTACCACCGGTACGCCGAAACTCATCCGGCACAGCGGGATCTACGACGGGATGGCCCATATCTTCGCGCCGGATCCGGCGAGGCCGGGACGCACCCTGCTGATCGCGCCGATGACGCATATGACCGGGAACGCCACCGTCCTGGGTGCGATCCTGCGGCGGGAAAGCGTGGTGCTGCTGCGAGGATTCGACGCGGGCGCCGTACTGGACGCGATCGCGGAACACCGGATCACCACGTTGTCCCTCACTCCCGCGCGGCTGGCCGCGGTGCTCGACCATCCGGCCATGACCTCGACCGACGTCAGCGGTGTGCGGCAGCTTTCGCTGGGCGCCGCACCGCTTTCGCCAGGGCGGCTGGCCCAGGCGCTCGACGCGTTCGGACCCGTGGTCGGGCAGGGCTACGGGCTCACCGAAGCACCCATGATCGCGAGCATTTCGGCGGCGGAGCTCGACGGACGGCCGGAGCGGCTCGAGTCCGTCGGCCGGATCGTGCCGGGGATGGAGGCCAGGCTCGACGACGGCGAGGTACTGGTGCGCGGACTGTCCATGATGGACGGTTACCACGGTTCGGCGCCGATCGGCGACGGCTGGCTGCGGACCGGCGATCTCGGGCGGTTCGACGACGAGGGGTACCTCTACCTGCTGGACCGGGCCAACGACGTCATCATCACCGGCGAGCACGGCACGAAGGTGTACTCGACCGTGGTGGAGAACGCGCTCGCACGGAATCCGCTGATTCGTTCCGTCGCCGTGTTCGGTGTCCCGGACGAAGGCGGTGAGGGTGAGCGGGTCCACGCCGTGGTCGTGCCGGTCACTTCAGGAGCACTGACAGCTGGCGAAGTCCGGGCGCACGCCAGGGAGTTCTTCGGCCGCGAACATTTCGTACCGTCCGATGTGGACTTCGCCGACGCGCTGCCGCTGACCGCGATCGGGAAGGTCGACAAGCGGGTGCTGCGGGCGCCGTTCTGGACCGGGCACGGGCGCCACATCGCCTGAGCACGGTGCGGCCACTCGGTCGGGTGAGAGCGCTGCTGGGTGGCGAATCCGGTGCTACGGTCCGCCTGATCAGGCAAGATCGCTCAGAAAGGACCCGGTGATGACCGCCGCGCACACCGAACACGCCGGCCATACGCACGCCCACGGTGAAGGGTGCGGCCACGTCGCCGTACCCCACGGCGAGCACGTCGACTACGTGCACGACGGGCATCTGCACCGGCCCCACGACGGGCACTACGACGAGTGCGAGACCGGCGACCACGTCCCGCATCAGGGGCACGACCACGCCCACGGCGAGGGGTGCGGCCATGTCGCGGTGCCGCACGGCGACCACGTCGACTACCTGCACGACGGCCACCGCCACGCCGTGCACGGGGACCACTACGACGACCACTGACACACGCGCGTGTCATAAGGGGTCCCCATAGGACGTTTTTCGTCCTATGGGGACCTCCCATGACACTTCAGTGGACGTGCACCGCTTCCCACTCCGGAAACGGATCCACCCACGCCAAGGCGTCCACACTGGACAAACAGCCCTCGAGTGCGTCCAGCAGAGCGACCTTCTCCAGCCCCACCCCGATGAACACGAGTTCCTGCCGCGGCGCGTCCTCGACACCCTGCGGCTCGAACCGGGCGACCGATCCGGCCTGCGACCACAGCCCGGTCACCCCCGGCCGCGACGCCAGCGAGAAGAACCCCTTCGACCGCAGGACCGTCCCGTACTCGCCGGAATCGAGCCGCTCGACGAAGTCCCACAATCGTTCCGGGTCGAACGCCCGCCCGGCGCGGAAGACCACGCTGGAGATCCCGTACTCCTCGGTCTCCGGGACGTGGTCGCCGTTGAGCTCGGCCACCCAGCCGGGTGCTTCCTGCGCCCGCTCGACGTCGTAACGCCCGGTACCGAGCAGCCGGTCGAGCGGGACCCGGCCGTGGGTCGAGACGACGACCTCGGCGGCCGGGTTGAGCCGCCGCAGCACCGCCGTCAGCCGTTCGACGGACGCCGCCGGGACGAGATCCGCCTTGTTCAGCAGGAGGACGTCGGCGAATTCGATCTGGTCCATCAGCAGGTCGCTGACCGTCCGCTCGTCGCCCTCGTACTGGTCCAGTTCGCGTTCGGTCAGCGCGTCGCCCGAAGCCAGTTCCCGTTCGAAGTTCACCGCGTCGACCACGGTCACCATCGTGTCGAGGCGCGCGGAGTCCAGCAGGGTGGCGCCGTCCTCACGGGCGAACGAGAACGTCGCCGCCACGGGCATCGGCTCCGAGATCCCGCTCGATTCGATGAGCAGGTAGTCGAACCGGCCGTCCGCGCAGAGCCGCGAGACCTCTTCCAGCAGGTCGTCGCGCAGGGTGCAGCAGATGCATCCGTTGGTCATTTCGACGAGCCGTTCCTCGGTGCGGGAAAGGCTGTTGCCGTCCCGCACCAGCGCGGCGTCGATGTTGACCTCGCTCATGTCGTTCACGATCACCGCGACCCGCAGCCCTTTGCGGTTGGCGAGGACGTGGTTGAGCACGGTCGTCTTTCCCGCGCCGAGGAACCCGGACAGCACCGTGACCGGCGTCGTCACTCTCCACCCTCATGGCCGTGTTCATTAAAGAAGTGTTTCATGAGCTTGCGGGGCACCAGTTTCGTCTCGCCGTTCACCTTGATCGGCACCAGGTCCGGTACGGCGGCCTTCCACTGTGAGCGCCGGGACCGGGTGTTGCTGCGCGACATCTTCCGCTTCGGGACCGCCATTACTTCGAACCTCCACGGCGGCCGTAGCGGCGGTGGAACTTCTCGACCTGTCCCGCGCTGTCCATGATCCGCTGGTTACCGGTCCAGAACGGGTGCGACCACGAGCTGATCTCGACGTTCACCACCGGATAGGTGTTGCCGTCACTCCACTCGATGGTCTGCTCGGAGGTGGCGGTGGAGCGCGTCAGGAAGGCGTCCCCGGTGGAGAGGTCCTTGAACACCACCGGGTGGTAGTCGGGGTGGATACCTGGTTTCACTGCGTTTCGTCCTTTCGGTTCGACACGTTCACGTCGTGCTTCTCGGGGTCGATTTCCGTGTCTTCACACGGTTCTTCATGCCACTCGCCGAACGGGTCCGGGTAGCGGAGCCATTCCTGCTCCCCGGCGGCCAGTTCCTCATCGGTCAGCAGGGCCCCGTGCAAGGCTGCTTCGACCTCGTCGGGGGTGGCCTGATCGGTGACGACGACGAGTTCCTGCGCGCGGTCGCCGAACAGCGGGTCCCAGCGCAGGGAGGCGAGCGTGCGGCGTTCGGGGGAGACGTCGGCCCAGTCCGGCCCGTCGGCGGCGGCGAGCCACGGCCCGGCGTGCCCGATACCGAGCCCGCCGCCCGCGGACTCGATCCACAGCGCCATATCCGGCTGGCTCGCCACCCAGAGCCGTCCCCGGCTCCGGACGACGCCGTCGAGCAGGACGTCGATCGCGTCGTGGAGCCGCTCCGGGTGGAACGGGCGCTGGGCGGTGAAGGTGAGCAGCCCGATCCCGCAGTCGGTGTGGACCGGCGGCTCGCCGTTCAGCAGCGCTCCGTGCATGTCGGTGACCTCGCCGCGCCGGGCTCCGGCGGGGACGGCGTCGAGCAAGGTCTTCCCGTCCACCGCGGACAGTTCGATCCGGGGGATCGACGGCGCGACCCGGTCGAGTACGGCCGAGGCCTTCGCCGCGGACCAGGCGTCGGTCGCCGCCCCGGCGAGGACGAGCAGGTCGGCGAACTCGACCTGAGCGAGCGCGACCTGGGCGACGGTGCGTTCGTCCTCGGGGCTGGCCTGCAGATTCCGTTCGGCCAGGGTGTCGTCGCCGGTGCAGTCGGCCAGCCACGCGGCGCAGTCGACGACGGCGAGCACGGCCTTCAGGTCGACGTCCTCGATCACCGGCCGGTCGCCGACGAGGACGTTCCGCAGCGCCCAGCTGACCGGTTCGGGCTCCATGGCCTCGTCGAGCCGGACCACGATGCGCCGCACCTGCGGCATGTCCGCGAGCTTGCGCAGCAGCGGCAATAGATCTTCGCGCAGCGTGCACGACACGCAGCCGTGCGCCAGTTCGAGGATCGTCTCCTGAGCGCGATCAGCCAGCCAGATCCGCCGCTTGACCACGCCGGAGTGAATCTGCCTCAGGTCGTGATGCACGACGGCGGTGCCGGGCTCGGCAAGGCGCAGCCGCTCGGCGAGGTCGGCGTTGGGTCCCGGTGCGAGGCCACTGATCAGGACGAGGGGCACGCGGGGGTTGTCGGTCACTGAAGCTCCGGGGCGTCGAGGGCGTTCGGGTTCGGCTGTGTAGAGTAAATGAAAACGACAACCGATATCAACTCGGGAGGGTGTATGTCCGCCGTGTGCCAGGTCACCGGCCGCAAACCGGGCTACGGGAAGCAGGTGTCGCATTCGCATCGCCGCACGTCCCGGCGCTGGGAACCGAATCTGCAGGCCAAGCGGTACTTCGTGCCGAGCGAAGGGCGCTGGGTCCGGCTGCGGGTCTCGGTGAAGGGCATGAAGACCATCGACAAGCGGGGGATCGAGGCCGTGGTGGCCGAACTCCGCGCGAAAGGGGTGAAGCTCTGATGGCCAAGAGCACCGACATCCGGCCGATCATCAAGCTCCGCTCGACCGCGGGCACCGGCTACACCTACGTCACGAAGAAGAACCGCCGGAACGACCCGGACCGCATGGTGCTGCGCAAATACGACCCGGTCGCGCGCAAGCACGTCGAGTTCAAGGAGGAGCGCTGATGGCCAAGAAGTCGAAGATCGCCAAGAACGAACAGCGCAAGGTGATCGCCGCCCGCTACGTCGAACGGCGGCGTGAGCTGAAGGCCACCATCGCCTCGCCGTCCGCTTCGCCGGAGGAGAAGGCCGCCGCGGTGTCCGCGCTGCAGGCGATGCCGCGCGACGCCAGCGCGACCCGGATCCGCAATCGCGACACCGCCGACGGCCGCCCGCGCGGCTACCTGCGGAAATTCGGGCTTTCCCGGGTCCGGATGCGGCAGATGGCGCACAGCGGCGAACTGCCCGGCGTCACGAAGTCGAGCTGGTGAAGGCGATGGCACGACCGACCCGGGACCGCCCCCTCAAGCGCAAGACGAACCTGCTGCACGCCAACAAGATCACCGAGGTCGACTGGAAGGACGTCGACCTGCTGCGGAAGTTCATCTCCGACCGGGGCAAGATCCGTGCCCGCCGGGTCACCGGATTGACACCCCGGCAGCAGAAACAGGTCGCGACGGCGATCAAGAACGCCCGTGAGATGGCGTTGCTTCCCTACCCCAACGCGGGCCGCTGAGGCCTGAGGTCCGGGCGGTGTTCACGCGCCGTCCGGACCGCGGCCCCTGTGGGAGAATCGGCGCCATGACGGAGAACCCCGGGCAGGCCGAGGAATTCGATCCCGAACTGCTGGCGCTGTGGGCGAAGGTGTTCGGCTTCGCCCGATCGGGGGCGACAGCGGATCTCGCCGCGTACGTCGACGCGGGCGTTTCGGCGAATCTGACCAACGACCGGGGTGACACGCTGGTCATGCTCGCCGCCTACCACGGTCACGCGGAGACCGTCGCGGCGCTGATCGAGCGCGGCGCCGATCCGAACCGGGAGAACGACCGCGGCCAGAGCCCGCTCGCCGGCGCGGTCTTCAAGAACGAACCCGAGGTCGTGAAAGCGCTCCTCGCGGGTGGTGCGGACCCGGCGGCGGGGGAGCCGTCCGCGATCGACGCGGCCAGGATGTTCGGCAACACCGAGCTGCTCGAGCTGCTCCAGGGCTGAGGCGGTTCTCACTCGGATCGCGGTCCGGGCCACTGAATCCTTACACTGCCCCGCATGGATGACCCGCATTACCTCTCCGGCCTCGACCTGGCCGGCCGTCGTGTCGTGATGATCGGTGGCGGGACGGTCGCCCAGCGCCGCCTGCCGCGGTTGATCGGCGCCGGCGCGCGGGTCGAACTGGTTTCGCCGCATACGACGCCGTCGGTGAGCGCCATGGCCGACGCGGGGGAGATCGTCTGGCACGAGCGCCGCTACACCGAAGGCGACCTCACCGACGCCTGGTACGCGCTGGCGTGCACGAACGACCCCGAGGTCAACGCCGCCGTCTGCGCCGAGGCCGAGCGCGCGCGCGTGTTCTGCGTCCGCGCCGACGACGGAGACCTCGGCAGCGCGGTCACCCCGGCCTCGGGCAGGCACGGCGGACTGCTGGTCGGCGTCCTTTCCGGCGGCGAGCCGCTGCGGTCGGCCACCGTCCGGGACAGCATCCTCGACGGCCTCCGCGACGGCACCGTCGCCGACGGCCGCGTGCCGGAGGCCCACGGCGATCTTCCCGGCGTCGCGCTGGTGGGCGGTGGCCCCGGCGACCCGGAACTGATCACCGTCCGCGGCCGTCGTCTCCTCGCCAGGGCCGACGTCGTCGTCGCCGACCGGCTCGCCCCGCGCGAACTGCTCGACGAGCTCTCGCCCGAGGTCGAGATCGTCGACGCCGCGAAGATCCCGTACGGCCGCGCCGCCAGCCAGGACGTGATCAACTCCACGCTGATCGACCGGGCCAAGGCCGGCAAGTTCGTCGTGCGGCTCAAGGGCGGCGACCCGTACCTGTTCGGCCGCGGTTTCGAAGAGGTCCTCGCCTGCGCCGAAGCGGGCATCCCGGTGACGATGGTCCCCGGTATCACGAGCGCGTTCTCCGTGCCCGCCGCCGCGGACGTCCCGGTGACCCACCGCGGGGTAGCCCACGAGGTCGTGGTGGTGTCCGGTCACGTCGCGCCGGACGACGAGAAGTCGCTGGTGGACTGGGATCTGCTGGCGAAGATGCGCGGCACGATCGTGCTGATGATGGGTGTCGAACGCCTTCCGCTGTTCACGAAGGCGCTCTTGGAGGGGCGGCCAGGCGACACGCCGGTCGCGATCGTCGAAGACGGCACGATGCGCACGCAGCGGGTTCTTCGATCCACTTTGGACAGTGTGGTCGAGGACGCGGCGGCGGCCGGGGTTCGGCCGCCCGCGGTGATCGTCTTCGGCCCGGTCGCGGGGCTGGCTCAGCTCTCCTGATCCCAGTCGGAGATGTAGAACCAGTCGGCCCCGTCGTCGCCTGGGGTGTCGAAGTCGCTCGCCCGGATCAGACCGGCCCGGACGGCGACCCGCTGTGACGCGATGTTCTCCGGCCGGACGCGGGCGATGACGAGGTCGTCCGGCCGGTGGGTGCGCGCCCAGTCCACCGCGGCGGTGGCGGCCTCGCTGGCATATCCCGCACCCCAGGAGGCCGGGAAGAACCGGTAGAAGAGGTTCAGGACCGCGTGCCGCCGGAAGCCGACGATCTTCACGCCGCAGAACCCCATCGGCTCCGGCGAATCCCGCCGCCGGACCGTCCAGTACCCGAAGCCGTACCGGTCCCACTGGTGCGACCAGCGGAGCAGCAGCAGTTCCGCGTCCTTACGGGTCTCCACCATGTCCGAGGGGTTGTGCGCGCAGGCCTCGGGGTCGGTGTGGAGGGCGTAGATCACGTCGAGGTCTTCGGGCACGGGACGGCGCAGGAACAGCCGTTCGGTCCGCAGTTCCTCCGCACCCGCGTCCCGGGTTGGCGCCGGTTCAGCGGTCATGGCAGCGCGCCGAGAACTCGGCGATGGCCTCGGTCAGGCGGCTCGGATCGAACCGCAGTTCGACCGGGCTCCTCGCCTGGACGAACTCGGCGGCCGGCATGTCCGCGGCCAGCGTGTCGGCGTCGCCGAAGGGGTGGATCGGGTCGCGTTCGTGCCCGATGACCAGCGCCGGGGTCTCGATCTTCCGCCGGATCGACTTGGGCGGCGCGATCCGGCCGAAGAGCACGCCGTGCAGGAGCGCGGCCATCGACGCGGGCTGCTGCGACAGCGTGTCGGTGACCACGTCGACCCACTGGTTGCCGTGCGGGACGAGCTTCGCGGCCAGCGCCACCCCCTGCACGGTCACCGGCAGGAACCGGGCCGCCATGAGCAGTGGCGTGAACGTGATCAGCCCGGCGACGATCGCGTTGTCCAGCACGGGCATCTCGACGATCAGGCCGAGCGCGCGTTCGGGCGCGGCGACACCCACTTCGAGCGCGACGTTGGCGCCCAGCGACGTCCCGCCGACGACCGCGGAGTCGATCTCCAGATGGTCGAGCAGCGCGACGGTCTGCTCCGCGAACGCGGGCATCGAGTACAGCCATGAGTCGGTCGGGCGGTCCGAATCGCCGTGACCGAGCAGGTCGAGGGTCACGGTCCGGAAGCCGGCGCGCGCCAGCCTGCGGGCGAGTGGGGCGTGCATCCGCCTGGTCAGCATGATGCCGTGGGTGAGCACGACCACCCGGTCGCCGGAGCCGAACTCGGTGTAGGCGAGCCGGTGGCCTTCATGGGTGAAGGACCCCGACAGCTCGATGGGCCGGGAAGAGCGTTCCCGCTCCCGTCCGGGGATCAGTGCGGGCAGGTCGGCGACCGCGGTGGCGCTGCTGGCCGGGCTCATCTCCCACCGTCCTTCGTCGATCATCGTGTACTCGCCGGTAGTACTCGGTAGTACCAGGAAAGCATCTCGGGCCCCCTTGGGCACAGTGGCCGTTGGCAGCCTGTCAATGTCATGAGTCAAGATGACCCCATGACCGCTACGACTGACAGTCTTCCCGATCTCGTTTCGCTCAAGGTGGAGATCGACGGGCACGTCGCCGAAGTAACCTTGCTCGGCCCGTCCAAGGGCAACGCGATGGGGCCCGACTTCTGGCGCGAACTGCCGATCGTCTTCCGTGCGCTCGACGCGGACCCGCAGGTCAGGGCGGTCGTGCTGACCGGCAGCGGCAAGCACTTCTCCTACGGGCTCGACCTGCCGGCGATGATGCCCAGCTGGGGCGAAATGCTCGGCGGCGACGCGCTCGCGGGCCCGCGGACGAAGTTCCTCGACGAGGTCAAGACCCTCCAGGCGAGCGTGTCCTCGATCGCGGAATGCCGCAAACCGGTTATCGCGGCCGTTTCCGGCTGGTGCATCGGCGGCGGTGTCGACGTGATCGCGGCCGCCGACGTCCGGCTGGCGAGCGCGGACGCGAAGTTCAGCGTGCGCGAGGTCAAGGTCGCGATCGTCGCCGACCTCGGCAGCCTGCAGCGGCTCGCGCCGATCATCGGCGAGGGGCGCCTGCGCGAACTGGCTTTGACCGGCAAGGACGTCGACGCCGCCCGTGCGGAGAAGATCGGCCTGGTGAACGACGTCTACGCGGACCAGGAGACGCTGCTGGCCGAAGCGCGCAAGATGGCGCAGGAGATCGCCGCCAACCCGCCGCTGGTCGTACAGGGCACCAAGAACGTCCTTTCGGCCAACACCGAACGCCAGGTCGCCGAAGGCCTCCGTTACGTCTCGGCCTGGAACGCGGCGTTCCTGCCCAGCAAGGACCTCGGCGAGGCCGTGCAGGCCTTCCTCGAGCGGCGCGCGCCGGAGTTCAAGGGAGAGTAGAAAGAACCCGCGGCCACCCGGCGGACCAGGAGGACGAACGTGAGCGCTTCGGAGGCACACCGCACGTTCCGCGAGGCGCGGGACTACCTGCAGACCCATCGCGAGGACTACGAAACCGCGTATCGCGAGTTCACCTGGCCCCGGCCCGCCGAGTTCAACTGGGCGCTGGACTGGTTCGACGTCATCGCGGCCGACCCGGCCAATCAGGATCGGTACGCGCTGTGGATCGTCGAAGAGGACGGCGCCGAGAATCGCTGGACCTACCCGGAGATGGCCCGCCGGTCGAATCAGGTCGCGAACTGGCTGCGCTCACTCGGCGTCCGCCGGGGCGACCGCTTGATCCTCATGCTGGGCAACCAGGGCGAGCTGTGGCAGACGATCCTGGCCGCGATCAAACTGGGCGCGGTCATCATCCCGGCCTCGACCCTGCTCGGCCCGGCGGACCTCACCGACCGGGTCGAGCGGGGCGCGGCGAAACACGTGGTGATCCGCTCCGCCGACGCGTACAAGTTCGAGAACGTCGACGGCGGCTACACCCGGATCGCCGTCGGCCAGCAGGTCGAAGGCTGGCAGTCCTTCGTGGACGCCTACGACCAGCCCGACGAGTTCACCCCGGACGGGCCGACCGCGGCGGACGACCCGCTCCTGCTCTACTTCACCTCGGGCACGACCGCGAAGCCGAAACTGGTGCAGCACACGCAGGTCTCGTACCCGATCGGCCATCTGTCCACAATGTACTGGATCGGGCTCGAACCGGGCGACGTCCACCTCAACATCTCCTCGCCGGGCTGGGCGAAACACGCGTGGAGCAACGTCTTCGCGCCGTGGAACGCCGAAGCGACGGTGTTCCTCTACAACTACGCGCGCTTTGACGCGGTTTCCCTGATGGCGCAGATGCAGCGCTGCGGCATCACCAGTTTCTGCGCCCCGCCGACGGTGTGGCGGATGCTGATCCAGGCGGACCTGTCCGTGCTGAAGACCCCGCCGAGCAAGGTGGTCGGCGCGGGCGAACCGCTCAATCCCGAGGTGATCGACCAGGTCGAGAAGGCTTGGGGTGTCACGATTCGCGACGGTTTCGGCCAGACGGAGAGCAGCGTCCAGATCGCCAACACCCCCGGACAGGAGGTCGTGCCGGGGTCGATGGGCCGGCCGCTGCCCGGGTTCACGGTCGCGCTCGTCGACCCGGTCACCGGTGAGCGCGCGCAAGAGGGCGAGATCTGTCTCGACCTGGACGAGCGCCCGGTCGGGCTGATGACCGGATACGCGGACGACGAGGAACGCTCCGCCGCGGCCTTCGCGAACGGCTTCTACCACACCGGCGACGTCGGATCGATCGACGAACGCGGCTACATCACCTACGTGGGCCGGACCGACGACGTCTTCAAGGCGTCGGACTACCGGATCTCGCCGTTCGAACTGGAAAGTGTCCTGCTGGAACACGCGGCCGTCGCCGAGGCGGCCGTGGTCCCGGCGCCCGACCCGATCCGGCTCGCGGTGCCGAAGGCGTACGTCGTCCTCGCCGACGGGCATGAGCCGACCGCCGGGACCGCGGTGTCCATCCTGGCCTTCTGCCGCGAGCATTTGGCGCCGTACAAGCGGATCCGGCGGCTGGAGTTCGCGGAGCTGCCGAAGACGATCTCCGGCAAGATCCGCCGCGTCGAACTGCGGGGCCGCGAGACCGAAACCGGCGAGCGGCCGGCGGGGGAGTTCCGCGAAGAGGACTTTCCGCAGCTGAAGAGCTGACCGCCTCCGGTGCGCCCGGCACGCATTTAGTCCTCTATTTGCGTGCCGGGGCCCGTGTGGGTCGAACGACCCACAGTGTGACAGCTGAAGACGCGTTAGCCTCCCGGGTAGTGAATCGTTGACATCCCGTGGGGGTCACGGGACTCACCTTCCCTGCCTTGAAAGGTGTTCCTGTCATGCGCATTCGTCTTCTCCTGCCGATGCTCGCCCTCGTGGCCGGGCTCGGCACCGCGGTGGCCGCTCCGGCCGCCGCCGATCCGGGCCCGGTGACGGCGGGCGACGTCGCCGCCGCCGACGCCTGTTACACCTGGGGACGCACCCTGTCCGAGGGCGCGTCCGGCGACGACGTCCGGCAGCTGCAGATCCGGGTCGCCGGATACCCCGGCTACGGCGGCGTGCTGGCCCTCGACGGCCAGTTCGGCGCGGGTACCAAGGCCGCCGTGACCCGGTTCCAGCAGGCGTACGGGCTGGGCGCGGACGGCATCGCCGGATCGGCCACGTTCGCGAAGATCTACGAGTTGCAGGACAACGACTGCACGCCGGTCAACTTCACCTACGCGGAACTGAACCGGTGCAACTCGGACTGGTCGGGCGGCAACGTCCCGGCCGCGACGGCGAAGGCTAACGCGCTGGTGTCGATGTGGAAGCTGCAGGCGATGCGGCACGCCGTGGGTGACCGGCCGATCGACGTCAACGGCGGCTTCCGCAGCGTGGCCTGCAACAACGCGGTCGGCGGGGCGACGAACAGCCGCCACCTCTACGGGGACGCGGTCGACCTGGGCGCGGGTTCGCAGGGCTTCTGCGGCCTGGCGAAGCAGGCCCGCAACCACGGGTTCAGTGAGATCCTCGGACCGGGCTACCCCGGCCACGACGATCACACGCATGTGGCGCACCGCTCCAGCCGGTTCTGGTCGGCGTCCTCCTGCGGGATCTGATCCGTCACTCCCAACGCCACAGCGAAGGCGGCCGTCCTCCTTTCGGGAGGGCGGCCGCGTGCTCGGTGGTCCTGCGCAACCCGGGGACCCGCTCCATGATCCGGCCCAGATTGGCCGGATAGGGGCGGTCCCCGGTCAGCGCTTCGGTCGCGTCGAGCGCTTGCGCCGTGGTGAAGGTCGGTCCCAGCAGCCCGGCGGTGAAAGCGACGTCCCGCCACAGCCGGTCGGCCAGCAGCGGGCGGCAGTCCGCGACGATCCGGTCGTGGTCGAACGCCAGTGGCGGTACCGCGTCCAGCGGAGTCCACACCACGTTCCCGTGCTCGCCGAGCGCGGGAACGGTGGTGGCCCACAGCGCGATGGAGAGAGTCGGGCCGCGCGGGTCTCGATTCGGCTCGTCGAAGGTGACGAGCTGACCCGTCGCCGAGAGCGCGTCCGGCGGCAGCCCGAGTTTCGTGACCGCCGCCCGGCCCGCTGCGTCCCTCAGCCGTTCCCCGAGCCCGAGCAGCACCCCGGGCAAGGCGAGTTCCCCTTCGAATGGCTCCGCGGCACGCGGTGCGATTCCCAGCAGGACGGTCCGCGCGCCGGGGTCGAACCGCACCACCAGCACGTCGACGGACACCGGAGTCGAGTCGATCACGCGTAGATTGTCGACCTTGCCTCCGTGACCCGGTAACCGGCCCTGTCCGGGCCGTACCCGGTGACGGCGACCGGCAGCCGCGCGCCGAACCAGGCCAGTGGATCCGGCAGGTCGACGGCGGGGGAGCCGGGGCCGTCCACGACCTTCAGCCCCGCCGCGTCGAGATGGGTCACCGCGAACGCGTCCACGCCTTCGCAGGCCGCGATCGCGTAGTCCAGCAGCGCCGCGTCGAGATGCCCCGCCCGCCACGCGCCCTGGTACTCGCCGATGTCGTTGTGCGCCTCGGGAAAACGGGCGAGCACGGAAGCGGATTCGGTGGGAAGCGGCCCCGCGCCGTGCCGGGTGAGATACGTCCGCGTCACGCCCAGTACGGTGTGCCGACGCCCGCCCAGCAGTGCGCGGGCGTTGTGCGGGGTGGTCGTGGACCACGTCGTATGCGGATGGAATCCGTGGTGCTGATCGAGGAGAACCCCCTGCGCTCCCTCGAAGACCACGCGGCCGCTGTCGGCGAGCCGTCCCGTTTCGTCGCCTTCGGTGATCCGCACCGCGTCCGCGAAATCGCGGTACAGCGCCACCAATTCCCCCACCCCGTGCGGCGGGGTGGCGAGCGGCGCGTAGAACCGCGCGAGCGCGTCGAGCTTGCGCCGCAGCACCGCCGGCCGTGTGCAGTCGGCGACCGTGGGTGCTTCGCCCGGTGTCCCGATCACCTCCTGGTTCTCCACCCGGTCACCCGGGGCGGCCTCGGACAGCAGCGAGTACCAGACGGTCTCGCCGATGCCTTTTCCACACGAGCCATGCCGTTTCGCGCCACGGGCGTCCTCCCGCGCCCGATTGGCGTGAATGTGGAACGGGGTGGTCAGCAGCGCTCGTCCGTCGACGCTCAGCATCGACAGCGGATCCGCGACGCCGACGGTTTCGAGCTGCCGGGCTTCGGCGGCCAGCGCGAACGGTTCGACCAGGACGAATCGCGACAGATGGGTGGGCACGTCCGCGAAGGTGCCCGCCCCGAATTGGCTGAACGTGTGGTGCCGTCCGTTCTCGACGACGTTGTGCGCGGCTTGCGCGCCGCCGTTGAACCGGACGACGGCGGTGGTGGGCCGGTCGGCGCAGAGCGCGTCGACCACGGCTCCCTTGCCTTCGTCGCCGAAACCGAGCCCGACCACCACCACGTGCCCGTCCAGGAGGCTCATCGCAGCACCACGTGGTCCGGACCGCCGGGTTCGGGCACCGCCGAGGTGACGACCGTCCGGCTTCCGAGCTTCGCCAGCGCCTTGCCGACCGCCGCGCTTTCGGCGGCCGAACCGATGTCCGCGAGATCGGCGAGCGCCCGGTCGACGTCGACGACCTGTTCCTCCACCCCGATCGTGGCCGCGATCAGCTCGCACACCGCGCCGGGGTCGTCGAGTTTGAGGAAGTTCTGGCCGAGCAGACCGCTCCAGTGCTCGCCGATCTCGGGGTCGTTGTAGTACGAAGACTGGTTCGGCAGCACGAAGTAGACGTGCCACTTGCGGGCGAGCTCCCGGTACACCGACGCGGGATCGATGTCCTCCCGCACATCGTCACCGATCACCCGGCGGAGGTGGCGTGCTTCCAGCGCCGGCTTGTTCAGCTCGTCGCCGATGAGGAACAGGTAACCCTTGCGGCCGCGTTTCCGCCAAGCGTCGGTGACCACGTGCCGAGCCATGAAATACGCGGCCAGTTCGTAGGATTCGCTCTTCTGCCCGCCGCCACCGCCTTCGAGGAAGATCGTGCGCAGCTGCTCGTCCATCCGGTTGTCCGATTCGAACTGCCCGACCTGCAACGGCACCCGGTCGCTGTCCGCGTCGCCGATCGCGCCGAACAGGACCTGCGGATCGGCCAGATAGCCGCGGCGCTTCAGCAAGCCGTGCAGTTTGCCGAGCTTGCCCTGCATGACCCGCGGTACCCGGCGCATCGAGCCGGTGACGTCGAACAGCACCGCGATCGGCGTCGAATCGGCGTGCTCGGCCGAATCCCGGCATTCCCGGACGGCGTTCAGCGGATCGAGCGCGGGCGCGACCTTCCACTCTTTCGCGGGCTTGGAGCGGAGATCGGCGGTGTAGCCGAAATCGTCCTCGCCCTTGGCCGCGCGGAAGGTTTTCGCGGCGGCGTAGGCGTTGTCGTCCCAGTGTCCGTGTCCCATGGTCAGGCTCCTGTCTCGGGGATGGTGAAGGGTCGGAAGGTGCGGGGGCCGTACAGCTCGCCGATCAGGTCGTCGTATTCGTCGAGCAGATCGACGGCGTCGGGCCGTTGGCCCGGGGCTTCTTGGGTGCACCACGTGGCGAACTCACGTTGGCGGGTTTCTCCGGGCGCCAGCAGGGAAAGCATCAGCTGGTGGAGCATGTGGACGTCGGTGGCCGAGGTCATCGGCAGTCCTTTGTGGACTTCGGGTGGATAGTCGACGGAGTTGTCCGCCGCGAGCGGGAGCGCACCGTCTTCGACGGCGAAGGACCAGCCGATCAGGACGATGCCGTGCCGTCCGGGATGGACCAGCACGTTGTCCGCGGTCAGATGGCCATGGACGACGCCCGCCCGGTGTGCTCCCGCGACGGCGCGCAGGAGACGCCGGTGCATCCAGGCGTAATCGCGGCCGTCGAGACCGTCCGGAAAGGCTTTCCCGACGTCGGCGAGCGTGATGAACCCGTCGACGAGTGGCTCGAGGACACTGAACGCCCGCTCGCCCCGCCCCACCGAGCCTGAGGTGTCCAGCAGCCGCGGGTAGTAAGGGCGCAGCCAGCGGTGACGCTCGGTGAAGGCGTCGAGCGTGCGCAACGCCGCCCACTCGGCGTGGATCAGCGGGTTCAGCGCCGGGTCGCGGACGAGTTTGACCAGATGAGGTCCGGGGGTGCGGTACGTCGTCGCGACACTGCCCACCGCGTGCGGGCGGGTGAGGTGGTAGGCCGACGTCGCCGTGGTGACCGTCTGGCCGCGGCCGCGTTTCCAGTCGTCGTAAAGGCGATTGAGGGTCGCGGCCGCCTTGTGGGCGCGTGGTTCGCCGGGATTCCGGTCGGGGTGCAGCGCGGCGGCCAGCGCTCGGTAGTGACGGTGAGCGAGCCGCGGGTCGGTGTCGAACAGAGCCGCCGCTTCGGCCGCGTTCTCGATCGCCATCACGGCTTCGTCCCTGGTGAGCATAGTTTGAGTCTAGACGACTCTTACTCGGTGTGACAAGGGGCTGGGAGAAGATCTTGTCGGCATAAATCCTGTGCCCGGCCGTGCTGGCCGATGCCTACCCTGGAGCGACCATGCGGGGGTGATCGGTGATATCCCAGGAGCAGTCACGCGGCAGCGAGGAGCGAACCTGGGCCGTGGCGGTCCTGGTCGTGCTCGGAGTCGTTCTGGGGTTCCTCGCGGCGTTCGCCGGTCGATGGGCCATCGAGGGGCTGGGCGGGACCCACGCCGTGCGCGCGGTGGTCAGCGAGTCGGACTTCACGATCACCGAAGGACAGAACGGTCCGCGCACCACCTACGAGGTCCGGGCGATCACCGAAGACCGTCGCGTGATCGAACTGCCGGTGAACGGGGAATTCCACCGTGGGGAGCCCGTGGTCGCCCGGCTTTCCTCGCTGACGGACCGGGTGCTGTCCGTGCGCGGCGCGACCGCCGAGGTGGAGGCCCATCACACCTGGGAGAAGACCGTCGCGATGTCACTGGGCGGCCTGCTCTTCGCGTTCGGTGTCGTGGTCGCGTGGCGGCTACGCCGGCCGCTGTCGTCGCCCCTGGGGACGCACAGAGCGATTCCGTCGCTCCTGGCCGGTGTCAGCTTGGCCGCGTTCGTCGTGCTGACGCCGGTCGGGTTCGGCAAGACGGCGTATCACGCGACGGGACGTCCGGTCCTGGAACTGTGGAAGTACGGTCGTGAGGCCGGGGATCCGCCGGCGGTCGGACGAGGGGGGACCGTCGTGGCCGGGGGACTGTCTCTCCGCGTGACCGGGATCGCGGCGGAGCCGCCGGAAGGCGCCGCCGCGTGGCTGAGCGACTTCCGGGTCCTCGCGCTTCGGGTCGAGGCGACCGGACTGGGTGACACCTCGCTGCGGCTGTCCGCCGACGAGCACGGCGAGCCGCGGCGGGTCGAAGGCTGCGCGGGCGCTCCGGGCGCTTTCGACGGCACCAGGGGGCTGGTCTGTTTCGTGGTCCCGCCCGGCTATCGGCCTGGCTACCTCCTCGTCGGGGAACGCGACCATGAAGCGTGGTTGACCCTCCAGTGATTCGAGGAAGGGAAATTCGTGCCGGGCAAGCCACAGAATTCCAGGGTTCTTTTCCGGGCATTGTTGGCCGGTGTCCCGTACGTCTTCCTGCTGTGTGTCGTCTGGGGACACTTCGGTGCCTACGTGCGTGAATTGAATACCGGCGAGGAAGTCACGGTCACCGGGATTTCGGGATGCGCCGAAGGGGGAGCGCCGATGAGCGGTCTGATTCCCTTCTGTTCGGGAGAGTGGCGGTTCGACGACGGGCGCACCGGTCGCGGAAATATCGAGGGTGACAAGGCTGCCGCGGGTGACAGGATCTTCGCCGGCGACGGATTCGTCTACCGGTCGAAGTCCTCGCTGATCTGGTCCTTGTCGGTGGTCGGCCTGTTCGGTGTGGTGTTGCTGGGCATGGCGGTCGGCCTTGGCGTCCTGTACCGGCTGGACGCGGTCCGGCGGCGGCGTCGGCGGAACTGACGTCGCCGGGCGCTCAGAGCCGGGTCGCTTCGATCTGCCGCTCGTCCTCGGTCGAGCAACTCGTCACCGGATCGTTCGGCCCGCTCCCGCACGTCCACGCGCCGATCACCACCGGGCCGGGCCCCTGCGGCGAGTTGGCTTCGGCGGGCGTCAACTTGGCGAAGTAGTCCGTGAGCACCTGTGTCGCTTCGGCGCATTCGGTCTTCCCGCGGGCGACGACCTTGTTCTTCGCGCCCTGGAATCCGGTGATCTCACCGCAGGGAGTTCCGGTGAGTGCCTGGTCGGCGGCGGGAGCGGGGGAGGACGACGCCGGCGCGGCCGAGGGTGCCGGGTCGGCCCCGCAGCCGCTCAGCAGGACGACGGCGACCGCTGCGGGGAGTATGGAGAGGCTCTTCATGGGCCCTTCTTTTCGGGGACGGTTCATTCGACGGGGACAACGGCGGCGAACACGTTCTGCTCGCCCTTGCTGCAACTGGTGCCGCCTTGCGCGGCGGGTGCGCCGGAAACGCACAACCAGCCGTCGACGGTCTCGCTGACCGGTTCGTCCGAGCCGGCGGACTGGCGTCCGGCGATCCTCTTGTGGAACGAGCCGACGATCCCGGTCGCGTCCGCGCACGAGACCCCCGGCCCGTTGAGCACCTGCAGGGTCAGCCCGCTCGCCGCGGTGACCGTGCCGCACGAACCCTGTACCGGTTCAGCGGGTTTCGGCTTGGGGGCGGGATTCGGGGCAGCCGGCGATGCCGGCGCGGTCTGCGAAGGGATCGGCGGCACCGAAGCGCTGGACATGCTCGAAGGCGACGTAGTGGCCGGGGGAGCCGGCGTGGAGGTGACGGGCGGTGGCGGGCCTTCGCCCGAACAGGCGGCGAGGATTCCGGCGGCGACGCAGACCGCGATCAGTCGCCGCCACGATCCCGTGGTCGTCGAGACGGGCAAGGCGATCCTTTCGTCGGCCGGTCGTGGCCGGCCCATTCTGACCCGGCCGGACCCGATGTCGTGGCATTGAGCCACGTTCGATGCGCGGCAGGTTATCGCGCCCTCGGCGCGGCGGTACGCGAGGACCGCCAAATAACTGTCCACTGTGGACAATTAACATGCCGTTCACGGCGCGACAACACACCGCTGTCGTCGCGAATCGATCGGACGAATCCGGGGCAGGGCCGTTAACGCCGGCCCCTGTTCTGCCGAAAAGACAAGTGAGCGCTCCGGCGTGTCCCAGTCCCCGTCACCCGAAACCGTGAGAGCGATGAAGACCGACGAACAGAACGATCCCGCGTCATTCGAGGCCACCGCACCGGCGAGCGCGGAGCTGCCGCCCACGGCACCGTGCACCGTCGTCTGGTGCGGCGGCCGCCCGTACGTCCTGGAGAGTTCCGCCGGGCACACCCGCTGGATGGGTACCGACCACCGGGGCAGGCCCGTGGCGCTGACCAGCGCGGACCTGCAACGCCGCGGCTGGAGCCACACCCGGGCCAGCTGACGCCGGAGGACCTGCCGTCGCTGGATAGGCTGCGCTGGTGAGTACGCCCCCCGAACCGAGCGTGACCAGCGAAGAGCCCTCTTTGCTGCGGCAGGCCCTGAACGTTCCCAACATGCTTTCGATACTCCGGCTCGCCGGGGTGCCGGTCTTCCTGTGGCTGCTCCTCGGCCCGAAGGAGGACGGCTGGGCGCTCGCGCTGCTCGTGTTCAGCGCGCTCACCGACTGGCTCGACGGCAAACTCGCCCGCTGGCTCAACCAGATGTCGCGGCTCGGGCAGCTGCTCGACCCCGCCGCCGACCGGCTCTACATCCTCGCGACGCTCGTCGCCTTCCTGATCCGCGACATCGTCCCGTGGTGGCTGGTGGTCCCGCTGGTCGTCCGCGAGGCCGTACTGGGCGTCTGCGTGCTGCTCCTGCGCCACCGCGGATTCGCCCCGCCGGAGGTCACCTACATCGGCAAGGGCGCCACCTTCGTGCTGATGTACGCCTTCCCGTTCCTGCTGCTCACCCAGGGTGGATCCGACATCGCCGCGATCGCCCGCCCGATCGGGTACGCGTTCACGGCCTGGGGTGCCGTGCTGTACGTCTATTCGGGCGTGTTGTACGTCGTACAGACGGTGCGGGCGCTGCGGTCGGCCTAGCTTCCGGGAGGCGCCGGGCGCGTGGCCCGGCGGGATGCGAAACTTCGCGCGTCGGTTTCGAGTGAGGGCACCCAGAAAGGGGAGCGGCGTTGTCCACTCCAGAAGAACTGCGCTACACCGAGGAGCACGAGTGGGTCTCCGTGCGCGACGGAGGGCTCGTGCGCGTGGGCATCACGGAGTACGCGCAGGACCAGCTCGGTGACGTGGTGTTCGTCGAGCTGCCAGAGGTCGGCAAGCAGGTCGGCGCGGGTGACGCGTTCGGCGAGGTCGAATCGACCAAGAGCGTTTCGGAGCTGTTCGCCCCGCTCGACGGCGAGGTGGTCGCGGTCAACGACGCGGTGACCGAGTCGCCCGAGCTGATCAACAGCGACCCCTACGGCGAGGGCTGGCTGATCGAGCTTCGCCTCGACGACGCGAGCACGGTGGATTCCCTGCTCGAGGCCGAGGCCTACCAGGCGCTGATCAAGGAATAGCCGCAGGCCGCGGCCGTCCGCTCCGAGTAGGGGGAGCCGCGGACCGGAGATTCGATCAGGCACGGTACGTTTGTCCTCTACACGTTCTTGAGTAGTGGCAACACACATGCGTTAGGAGAGCTCAGGTGAGCACGAACGACGGGCCCGGCGTTCCCCCGGAGCAGTCTCCGGAGCGGACTTCTGTCTTCCGGGCCGACTTCCTGGCCGACGTCGAAGGCACTGAGGCTCCTCCGGCTGCCGAGGCCCCTGTCCAGGGTGTGGACGCGCTGCCCGCGGGTTCCGCCCTGCTGGTCGTCAAGCGGGGCCCGAACGCGGGTTCGCGCTTCCTGCTGGACCGCGACACCACCAGTGCGGGACGGCATCCGGACAGCGACATCTTCCTCGACGACGTCACGGTCTCCCGGCGGCACGCGGAGTTCCGCCGTGAGGGTGGCGAGTTCGTCGTCATCGACGTCGGCAGCCTCAACGGCACCTACGTCAACCGCGAGCCGGTCGACCAGGCCGTCCTCGCCGGTGGCGACGAGGTTCAGATCGGCAAGTTCCGCCTGGTCTTCCTGACCGGCCCGGGTCACGGGGGCCAGGGGGCACAGTGACGGCGGCCGGGCGGCCTGATCGGGATGCGTCGCAGCGCGATGGGTTGAGCATCGGGGCCGTGCTGGCACAGCTGCGCGGCGACTTCCCCGATGTCACCATCTCCAAGATCCGGTTCCTCGAGGCGGAGGGTCTGGTCCAGCCGGGCCGGACCCCGTCCGGGTACCGGCAGTTCGCTCCGGCGGACGTGGAGCGGTTGCGGTTCGTCCTGTCCGCCCAGCGGGATCACTACCTTCCGCTGAAGGTCATCAAGGAACAGCTGGACGCGGCGGATCAGGGCGCCGCGCCGTCGGCGGTGGGGCCCAAACCGCCGCGGAAACTCGTTTCGCTCGAAGCCCCGGGGGAGAACGGCGGACTGCCGTCCCCCGGGGATTTCGAGAGCGACCGCGAGCTGAGGCTGACCGAGGAAGATCTACTCCGCCAGGCCGGCATCGACGCCGCCACCCTGGCTGAGCTGCGGCAATACGGTCTAGTCCGCCCGGGAGCTGCGGGGTTCTTCGACCCCGACGCGGTCCTCGTGGCGAAGACCGTGAAGGCGATGACCGAATTCGGTATCGAGCCGAGACATCTGCGTGCCTTCCGGGCCGCGGCCGACCGCGAAGTCGGTCTGCTGGAGCAGATCGTGACCCCGGTGTATCGGCACCGTGACGAGGACGCGCAAGCGAGGGGTGACGAGGTCGTCCGCGAGCTCGCCGCGCTGACCGTGGCGTTACATACGCTCTTGGTGAAGGCCGGAATACGGGCCGTCACGGGCGGCTGAACGGCTCCCGGGGAGCCGGAACCGTTGTGAGGTCACTTGTCAATGACTGAATGTTCGGCACCCTATGCCGTACCGTGAGAGTTGGGTTTGCCGCGAGCGAACCGAGAATGTCTGGACAGCGAGCACAGCGCTCGGAAGACGGGTAGCGTCGGGATCGCCGTCGCTTGGTCGTCGAGACAAGCGTTGCAGCCCGTGCGCACGAGAGGGAGGCGAAGCCCGATGAGCGAGATGCGCGTCGTCGGCGTGCGGGTGGAGTTACCCGCGAATCAGCCGATCTTGTTGCTGCGGGAAACCGAAGGCGAGCGCTACCTGCCGATCTGGATCGGCTCGGTCGAGGCCACCGCCATCGCCTTGGAGCAGCAGGGAGTCCGCCCGGCCCGTCCGCTCACCCATGACCTGCTCAAGGAGGTCATCGGAGCGTTGGGCCGAGAGCTGGAGCAGGTCGTCATCACCGACCTGAAGGAAGGCACGTTCTTCGCGGAACTGGTCTTCGACGGGGATATCCGGGTTTCGGCGCGGCCGAGCGATTCGGTCGCGCTGGCGCTGCGGGTGGGGGTCCCGATCCACGCCGTGGACGCGGTGCTGGAGGAAGCGGGCCTCATCATCCCCGACGAGCAGGAGGACGAGGTCGAGAAGTTCCGCGAGTTCCTCGACTCCGTCTCGCCGGAAGACTTCCGCGGCGCGGATACCTGATCGGCTCGTGAGTGGTGGGGGGGGGTTTCCCCCCCCCCCCCCCCCCCCCCCCCCCCCCCCCTCTCCCCCCCCCCCCCACCCCCCCCCCCCCCCCCCCCCCCCTCCCCCCCCCCCCCCCCCCCCCCCCCCCCCCTCC